>NZ_CP009928.1:4275754-4633632 GCF_001021975.1 Chryseobacterium gallinarum | reverse complement strand
ACAAGCATCTCTGTTGGTTGAGTCGGTTGATGTACCGAGCTGTCAGCCAAGGGACAATACGCTTCAATCCGTTTGAAGAGGTGAAGTATGAAGCCGTGGAGCGCAAACCTCGTTTCCTGAGCAAGGGCGAGGTGGCAAAGCTCTTGGCATTCCCGTTGCAGGAGGAAGGGGCGGAACTGAGCCGAAGAATGTTTCTTTTCTCTGTCTTTACGGGGTTGGCATTCGCCGACTTGCAGAGCCTCCGAGCTTCGCAAATCGAAACGAACAGCGAGGGGAAGCGATATATCCGCAAGGCAAGACAGAAAACGGAGGTAGAGAGTTTGATACCCCTGCATCCGATAGCGGAGCAGATACTCGCCCTTTACACGAAAGAGAAGAGCAAGGGGGATTACAAGGTATTTCCCGATACGATAAGTAAAGGCAAATTATCCCACTTACCTCAAAACGATTGGTTTGGCTTGTGGTATTCGCCACTCCGCTAACTTGGCACATGGCACGACATAGCTTCGGCACACTGACTTTAGAGGCAGGTATTCCGATGGAGAGCATTGCCAAAATGATGGGGCATTCCTCTATTGCCAGCACGCAAATCTACGCTCAAATCACGGACAGCAAGATTTCAAAGGATATGGAGAAACTCACACAAAAAAGGAGAGGTTAAGACTAAACAGAAAGGACTTGCTTCGTTTTATGGAGCAAGTCCTTTCTACGACTAATATCGTGTAATTTCACCATTGAAAGCCTGCGCTTTTTCCCACAACGGCCCTTTTGCTCCCATTGTGAAAGCGATATTGCTACTTCTGATAGCCAATAATTCAGAATGGACTTGCAATCTTAATGCCTTCATCAATTCAGGGGTTAGGCTGATCATTCCTCCTTCTCCTATTGGCACCCAAGTATAACCCCTTCCTTTATAGGTTATCAGTTTGCCCATTGGTAGCGTCTGTTCCCTTAGTTGAGGACAATTTGTCAATATATGACACAGTTTTGAAGAAGAAAGAAGTGGATAAGTCGTTATACAGAAGCCTCCCGTCGCTTTACTTCCTGTAATCAGAATGATGTTTTCAATATCAGCAAGAGCATATTCATGGATAGCTTGTTTTGGTATCTGAATTGTCAAATCTTCCCGAATATGAGAGATTCCGAAGATAAACTTTCCTCCTTTGGTTATTTGTGGCATAGCTTTTTTATTTTCAGATAAAATCTATGGTCATATTCTTTTCAAAGTCTGCCTTAAATCCCTGACATATCTGACTTGCATGTACTTCAAATATATCTTTACAAGCGGTTTGGGAAACCATTTCTTTGGTTCTATGTACTCCGTGAAATCAATCGAGGCTGTCTTTTCATTTCCACTGAAAACACCAAACCCAATGCCCTCTCATATTGTCATTCTCCAAATCAAATTCCCATCGACAACAAGGTTCTTGTCTTGTTATCGTGAAAGTTGTCTTATATCCACTCTTCGTTATTTCTACAAATTGCGTGTCTGATATGATCTCTATCTTTTCAACATCACTTCTCCACGAATAGTCTGTTAGCGATGTTACAACTTGCCAAACGCTCTGTAAATTGCATGGAAACGTGGCTCTTATGTTTGACGTTACGAACATAAAGTTTAGTATCTCAGAAAAATAACTTTATCTCACGAAACCATTTTTATAGAAATCGTACCAAGCCTCTATCTGCTCGGGATTGTTGGCTTTCAGCAATAGAAGCATCTCACGAGTGAATTCCAAATGCCCTACACCATTTGCCGTAACAATATTCTTGTCACTAACGGCTTGTGCTTCCACATAATTCTCCGCATTAGTGTAACCGGAACCGCCCCATTTTTTGAGTTGGTCGAGACCGTTGCCTGTGTGTTTTACGTTGTTCAAGAAACCATGTGAACATAGGAATGAAGCACCATTGCATATTGCCCCGACAATTTTACCTTTATCCAAAGTCTTCTGTACCAAAGGTATGACAAGTTTCGCTTCGGGCGAGGTCCAACGGTTGCCACCGATAAGCACTAAGGCGGCATAATCTTTCGGCATATTCTCGAAAGAATAATCGGGTAAAGTTCTGAAACCTCCAATTGAACGGACAGCGTCCGATGTCGGTGCAACGGTATGCACTTCGTATTTTATTTCACCGCCCGGTATCACACCCACGTGAAGAGCCGTGGAGAGAAAAGCTCCCTCCCAATCGGTATATTCATTCAATAAGATAAATAAGACTTTCTGTTTCATCATCAGTTCATTTATTTTGTTTTCTCTCTGCCGTTACTTTCGCCACGGTTTGCCACTCGCCGTTTTCGTTTATTCGCTCTTTTCTCCACAGAAAAGAAGAAGTCGCAATATCAGAGAATACATACCTCATTTTTTCCGTCGTGTTTTCGGTCAGGATAATTTCTTCGCCGACCTTTCGGGCTGTCAGTCGGATAGCCTCGCCCATACAACCGTAGAATATATCCCACGCCATTGTCTTGGGATTGAAAATACGGAGTGTCGTTCCGTATTCGGCATCAAGTTGTTTATCTATCAGGCGTTCCTTGCGAGAGGGAACGATAAAGAGGTCTTGAACTGCCGTACCGTCCAATACTCGGGAAAATATCCATTCGCCCTTTACTTTTCGTGGTTCGGCATCTTCCAAATGGTCGTTCCACACGATGTTCCATTCACCTATCAAGCAGCCAAAGAAGTCGTGTTCTTCGGGAATTCGTTCATTCCTTGCATTGCTACATAGAGCATTGATAAAATCATTCATAAGCTTCATTGGTTTATTTGCCATAATTCAGTAGTGTTTCCCCCTTTGCTCCCTCTTCCGAAGTCGGAGGATTTCGCTTGCGGAAGATGTTGCTTTGTCCTGATAACGCAAATATACTCGACTTATTGCGAAAAAGATACCGAGCAATCCAAAAAAAATACCGAGCGATTGCGAGATTGCTCGGTATCTTTGAGGTGACCATTCGGAATGTTCTTTCTATGTGGTTGCCAAACGGCAGGGGAACATTCCTTACAAGAGGCTCTATCTCCTATAATTCTCTTGCAGCAGTCGGTTGATGTCGGAAAGTTTGTAGAGTATTTTCCCTGCAATCTGCGTGTAGGGAATAATGCCCTTGTCCCGATAGTCTTGCAAGGTGCGAGGACTGACGAAAAGGCGTTCGCAGACCTCTCGCCCCGTGAGGTAGATTTCTCCCCCGAAGAGCGGACGGTGCGTTTGGGCAATTTCCCGAATACGTTTACTTACTTCCCTAATGCCTGAGATGAGTTCTTTCATCTCGGGTGTTTCTTTGTTTACGATTTCGTGTTCCATAGTCATTGTATCTTTCGGTTCGACTTTTCGAGGAGTGCTTCCACATCCTCACGTTTGTAATAGCATTTATGCCCGATTTGGATAAAGGGCAGCACGGACGTGTCCCGATAGTGTTGGAGCGTTCGCTTGCTGATGTTCAGTATTCGGCACACGTCCCCGTTGTGCAACAGGTCGGGGACTTCGGGCTTCGTTCCGAATTGTTCTCGCATACAAAGAGCCAGCTCTTCGATGCTCTTTTTCAGTTCCTCCCACGCGGAGGTGTCGATGGCGGTAAATCTCATATCAATATCGTTTTTAATTGTCGTTTTTCTCTTTTCGGTGCAAATGTATGCAAGCGAAATCCTTGTCCCAAGAACCGATGAAATCAAGGGAAACAGCAGGAAATCGCAGGCAAATGTACAAGCACAAACCGCCTGTTTCACCCCCTTTTCTCTAAGTGCGTACTTGTGGCTTCGATATGATGTGAAATGTCCACACGACACAACGGGAAAAAGATACCGAGCGACCGTGAGATTGCTCGGTATCTTTTCTTTGATTACTCGGCATCTTTTGGATGCTCTCTCACCAATGATAATTCTCGCTTGCCTATCCCTCGAAGAAAAAGGGTGCAGACGTTGGCAATCCGATGAAGTCGTTTGCAGAGCCGTTCTCTTCTCTGTTCTCTCCTTTTGAGTGTTTTTGTCCCGATTTTCCCTGTTTATCCCATCCATTTTCAGAGCATTTCTCTGTACCTCGAAGCAACAGACACACCAGCCTTGGGACTCTATGTTCGCCTCTGTAACTTGGTTTCAGCATCCGTTTTCGGATGAAAGTTCAAAATCAAGCAAATAAAAGAGATACGAACAATGAAAAAAGAAGAGAAGGACAACCTCTCCAAGAACACGCAAATAGAAGAGTTCCTTTCGGCTCGTTACGAGTTTCGGTACAATACCGTATTGCACCGAGCGGAGTACCGTCCACGAGGAACGGACGATTATACAGCCGTAGACCGCTACCGTATCAATACCCTCAAACGAGCTTTAGATAAGGAAGCCGATGTACAGACCTCGCCCGAGAACCTGTACAGCATCATCGAAAGCGATTTCTCCCCACGTGTTAATCCTGTACAAACCTATTTCCAAGCCTTACCACTGACGAAAGGAAATGCGGAAGCTATCACCGCCCTTGCCGACTGCGTGAGTGTAACCAATCCCGAGAAGTGGAAAGAATACCTCACCAAGTGGCTGGTTGCGGTGGTCGCCAACGCAATGGACGACAAGCAATGTCGTAACCATACCTGCCTTGTGCTGACAGGTGAGCAGGGAAAATTCAAAACCACGTTCCTTGACCTGCTCTGCCCTCCGTCTCTCTCCGATTACCGCTATACGGGGAAGATATATCCACAGGAGAAGGACGTGCTGAGTCTTATCGGGCAAAACCTTATCATCAATATTGACGACCAACTCAAAGCCCTCAATAAACGGGACGAGAACGAACTGAAGAATCTCATTACCTGTCCGCAGGTGAAGTACCGTATGCCTTACGAGAAGCATATCGAGGAGCGACCCCACTTGGCAAGTTTCGTGGCTTCGGTCAATGGCAACGACTTCCTCACCGACCCGACAGGGAGCAGACGCTTCCTCCCTTTTGAGGTGCTGGCGATAGAGATAGACCGAGCCAAGAGCATTCCGATGGATGCCGTTTACAGCGAAGCCAAGACACGGTTGAATGAAGGGTTTCGCTATTGGTTCAATGATGAAGAGATTATTGAATTGCATAGAAACAGCGAAGCCTTCCAAGTCTATACGACAGAGATGGAACTGTTGCTCCGCTATTTCACCTTTCCCACGGAGGCAGAGACGGCAACAAAACGCTTCTATATGACCAATTCGGAGATAGTGGGTTACCTCTCCTGCTATACCCGACAATCCCTCTCCACCAAACGGATGGGGGAAGCCTTACGAAAGGCTGGCTATACAAAGGAGTGTCGCAGGATAAACGGCAATCCCGTATATGTCTATGCCGTCCGTAAGATTTACCCCGAGCAACCGCCATAGCACCTTGTTGTTACCCCTCCTTGCAATACTTCTTTCTCTTTTCTTTCCTATTCTCCTTACTACGTTACTACAACTAAGGATAATACAGTGAAAGAGAAAGGATTGCAGGAGGGATTCATCTTGCAACACGGCTTACTACCATCTTTCTACGCTTCTACGGAAGAATGAATGAGAAAAGGTGTAGACAGGAGGTGTAGAAGGATAAAACAGAATGAAGTGTTACACTTTTCTCTTTCACTGTCAATCTCTTATCTGAATGTAGAAGAGTAGTAAGATAAAAAGAGGAAAATTCCAAAAAGAGAAAACAGAGCGAACTATGAATACGAACAATTCCAATCCAACGATAACAGCAATGAACAACGAATATTACGACCTACAATACATCAAGGCGATACCGATAGCAGACTATCTGCACGCCTGCGGTATCAAGCCTGCCAAGCGTTACAACGGCTATGCCCTTTATCACGCACTCTACAGAGAAGACCCCAATGCCAGCCTGAAAGTGGACTTTCGGCAAAACTTGTGGCACGACTATGGGACAAGCCAAGGTGGAAGCATCATAGACCTTGTGATGAAGATGCAAGGATGCAGTGCCTACGAAGCAATGGCGCATCTTGCCGAAGGGAAAGCGATAACCTTCGCTTCCTCTTCCTTTCATCGTGAAACTCACACAGGACAGATAAGAGGTGAACAGCGACCAAGTAATGTAAGGCGTATTCTCTTCATCAACGAAGAGTTGCCCCTGTATCTGCAAAACTATCTTCGAGAGGTACGCAGGATAGACCTTGCCGTGGCAAGTCCTTATCTCCGTCATATTCGCTACGAAGTAGGAGGAAGAGAGTATTCTGCCATCGGCTTTGCCAATCGTGCAGGAGGATATGAACTCCGAGACGACAAGACATTCAAGGGAACGATAGCTCCAAAGGATATTTCTCTGATTGCAGGAGAAGCGAACAATGCTCCTCACTGCATCTTTGAGGGCTTTATGGATTTCCTTTCCCTTCTCACGATGAAAGGAAAAGAAACTGCTCCCTGCCTTGTACTGAACTCTGTCAGCAATCTCCCACGAGCCATTGCCTATCTCCACGAGAAAGGTATCGATTCCGTTCAAGCTTTCTTCGATAACGACCAAGCTGGACGACAAGCCCTACATTCTTTACAATCGGCAGGTATCAACGTGGAGGATATGAGCCGACACTATTCCCGATACAAAGACCTCAATGAGTACCACGTTGCTCAATACTCTCAACAGCAGAAAAAGCTAATTGGCAATCCAAAGATTACTAATTACCAATCGGGAGAAAGCTCATTAGAAATCGAGAGAGGGCGAACGGTACGCCCTGTTATTGTCAAACGTAAACTCAAATAAGCCATGAAAGAGGAATTTGATTTATCTCATTACTTGAACCATCCCAAAGACTCCGATGGCTCACAGATACTTTCCAAAATTGTCAGTAAAGCCATCTCTACCAAACAAGAAGCAAAGCAGATAGAGCAATCGGGGCAATCTGAAAGCTCTCCGCATTCCTCCGTCTCCGAGCAAACGTTGCCTTCCGAGTCTTTGAGTGAAGTAAAGGAAGCCGTGAAAGCAGAGCATTCCAAACAGGAAAAGCAACAAGAGGTATCAAGCACTCCGAAACGCATCAGCCACAAGCAACGACAAGAAAGCTTGGAGAGCTATCGGGAAGCTTTTCTCACACCCCATAAAATCATCGACAGAAAGGCAACCTATCTCAGTCGCTCCACGTGGGAACGCTTGGAGTTCGTTGTCCGTCGCTTGGGCGATTACGGGGCGAATGTTTCGAGTTTCTTGGAGAGCATAGCCCTCCGACATTTGGAAGAATACAGCGAGGATATAGAACGCTGGCGCAAACTTTAATCCCGGCATTCCGAGCCATCAGTGATGAAATGAATAATCGGCATTCTCAAAAGGCAAGAAGAACAAGTAATGGAAGCAAATCATAGTATATGCGAATGTATTTCATCGGTAACATTGCAAGACGTCAGTTTGTAGCCACAAACTGCACTTGCCCCCTTTACCGCTGCGCTCGGGGGGAGAGCCGTAATCACTTCGTTCTCATCGGCTGGAATGCCTTAGTGAACAAACTAATATGAAACCAAAAACAGATAAAGAGAAACGGGATAAGAAGTCGAATAAGACCTGCTTTCTTCGGATACGTTGCTCCGAAGAGGAGAAAACGAGGATACAAAAGCGAGCGGAACGGACGGGCAAGAAGCTCTCCGAGTTCTGTCGGGAGGCGTTGCTTACGGGGGAGATTGTTGCCGTTCCTCAATTGGGAGAACACGAACGGGAAGCTATTCGGGTCTTGCAACGGGTCAGCTACTTCTTCAGTCATATTTCCAACTTGATTAAGACGAAAGACCCCTCTTGGGTTACTATTGCCAAGAACCTTTCTTGCATCTCGCTACACGCTTTCGAGCGATTTTACAGCCCTCGGTATCGGATTACGGACGAGGTATATGATGTTCTAAATATCAAGCGCAATGATAGCTAAGTGCAAAGCCATAGCGCACGGTAAGACGGCGTTGGAGTATATCTTCCGAGAAACGAAACTCAAGAATAAGCTCTTAATCCAGAACCTTTGTGGAGATACGGCAAAGAGAATATACGAAGAGATGAACCTTGTCAGTCGGTTCAACAGTCGTTGTCGCAACAAGTTCCTGCGGATGGAAATCGGTATCGCTCCGAAAGATGAAGCAGGGATGAATTGGAAGAAGCTCCAAGGGATAGCCTGTGAATTTATCCAAGCGATGAAATTGCAGGAGCATCAGGTGGTAGCCGTTACGCATAAGGATACCGACAATCTGCACATTCATATCATTGCCAATCGGATGAGTATGAACGGGGCGGTTTATGATACGACCTTTGTAAGTAACAAGGCAGCACGAGTGGCAGAAGAGCTGAGTCGCAAACACGGTCTGACGATTGCCAATGAGATACGGGCAGAAAAACGCTATCAAAAGCCGAGAGCCAATCAGACACGGGAGGCGAGCAGGGAGAAACTGCGCACAATGGCTTATGGACTGTTGGGAAAGTATGCGAATGGCGGACTGAATGGCTACGCATCCTTTCGATATGATTTGAGACGACAAGGTGTAATCGTGGAACAGATGACGAACAAGAAAGGTAGCATCTATGGACTGAAGTTTCATTTTGAGGGGCAGACTTTCAAGGCTTCGGAAATAGGACGAGAGTTTGGATATAACTCGCTGCTGAAACAATTCGGGCTGTCCTATGCTGCTCCCTATCACTCTTCTGTTCCAATTTATCAGCCGAAAAGCCCTTTACAAGAAGAAAAGCGACAGCCAACACCAAGTCCTGAACCAAGCCTTGTTGAGAGCGTAGTGGATGTTGTTGCCGAAGGGATTGCATCGGGTGTTGGCGGTGTACTGGACTTCCAAGTCCATGGAGAGAATTATGCCGAAACCGCCTTTCAGCGGAGACTGCGCCACGAAGCCAACAAGAGAAAGAAACGGGGACGAAGGATGTAGGGAACAAATTCTCTCTTCTCAAAGAAGAAAATCACGAAAGAACGCTCACTTTTGCTCACAAATCAATATCTTTGCAAGTGATAATAGTGAGCGTTCTTTGGCTATTCAAAACAGTGTACCTCAAAGCACTCCGCTCATTTCTTAATCGTTACCTATCTATTCACTACTAAATGGTAACACTCTGCTCCTCAGCAAGATAGTTCGCAGGCAAAAAGTTGCATGGGATCTTTTGCTTTACTTCTGTTTTTTCCCAGGAAAAAGAAAACAAAAGATATTTCCCGGCAGAATATGTTTTGAAAAGTGCCGGTGACACCATCAAGGCTAAAGTCCGGAATACCGGTATGTATACCAACAAAAAATACTCATTTGCTACCATCTTATTCAAAATGAAAATGATGGATGAAAATGGAAATACAACCTGGGTTCCCATAGATAAGGTGAGGTATATAAAAATTGTAGATGAGAATAAGCTGCCTCATGAATATTTTGCCTCAACGGATAAATTTATTCAGGAAAAAGGATTGGTTGAGGTAGTTTATGAAGGAAAAAACATCAACTGGTATAAAGCGTTTGATAATTCGATTCTATCACCAGGTGTTCAAATTATTTATTATCTGGTAGATAAAAATAAAAATATTCTCTACCAGGAAAAGCCTTTCAGTGACTTCAGAAACAATTTAAAAAAGCTGTTTAAAGATCGTCCGGATCTTCAGGAAAAACTCAAATCGGCGAAGACTGAAAAAGAACATGCAGAGCTTTTACAACTGTATGACGAAGCATTAGAGTAATTATCAGGATGAAATTAAGCACTTTGTAGTCTTCTGTTCAAAGGAGAAAGCAAAGGCTGACTCTTGTTTTTGTTAAAATAATTTTAAAATCGGCATATTTATAAAAATTAATCTGATTATCTCACTCTGTTTTCTTAAATTTATTCTATGAATTTTGATAAAGTAGGGCTTGTATTATCAGGAGGCGGTACCAAAGGGATCGCTCACGCTGGAGTATTAAAATTCTTGGAAGAAAAAAATATAGAAATTGACATTCTGGCCTGCTGTAGCGCAGGTTCTATTGTAGGTTGCCTCCATGCAATAGGAAAAACGCCAAATGAAATCATGGATTTTTTCAATTCTGTGTATTTTTTTAACTGGAAACATTTTACATTTAATCAACCGGGTCTTGTTTCTTCTATTATATTCAGGAATTATCTTAAGCCTATCTTTCATGATATGAAATTGGGTGATTTGGATATAAAAGTGAAAATTGTAGCCACCGAACTGGTTTCAGGAACACAGAAAATTTTTGATGACAACTTTGAAATTGTGGACGCAATTATAGCGTCATGTTCTATTCCGGGAGTTACCACTCCTTATATAATCGGGGATGAAATGTATTGTGATGGAGGAGTACTGAACAATTTTCCGGCAGATATCATCAGAGACGAATGTGACCGGCTGATCGGTGTATTTGTATCCCCTCCGAATGAAGCGAAAATTCAGGACCTGAATTCAATCAAAGCTATTGTATCCCGTTCCTATGACCTGCTTTCCTACCGGGTTGAGAAAGTGAAATTTGATTATTGCGACTGGTTTATTTCCTCGCAGAAATTAGCAGGCTACGGAACCTTTGAACGGAAAAAGGACAGGCTGGAACAGATTTTTAATATCGGATATAAAGCGGCAAAAGAAAGTTATGAGAGTAGCCGTTTCCTGACCCACCTAAGACAATCCGGAACATAAAAATAAAACCTGCACATCGCAGGTTTTTATTTTTAATTCTTAACAATCTGTCCGTCTTCCCTTACAACTTCACGGTCGTTTTCATCTGTTACGGTTAATGTATAAGGGGCTTTTTTAGCAGAATCTGTAAGATAATTTCTCCATACTTGATAAGTGTGGCCGGCATTACTAAAGCTGATATAATAATTGCCTCCGCTGCCATCAGGGATAAGTTCTCCATCACTGATAATCATACTGGGTTTCGCTGTAATTTTTGAATTGGCATTCCAGGATTGATACAGGTATTTACCGTTTGGCTGTTTATCGATTCTTATTTTAAACTTTTTAGTTTTAATAATCACTGTCTTAGGTACTTTTTGGAAAGTAGCATGAGAGGCGGTGGTATTGGAGTTATCCGGAATTTCTTTGGCGTAGGCAAAAGAAAATTGCGCTAAACAGAAAGTCCCTAATAAAAGCTGTCTGATCATGATATTGGTTATTGGTTAACAGTTCAGATTCCATCAAATATGAAGCCATTGTCCTGTGAGAAATAAAATTATATGTTCACTGAGTAGTGCTTTCAAAATTTACCACGGATGACGCTGATGTACACAGATGTTTGGGGATATTTTTTGCTCGCGGATTATGTGGGTATGTGCATTACAAAAATCTTTGATTTTTAAACTTTTGTGCACTTCTCAACGTTATCATTTTAACTTCAGAAACTAAAGTGTTCAAAAACTTTTGTGACTTTTGTGGTTTTAATTTTCACCACAGATGACGCAGATTGACACAGATGTTTGGGGGTATTTTTTGCTCTCGCTTTTGGTAGTTTAAATCAAAGGCAGATCCTTTAGTGTTAGTTTGAAATTGCAGTATAGCTGGCAAAAGCCTCTTCCAGACTGTTGAATTTCCCTTTAAATTCATCAATAGGGCAGTCCTGGAGAATATTTCCTTTATGGATAAGAATAACCCTTGAACAAAGCGCTTCTACTTCCTGCATAATGTGTGTGGAAAGTAAAACTGTCTTCTGCTGGCCAATTTGCTTCACCACATTTCTGATTTCAAGAATCTGATTCGGGTCTAATCCATTGGTCGGTTCATCCAGGATCAACAGATCCGGCTGATGGATGATGGCTTGTGCCAGGCCTACACGTTGTTTGTACCCTTTTGATAATTGGCCGATTTTTTTTGATTTCTCAGGAGTAATTCCTACCAGTTCAATAACTTCTTCTACTCTGGATTCAGGAATTTTATGAATGTTGGCTACAAACTGAAGGTATTCTTTTACATACATCTCCAGATAGAGCGGATTGTTTTCAGGAAGAAATCCTATTTTTTTCTTGGCTTCAATCTCGTGTTCCGTAATATTTTGCCCGTTAAAGATAATCTCACCCTGATCAATTTTTAAAGCCCCAACAATAGATTTCATTAGGGTTGACTTTCCGGCACCGTTAGGGCCCAGCAGTCCAATGATCTCATTTTTGTCAATGGTAATATTGATGTTGTCAAGAGCTGTCTGTTCACCAAATTTTTTAGTTAAATCGATTATCTGAAGCGGCATAATTGTAATGTCTTTCTGCAAAAATAAAATAAAAAAACTCATCCTATAGAATGAGTTTCGCAATATTTATAAAATAAAATTATTTTCTTGATTTTTTCCCATTGCTACCTGAAGCCGGTGCAGCGGTAGAGGCCGTATTTGAGCCCGATTTAGCAGGATTGTGGTTCATACTGGCAGGTTTATCGTACAAAGCATATTTACCATTGGTTCTGCCGAAGATTTTCTCCACTTGTTTTTGTGTTAAAAACTGTGATTTTCCTATATATTTCCGGTTTTTGTTAATGATCTGGATAAATTGTACCGTTTGTTGACCATAATTTCTTTCGTAATGAAGCTCAATGATATCATTAGGAAGTTCCAGGATAATATTTTCAGTTGGAGCAGATATAAATCCATCCATAATCAGTTTATATAATCCTGATACATCTCCGTTCAGGTTTTGAAATGAAAAAGATCTGATGGTATTCAGGTTACTGGTATTCCGATCCTGATAGTTGATTGTAAATTTATCTTCCTTTTTATAGAGACCAACGGAATTATCTTTACCAATTTCTACTAAACTTTCATTTTTCAACACTTTAATCTGTGAGAAAACTGAAATACTGAACATGCATGTAATAAGTAGAATTATTTTTCTCATGGAATGAATTTTAACGTTTTAATAAATTGGTGCACATAAACTTACTAATAAAAAAGCTAAAAAACAATTTTATTCGTTCAAACAAAAGTAATACTTTTTTTTAATATCCATCAGGAATAAGCCATAGTTGTTATGCTGAACTGATAAGATATAATGCATTGAAAATCAGTTAATTATAAATTCGAATCAAAGAACTGCAGTGATAAGTGACTAAAGGTAATATAATATTAATATCGTATAAGGTATTGAAAAACAGGTTGAAATAACTAAAAATTAGTTTTAAATTAATAATTGTTGACAAAAAAAGGTTAAAAATTTACCTGAAAGCGATAAGCTGCTATAACACAGTTTTATATTAACTTATTTTTTGACAGTCCTGAAATAAATACATCAAACCCTTTTTTATAGCTTCTTCCTACGGGAATCCGGTACTTGTCTATAAGTATTTCATGATGATTGAAGGCTTTTACATAATGAGAATTGATGATAAAAGACCTGTGGATCCTAACAAAACCTTTAGACGTAAGAGTGACCTCCAGATCGGTTATTTTTGTTTTTGAAACAAGACACTCATTAGTGTGTAAAAATATTTTGATATCATTCCCGCAACTTTCAAAATATACAATTTCCGGAAGGGCAATCTTCCGGTACATAGCATTTGTCCTGATAATGATATAATCTTCATCAGGATCGGTTTTATTCCTTAAAACACGCTCTACAGCTCTGAAAAAGCGATCAAAAGTAATGGGTTTCAAAATATAATCTACTGCCTCCAGTTCGAAACCCTCAATGGCAAAATCACGATAGGCTGTGGTAAAAACAGTTTTTGGCTTTTGTGACAGGGATTTTAAAAAATCGATTCCATTGAGATGGGGCATCTGGATATCCAGGAACATCAGGTCAATATTCTGGTTATGAAGTATTTTATAGGCTTCTATGGCGTTTTCAGCTTTTCCCACCAATCTTAGGTGATCTATTTTGGAAATATGATTCTCAAGCAATGCTGATGCCAGAGGCTCATCATCCACAATAATACAATTAATCATAATGTGACGGTGTCGTTATTTCTACTTTAAAAATATTTTTTTTTTGCGAAACCTGGAATGTGAATTGTTCATGATAATAATGTTCCAGCTGTTTTCTGATATTCTTCAATCCGATGCCATTTTTAGGGTCTTTGTCCTGATGATCGGTATATGTATTTTCAATACTGAAAAATGAATGGGCAGTATGGGTTTCTATATTGATCTGGATGACTGTCTGATCAGTATTCATGCCTGCACCGTGTTTGAAAGCATTTTCTACCAGGGTGAGGTAAAGAAGCGGAGGTATGGTATTGTAAGAATTGAATACGGTTTGTTTGTTTATTTTTAACCTTTCATGCGTATATCTGAGGCTTTCCAAAGCAATATAATTATCAATGATATTGAGTTCATCAGAAACCGGAACCCATTTTTTCTGTCCCTGATATAAAATGTAATCTAAAATATCCGAAAGCTGGCTGATGGATTGAGAAGTTTTTTCTGAATGGCTCAATGAAAGAGCATAAATATTATTTAAAGTATTAAACAAGAAGTGCGGATGCAGCTGAGATTTGAGAGCTTGCAGTTCCAATTCTGCCTTTTCTTTCTGTAATTGTACACTGCTTTCCTTTTCATTCCTGTATCTGATGAAAAACATGACTGAAATAAAAATAAATGCTCCACTGATAACAGGAAATGTATAATGAAGTAAAAGGTACCCGATATCGGTAAAAATACTGGTAAGACTATCTTTTGGCTGATTGATAAACAAAGGCTCAGCTAAATAGACTATGAAAATTCTGTTAATGACGGAAATAATATAAAGGCAGAGAAGAAGATATGCTGAAAATTCTATATACTTTTTCCGGTCCAGGAAATATCTGATGAGGATAAAATAAATGATATTCGCTCCCAGGATTTGGAATATCCAATGGCAGAAATGATAGATGGTAAGCGTTATAAAATTTTCGTTCTCATATTCACTGTAGCTGCGTATTGTTCCGAATAAAAATAAAGCTATCCAAAAAAATAGCTGGAAATAGAACATTTGTCTGAAATAAGCTTTCGTCATCCTCAAAAATATAAAATCTTAAAGCATAACAGATGTAAAATATGCCAAATAACATTATGTAGTGATCAACAGCAATGTTCTGTATTCAGACGACTTGGTTCGTCATTGACAGGGGATAACTGGTTTTCCGCATTATGTATTCAAAAGTAATCTTGCTTTTAAAGAATATTTGCAGTAAAAAATAATATGGCAATACAATGTTCTGAAAGATTGTATGGATTAGATCATCTCAGGTCCCTGGCAATTATATTGGTTTTAATGTACCATTATCGTGCATTTAAGCATCCGGATTGGATTGATCACATAGGGCAGTTTGGGTGGACGGGAGTTGATCTGTTTTTTGTGTTAAGTGGCTTTTTAATTTCCAGTCAATTATTTAAAGAAATGGAAGACAAAGGAAACCTTCATTTGAAAACCTTTTATATAAAACGTTTTTTCAGGATTATCCCTCCTTTCCTTTTCACTCTTTTCCTGTATTTTACATTTCCTTTCTTTCGGGAACGGGAATCTTTACCACCCTTATGGAAATTTATCACGTTTACTCAAAATTATGGATTAGACGTTATTCATAAAGGAACCTTTTCACATGCATGGTCATTGTGTATCGAAGAGCAGTTTTATTTGTTTCTTCCTATGCTGCTTTGGATGTTAAGAAAAGTAAAAATGTTTCAATATATGGTGGTTTTTACCCTGGGTATTATTCTCTTCTCGCTGATAATCAGAATAATAACATGGAATGAATTAATGAAGATTCCTGATCGGAATTCTCTGGATTTTTGGAAATTATGGTATATGAAAATTTATTATCCGACTCATTCACGGCTGGATGGCCTTGGGGTAGGGGTTTTAACAGGATATACAATGCAATACTCATCAGGAATTAAAAAGAGTATTCATCGTAACGGAAATATACTTTTTCTGGCTGGACTGACCTTATTGGGGATTTCATTTTGGATGTGCCGGGAACAAGCTTCAAAGGAAGCATCAACATTTGGATTTATATTAGTTGCTGTAAGTTACGGTATTATTGTCCTGGCTGCAGTTTCAGAATCTTCATTTCTTTACCGATGGAAATCCTCTGTTACTTTGCAGCTGGCAGGTTTGTCTTATGCGATCTATCTATCCCACAAGGGAATTATTCATATGGTACAGGACCTCCTGGAGTATTTTAATATTCAGACCTCAGGTAATGGCAGTCTTTTATTATCCCTGCTGGCTTGCGTTGTTGGTGCGGTTTTCTATAGATGGGTTATTGAAAAGCCAATGGAAAAAATTAAATACAGGATCTTAAGAGATGAAAATAAAGTATTTCCAAAGAAAATCAATTAAAATAATACAGGTCTTCCGGAGAGGAAAAGAGCAGGTAATGTTGAATTTCAAAATAAAACACAGATGACCCCGGGTATCTGTGTTTTCATTTCTTATAGCTGAAATGCTATGAAATATGTTTTAGAACGTTATTTTGAAACAATACTTTTCAAAACGATATTTTTGATGGATGCTTCCTTAAAGCTCCAGTACTCACGGCTTTCGGGCATTTGATTTTCAAGAATGATCAGACTGGTATCTGTGGAAGGAAAGTATACATTTAGACAGGTAAAGCCGTCTCCCAGACCTGTAACCCCGTAATAATCAAGACCTGCTTCCCTGATAATCCTTACATTATAGCCAAATCCCATACTTTCCTTCCCAAAAACATTATGCTGCGAGGTGGTGGATGCTGTGAGCATCTGCTTCTGAAACCTGGATGAAAGAAGTTTACCTTTAAACAATGCCTGGTTCCATTTTGACAGGTCCTGTACAGTAGAGATAATACCTGCCGCAGGAGCTATGTCCTCACTTAAAAATGTTTCTTCCACTTTTGTGAATTGATTTTGATTGTTCATAAAACCGGGTACAAGAGATTGATTATCCGAACTGTTGAATACGAACGTTTTTTCCATGTTGATCTTTTTGAAGAGAGCGTTGGCTAGTTCCGTAAAACTTTTCCCCGTAGTATTTTTTAATATTTGCCCTAAAAGGATATAGGAAAGGTTACCATATTTAAACTGCGAACCCGCTTTGAAGGCAGAAGGTTTATGAGTATCCACAATACCATGGGTATGGTTCAGAAGGTGGTGGATCGTCACCGAGTCAGCCCAAGGCATTGTAAGTGAAGGAAGGTATTTTTTGATGGGAGTTTGCAGGTCAAGCAGCCCTTTTTCAGCGGCCTGCAGAATCAGGACAGCAGTGACCTGCTTTGAATTGGACATAATCTCAAACTGATCATCAGTTTTTAAAGGAATCTTTTTTTCAAAATCTTTGTAGCCATTGGATTTTAGATACTGAATTTTACCATGTTGGGAAATCAGGACAACCCCATTGAACTGTATAGGGACGGAAGCCGTTATAATACTATCAATTTTTTTTGTATAAGAGGCAGTTTCCTGGGCTTTTGCAATAAAAGAAAGCAGTAATGAAATGGCAAGGGTAAAATATAGTTTTGTTTTGTTCATAGGCTTTTCTATTAATAATACTTGTTTTGGGAGTATAATAAGTTATCAAATGTCTGGTAAATGTTACAATTGCCAGAAAGTTTACTATTTCCCCCAGGCTAAGATTTTTCCGATTGAAGTATGTATTAATCAGTTCGTTCACAAGAGAGGTATAAAAAAAATCATATACTACATCTTCGGATTTAAGTTTAGTTTATTTATTAATCCTGTATGAAATTTTGATTATTAAATGATTGATTATTATTGGTTTTGTTCTGTATTCTTTTTGTTGAGGGATATTTGTAGGATGTGTTTTTTCTGTAGTACGTATCTGTTTTATTATTTTAGTCAAAGTTTTTTTATGTAAAATATAGTATTGGTTTATTTATTATGGTTAAATTTTTATTAGTAATTAATTTATGGGTATTAATTTCCTGAAGAGTGTATATTTTATTATAAGTATATCCTGTTTATTTGTTTTAAACAGCTGTACGGGAAATAATCTGTCGGTAACCAATTTTGATTATCCGCTACTTCATGAAAATGAGGTATTACGTCTTGCCGGTAATTATAGCAAATGCATGCTTCTAAATGAAGAATACCTGCAAAAAGCCCGGAAATATGAATATCATGACGGTGAAGCCCTGTGCTATATCAATATGTCTAATATATCTGTGAGTATCGGAAATTATAAAAAGGGTCTTGTGTTTCTGAAAAAGGCAGAAACGGCTCTCCAGAATTCACAAAATGAAGCACTTAAGGCAAAGCTTTTTCAGGAGTATGGACAGCTGAGTAAAGTTACCGGTTTATATAAAAATGCCCTGAAATACAATTCTAAAGCTCTTTATTACACTAAAAAATGTGCTCTCAGGGATAAAAGAAACTATTTCCTGAACAGGGTATTTTCAAACCGGGGAGATTTTTTATATGATGCCGGAAGAAATGATTCGGCGCTGATCTATTTTCACCGGGCAAAAAGTGTTATCAATACACCGCTGGTTAATTGTCTGATTGCCAAACATCACTTACTTTATACCGGGCTTGCGGATTCGTCAAAAGTCTATGTCGACAGATCATTGGAGCTTATAAAAAAAGATACCATCTCACCGGATTCCCAACAGGGAATGGTATACAGGGTAGCAGGTGACTATTATAAAAGCCAGGGACATTATGAGGAAGCGCAGGACTTTTATCAAAAGGCTCTTCATGTATTTTTACAAACCAAAAAGGCATATAATATTCCTTTCATTTACCAGTCGATAGCTGAGGCTTATAAAGGAACGGGAAATAAGGAAAAGGAAATTGAGTTTGAAAATAAGTACCTGGATGCAAAAGCAAAGTTATCTGATGATCAGAATGAAACAGTAAATCTTCTGATTGATAAGGTGTTGGCAGAGAAAGAAAATGATGTTGAAGTGTTCAAACTAAAATTATTTGTGGGTTCGGCAGTATTAATATTGATTCTTATCATTGTGTTTACCCTGAAATATAGAAAAATGATGAACAAAAAGAGCCGGCTGAGAGAACAGACCACCATTTTAAAGAATCAGACTGAGCTTTTAACCAATGAAACGGAACTGCTTGCCAGTAAGGTAAATGAAAGCTTCAATGCTCTTGTTCAGCTTGCTAAAAGAAATGATTCTGCTTTTCTTACCCGCTTTCAGGAGGTATATCCTGATTTTATAGAGAAGCTGTTGAATATTAATGAAGATTTATCAGGAGCAGATCTGCACTTGTGTGCAATGATCAAGCTTAACTTCAGTTCAAAGGAAATTGCCACCTATATGTCTATCCTGCACAAATCTGCCCAGCAAAAAAAATACAGGCTGAGAAAAAAGCTTAATGTTCCCAGTGGACAGGATCTTTATGTTTTCTTCCAGGGATTGGATTCCTGAAGATTCCTGTATTGCTGATAATAATAGAATATATTTTTAATGTTTGTAACCTGGAGCTGTCTTTTACAGGCGGTTTTCTTTGTAATATACTGCGAGTACTTCCTTTTTACTGATAGAGCTTATACTAAAAGTAGAAAATGATATTATTATCTTTTAATCTGTAATCATAATGATTCCTCATGTAGATTTTTTTTAATTACAGGGATGTATATTCGCGAATTTCCTTATACTACAAAAACCAGTTTTCAATAAATTTTTCAAGTATAAAAGAGTTTAAATCGAATGATTATGTTCATTTTAAGATTTCTTTAAGAAAATAATTAATTGTTAATCAGTGTATTGTATGTATTGAAGGGTATTTGTAGAATGTTCTTTTTTGGTCGCTTGATTTCATTTTTTTGAAATTTATACTAAAGATTAAGAAGTGTTTTAATGAAAATAATAATGTTGCTTTGCTTCTGATCTTTTAATCTAAACTGTTTTAATTGACTACACCAACTATTAATATTAAATTATGAGAAAAAATTTAGCAATATTGCTCCCGGCATTGTTTTCCTGTAGACCCCCTGCTGCCAATCCCCAATCAACAGATATCAGAAGTAAAACTCATTCTGGAATAACCTCTGCAATGCAACTGTCTGGCGGTGACACATTGGAAGTCCTTTACAAAAGGTACCAGGCTTAATCAGATTCTAAAAACACATTACAACGAGTTGTTATTCTCAATCTGAGCCTGTGTACATTCCCTCTTACAGGGTGATGAGATTGAGTTTTTACAATAATCTATAAGCCAGAGTATAGCATTTAAATACTCCGGCATTTTTAAAACTGAGAAAAATATGTTATACAAAGAGATTCATATAGGTGAGCTTATTAAAAGTAAAACAGAGGAAATGGAAGTTACTATAAGGCATATTGCCGAAGTTTTCAGAATTCCTGAGCATACCGTTTTAGAAACGTTTGGAAAAAAAGAGATTTCTACCGGAGAACTTCTCAAATGGTCTAAACTGTTGAGATATGATTTTTTCAGGATATATTCCCAGCATTTGATTCTTTATACACCACAATATGCCAATCCGGTTAGAAAGAAAGAAAAATCCCAGCTTATGCAGTTCAGAAAAAATATTTATTCTGATGAACTTATCGAATTTGTATTGGAACTGGTCCGGACAGGGAAAAAGACAAAACAGGAGATTATAGATGATTACAGAATTCCCAGGACAACACTTTACAAGTGGATCGCAAAACATCAGGTAACATCTGATCTGTAAATAATACTGAAAAAATAATTAGGAAGATGAAAGATACATTAAGACCCAATTATAAACAACTTTATATGGATATGCTGGATTGGAAATATCCTGAAAAAAAAGAGATTTGTGAACAGGTTCTCAAGAAAAGAAAACTGGAAGCCCTGGATATTATTACGCTGAATGAGATCATTTTCGGAAATAACAAAAGCAACCAGAAGCGTAAATCCTATGATAAAAATTCTATTATTGAAATTTTAAATTATCAGAAAAAAAATCCCTGCAGTAATAAAGAACTCTCACTCTTATTTAAGATGAGCAGAAATACCATTACCAGGTGGAAACGGATGTATCCCTGATTTCAGATTTCAGTTCCCTCCCAATAATTAATACTTGTTAATTGATCTCAGAATGCATATTCTGAGATTTTTTTTGAATACTATCTGACATTACTGTAGACGTTTTAGTGACAAGTTCAGAGTAACGTTTATGATTGTAATCATATAATACATTAAACAATTGTTTGTATTTTTATAATGATCCTACAGGATCCGTAGCGTATTCATGTGCAATTGAACAGAATAAATACAATTTCTTGACATGGAAAAAATACATAATAAACACGAGATGTCCCATTCATCAGAAAATACAAAATCTTCTTCAATGTATATGCGTTTTGTTGTGATGGCTGCAGCTATGTTTGTCGCTATGTATTTTATTATGTATGCTATGATAGACGGTTGGCAAAATCTGATCCTGAATATCAACAATCTTTATATGACCCTCCTGATGGTCTCTGCAATGCTGCTTATCGAATTGCTGGTGATGAAACCCATGTATGTGAATAAGAAAATGAACAGGATCATCATACTCATTTCTGTAGTGATTGGAATCTTTTCCTGGTTTGGAATCAGAGAACAGATGTTTGTGGGGGACAAAGAATTTGTGAAAGGAATGATACCTCATCACGCTGCCGCCCTGTTAATGTCTGAGAAAACAAAGCTTACGGACCCGGAATTGATAGAACTGCAAAAGAATATCCTTGAATCGCAGGCTAAAGAAATAGAGCTGATGAAGCGGAAACTTGATGAATTTAAAAAAACAGGCAGATAATTACAGTAATAATATCATTTTAAACCCCGGTTTTATTTCCTTATCCTGTCAGATTTAATAAATTAGCGGCTAAAACGGTTTAAAATCCGGGCCACTAATAATATACCTATGAAGAACTCCCGTACTGAAATTATTAAAGGTAACATAAAACATCTGAATGCAGGATCATTTTTGATGAAGAAAACGCTAAACGCCATTGTGCTATTTATGATGATGCTGGTAACGGTTACCGGCTCCGGACAGGCCCGTAATGCAGCATTTGGCAATATATACCACCAGATAAAGCAAAAGAATTTTTTCAAAGCCCGTGATCTTTTTGCCGGATCCCGGCAAGGCCTTACTACGGAATATCAGTATTTTACTGAAGCAATACTTGATAATGCTTTTAACAAACCTGAATTATCCAATGATAAAATTTTACAACTGGAAAAGTCAAAAGTGGTACTGCCGGATTCATTGATGCTTAAAATATGGCATATAAAGGAAGACAACTGCATGAAGCAATATGATTATTCCGGGGCAAAAAATGCGGTAAAGACTGTCCTTAGCCGGTATAGCAATCTGCTTTCGGAAGGAGAGGTAAAGGACCTGAAAAATAACCTTAAAATCTGGACTGCGCTTGAAAATGAACCGCGTCAGAGAATTTCCATTAATGGAGGAATCCGCATTAAGATGGAAAAAGATGTAGCCGGATTAAAAAATCTGAAAATAAAGGTAGGAGAGGACGCTATGAACTTTATTTTTGATACGGGAGCTAATATTTCTACTGTTTCGGTTTCCACTGCCAGGCGCTTGAACATGAAAATTATTCCTGCAGGTATTGATGTAGATGCTATTACCGGTATCTCAGTAAAAGCAGATCTTGCCGTTTGCAAAAAGCTGGTATTGGGAAATGCAGTCATAGAAAATGCCGTATTCCTTGTATTTGCAGATAATGCGCTTAGTTTCCCGCAGATTAATTATCAGATTAATGGCATTCTGGGATTTCCTGTGATTGAGGCATTGAAGGAAGTACAGATTACCCGGGATGATTATTTTACAGTACCTGAAAATGAAACAAAGATAAATACACCGGCTAATATGGCTATTGATGGTCTGTCTCCTCTGGTTTTTATAGATGGCATGCATTTTACGTTTGACACCGGAGCAGATCACACGATTTTATATGCTCCCTTTTATGAGGAAAATAAAAAGGAAATAGATAAAAAATACAAGATTACCAAAATCGGTATGGGGGGAGCAGGAGGAAAAATTGAACATGAAGGTTTTAAAGTAGATCATACATTCCATATTTTGGGAAAACAGGTTCCTCTCAAAGATATCAGCTTATTAAAAACCCGGATTAATAAAGAAACAGTGTATGGAAATATTGGTCAGGATGTAATCCGTCAGTTCAATACCATGACCCTGAATTTTGAGCAGATGTTTATCAAGTTTGATTAGGAGCTTTACCACAATATGTGGAAAGGAGTCTGAATCAACTTTTTTTATTCTGAATTAATCTTTGCAGATAAAATCTAAATTATCAGGCCCTGGAAAGTTGAACAACGGATCAAGCGCAAAAGTTGGGGGCATATAACATTTAGATGTATTTAATTATTAAAATTCACGCAAAGATTTTTTTTTGATTACTCTTTATTTTAAGTAAGCTAAGAAATGAATCGATCTTTAATCGATTCTGATGAAGCGATCTTTAATCGATTCTGATGAAGCGAAGACTTTGCATGCGCTTAGTCAGCAGCTATGCTGCCTTCTTTGCCTACTTGAAATAGAACATTATTTTTTAAAAAACTTTGCGTGAAAAACGAGCTCAATAATTTTGATGCTAATCAATAATGGACAGAATTTTTTATATTCAAGACCCAATTTATGTCCCCAATTTTTGAGACTGATCCTGAACAACTCTATTGGTTTCTGGGTTTCATTAAAAAAAGGCACCATTTTAAGCAAATGGCGCCTTACATAGAATATATTAAAATAATTGTAAAGGTTTTCAGCGTTCTATCTAGTCATTCTGTTGGATTTGTGGGTTATTATTAATCTCTTTATTAGGAATCTGGAATTTAAATTTATCCGGTGTCAGGTTAAACCTGCCAAAAGTATGATTGGTTCCGGTGTACACTCTTTCTAAAGGAATATTTAACCTCTTCATATCAAACCATGCATACCCTTCACCCCAAAGTTCTATTCTTTTTTGAAGGATAATTTCATTAATCAGTTCGTTTCCTGATTTTACAGACAGGGTATAGGCTTTATCCCTTTTGGACGAAATATCAAATAATACCTGTCTGGCTTCGGTTTCCCTTCCTTGTCTGGCCAATGCTTCAGCTTCTATATAATACAGTGAGGAAGCCCTGATGTAGATATAATCTCCTTCAAAAAGGCTTGGATCCTTAAATTTCCAGCTTACATAGGCCGGATAATTTTTAGTTTTTCCGTTGAATGTGTATTGGGCACTCTGGCTTCCGTTGAATACCTTTTTACGGTAATCCGTTGCTGGAATAGCTTCGTAAAGACGTTTATCAATCAACTTACGGATTTGTGCCGCACCGGCATACCCTTCATTGGTATTGTCAAACATTGAGAAGAAAGAAGCATAATAATTCCCGATACTCATGGTGGAAATGGTATTATGGAAGCCCCATATCACTTCAGGGTTATTGATATTGGAAAATCCGGTAGTGGTATATTCACTCTCAGTCATCAAAGCGATGCCTTCTTTACTTTCTGCAGCATACTGAGCTGCTTTTTGATAGTTTCCGGTTTGTAAATATACCTCAGCAGCAATAGCTTTAGCTGTTCTCTGATCGATCTGGGCTTTCGTTGGCCGTGCAAAGCTGTCCAGAAGCTGGATGGATTCTTCAATATCCCTGGTAATCTGTCCGTATACTTCCGATACAGTGGACCTGGGCAATCCCTGGCTAGGGTTGCTGCTTGTAAGAACCAATGGAAGCCCCGGGTCAGATGAATGCCCCTGGTAATCATTAGCATAAAAACGAACCAGATAAAAATAGGAGTAAGCCCTTAACGCAAGCAATTGCCCTTTGATAGCCCTGTTTTTTGAACCCGTATCTTTCTGTAAATCGTCAAGTAATTTATTAATAACAAATATCCTGGCATAAAAAGTAGTCCATACAATCTCTGAAGCTAAATTACTGGCATTGGTTGCTTCATAATTATAAAACATTCCCAAATGCTGGTTGGTAGACTGTATCACGTCATTGGACATCAGGTCTGCACCGGCTTTTATAGCCATGATTCCAAAATCAGAGTGAGAGGTAGTGCCTCCGGCGCCATTGCTGCGAAGATCAAGGTAGATTCCTCCTAATATTTTTTCAGGGCTCGATGAATCGTTATTCAATTGCTCTCCGGAAATATCCCCGTCCGGCAAAGTATTCAGATCATTGGCGCAGCTTGAAGTAAGAAGGCCAATGGCTATGGTTGCTATAAAGTATTTTATTGTTTTCATAAATTTTTTTAAAAAGTTAATTTAAAGCCTAACGAGACACTCGATAACAGGGAATATTTGTAAGAATCAGAAACCCCGGTTAATGATGCTCTCGGATCATATCCTTTCCTCTTTGACCATAAATAAAGGTTGTTTCCTGTCAGATATACTTTTAAACCTGATAATCCTGCCTGCTTTGCAAATTCATCAGATAACTGGTATGATAAAGTGACGTCCTGAAGGCTGATGTAATCTGATTTTATCAGATATAATGTTGAATTCCCGTTTTGATTGGTAGAAGTTAAATCTACCCGCGGTAAGGCTGCATTGGGATTTTCCGGTGTCCAGGTTTTATCCAGGTCAGTAGAATAGTTGGACCCATACGTATCCGAATGGAATAAACTTCTGTAAATATCATCATACCCATATCCGCCCAACTGATACGCAAAATTAACGGAAAGGTTCAGCCTTTTATAGGTAATATCCGTTCCGAATCCGCCATATACTTTAGGAATAGCGGATTTTCCCGTGTTATAATCAGTGGCTTCCTTATAGTTGTTGGTAATCGTTCTTTCCTCTTTCTGAGTGGCAGGGTTGATCGTAGTCCGGTACCATAGGGCATCTCCGTTTTCCGGATTTATCCCTGCAAATTCTTTAAGGTAATAGGTATACCGGTCTCCGCCTTCCGTCAGGATAAACAATCCTGTAACGAGCCCTGTACTTCTCTGTTCTGCAGGTAATCTTGTGATTTTATTTTTATAGTGAGTGGCATTGGCATAGAAGCTCCATTGTACATTTTCATTGCGGAGAATATCCACATTGACATTTGCCTGTACTCCGCGGTTGGTCATGTCACCTATATTTCCATATTTCACATAAGAACCGGAATTGGACGGTGGAAGGGGAAGGGTGTAAATCATGTCTGATACTTTTCGTTCAAAATAATCAGCATTTAATGACACCCTGTTGTTTAAAAGAGAAATTTCAAAGCCGGCATTCAGGTTTTTGGACGTTTCCCATTTTAAATCCTTATTCCCTTGTTTTTTAAGGGATAAAACAGGCTTGCCATCACCGAAATTGTTAATTCCATATATATCCTGATACGCATAATAATCTCTTGTGGAGTTATTCAGCAGAATATTATCATTTCCCTGCTGGCCATAAGAAACTTTTAATTTTAAAGCATTGATGACGGTATTGTCTTTAAGGAAATCTTCCTTAGCCACATTCCATGCTGCTCCTAACCCGTAAAAATTTCCCCATCTGCTCTCAGGAGAAAATACAGATGAACCGTCTCTTCTGACATTGGCATTAAAGAAATATTTACCATCATAATTATAAAGCAGTCTTGAGAAATAACCTTCTACTGCATATTCGTAACCACTTCCGGACAGGTCTGTTATTTTCACGGCATTGTCAAAAGACCATGAATCCGGTAATAAAAGTTGTTGCTTTGTTCCTGATATTCCTTCGTTTTTAATTTTATTTAATTCATGACCGATCAGGATATTGAAGCTATGCTTGTTGAATCTCTTCTGATAGGTGAGCAATTGCTGGTGGTTCAGGGTATATCTGAACTGTGAGCCTCTGGTAATTGTACCGCCTACTGATGATGAGGTGCCTCCTTCCGTATTTCCGAACTGAAGGTTTCTCAGATTTTCCAGATACGCTCCAAAATTATAGGTAAAATCCAATCCTTTGATGATCTCATAATTCAAACCAAGATTGGCATTGGCAATATTACTTGTAGTCCGGGACTTATCTTTTTGCAGATTGCCAACAGGGTTCTCAAAAACGGCATAGGATCTTGTGGCTCCGTTAGGACCTTGTCCGTCTCCATAATCATACAGGGCGTTTCCGTAACTGTCATACAATCTTTGGTAGTTATCGTCCCTTAAGAAGACAGGGTAAAACGGTGAGATATTTCTGGCAAACTGAAATGGGTTGGAAAATCCTCCTGTCTCCCCAAAATCCTGTTTGCTATAAGTATAAGACAGCGCGGAGGTTAATTTTAATTTAGGAGTAATGGTATAATCCAGGTTGGATCTGATTCCGAATCTTTCAAACCCGGAAGAGATAAGGTAACCTTTATCATCCAGATAATTTAAGGACGTATAGGATTTTACCTGATCACCGCTGGCATTAATCCCCACATTGGCTTCTCTTCTCAAGGCCGGTTTGAAAAGAAGCTTCTTCCAGTTATCCTGATATAATAATTTTGCATCAGGATTAAAAGAACCGTCCTGCCTGATCAATTGATTGAAAGGAACATTATAAACATTATAGCCTAGTTTGCTTAATGCAGCAAGTCCCACATCATGGGGAGCAGGGCCGGAAGGAACAGCTCCAGGTTGCTTTAACCTGGCAATTTCACCAATTCTCGCCCTGTTGTAGAAAGCGGTATAATAATCCTGTGGTGAGGTATACACCGGATAATCCTCAATGGATCTGAAATTAACCCCGGTTTTCACATCCACATCCACACTCAGTTTTTTATTTTTACCTCGTTTGGTATTGACAATAATGACGCCGTTGGCACCTCTGGAACCATATAGAGCGTTGGAAGAAGCATCTTCAAGGAAAGAAATACTTTCAATATCTGATCCTGCGATACTGTTCAGGTTTCCACTATAGGGAATCCCGTCCAAAACGATCAACGGATCACTGGAAGCGTTAATGGAGCCAATTCCCCTCATTCTTATTGTAGGCTGTGAACCGGGTTGTCCGGAGGAAACTACCTGTACTCCTGCTACCTTACCTCCGATTCCCTGAAGGACGTTTCCGTTTTGAAGATTAGACAGGTCTTTTGCCTTTAATGATTGTACTGATCCGGTGATCTCTTCTTTCTTCTGTTTCCCAAAAGCTACCACCACCACTTCTTTGATGGCATTTTCCTTTGAAAGGCTGTCTTTACTTTGTGCAAAGCCATATTCAGCGAATAAAAGCAGGGCCAATACACCAAGTTTGCATTGTTTTTTTCTCATTATATTATCATCTTTAAGGTTTAAATTGAAAGGGTGTATTACTGTTGACCTCTCCGGTTAAGGATAAAGAATTCCCTGCCTCCTTTTTCAGGAGGTTTATAATGCGTGGGAATGTTAAAATTTACAGGAGATGTGCCCGGATTAAATCAGGATTTGAATAATGGGCTTTAATTCCTACAGTAATGTGTATTTCTTGAAATTATGACATTATCATAGTACACATACACATCATAGATTCAGAACACATATTTTTAGAAATGACAGGGTGTTGTGAAAAGCTATTCTTTGTGCAACCTTCAGGCTGAACAGCTGCAATAGCTATGATGGTGAACTGGTAAGAATCAAAGTCGTTCTTATTCATGAGAATAAAGTTTTATTTTTTTTAACTGTTTCAAAATTATTTAATAATTCATAAACGCAGCTTAAAAAGGGATATGAGATAAATCATATTAGTCTACTAAATTAGTAGGTTAATTATTGTTGAAACTATTCTTTGTTATTATTCGTTTGATAATCAATATTTTGATGTTTTGTTTGAAGTGCTGATAATTATTAACAAAATTAAATTCTGTACTGTGAATTAAAATTAACAATACAAGTCTATTGTTTTTGTAGACTTTTTGTTTATTTTATAACCTCAATAGAATGGACTTCAGCCTGCTCTAAAGTATAAAATAACTTCGGATACAGCAGTCCGGAATTCCAGTTTCCTGATAAAAAAAGCCATGGTATTATTTTACCATGACTTATAAAAAAACCTGACTTATAAAACCGGTGTTTCCGGATTATTTTTCTGTTTTGATTATTATCTATTGGGCAAATTTATTTTGTGGCGGGTACTTATAACAACAAAAACAGGGAAAGATTATTGAATTTATGCCATCATAGTTGGGCGAGAAATAAACTCGCTGATATTTTTATAAAATTGTTACTAGTAATTGTTAATCAGTGTAATGTGTTTAATTGCTTAGTGAATAATTTCAGTAATTATTTCATTAAATTAAGAATTTTTAAGGAATTTTTTTTAATTTTAACATCATAATGAATTGACTTCTGATGATCAAAAGTTTTTCCCTGATATCTTTATTATTGTCAATATTTACTTTCTATCAATTTCCTGCTCAGACTTCGAATCTGAAGAATGAAGAAAAGCTGATTATGGGGCAATATGATAAAATTGAATACAATGATGTCGGCCGGATCACCAATATGGATGATATCCGCAAGGTAGTTGACCAATCAAAAAAAATCAATTTCAAGCCGGGAGAAATCAGAGGGCTGGTTCTTTTACAACGGAACGCGTTGCGAAGAGGAAATTATACCCTTTCGGAAAAGTACGGCGATGAAGCAGAATCTTTGGCTTACGCTGAAAATGATAACTATTCGCTAAGCCTTATTCAACTTAACAGGGCATGTGTAGCAATAGAGCTCGGATTATATCCTGAAGCTAAAACTATTCTGGAAAAAAAAGAATATGGAGAAAAAATTGGTAATAAGGCCAACAGGAATATTTATTTCTCCAATTCCTATATGCTTCTTGCCGGGATATATTCGAGGACAGGAGCTAAAGATTCCATGCTGTATTATACCAGAAAAAGCCTTGATGCCATTGAGGCAACACCTTTGGCTGGTCTGACAGATTATCAGAAGGTCAGGTATTATTATCTTGAGATATTTCAGCTGATGAATATGGGAATTGCTTATGCCTTTCATCCTGAAAAGCCCAGAGTAGATCTTGCAGAATCTTACTTCCGGAAAGCACTGGCATATTCGGTAACACACCCGCAGTATTTCAAGCTATGTGATATTGAGGTATATGAATCTGTAAGCGCATTTTATTATAAAAAAAAGGAGTATGAGAAAAGCATAGAATTCTCAAAAAAAGTTTTGGAACTGGAAAGGATAAAGAAGAAACCGGAAGAAAGGCTGGCAGCTTATGAAGGGATTAAAGATGCCTATAATGCGCTGGGAAATTCAACGCAGGAGCTTAAATACCTGAAATTATATACCGGTTTGAACGACAGTATTAAAAATGCACAGAAAGTCACGGTGATCAATCAATCCAGGAAAAAAATAAAAACTTTTAGAGATGCATATAACGAGAACCGGCTTATTATTGCTTTGACAGCTTTAGGGATTATATTGCTGATCATTGCCATAGCATGGAAGTATAACAGAAAAAAAGAATATGAATACCGTAAAAAATATGATGAGCTGATCAATGGCCTTAACCGTGAAAAGAATCAGCCCGATGAGGTTGATGGTAATAAGGATCAGGGTATTTCCAATATTTCTTCTGAAACGGAAAAAAAACTTTTAAAGAAGCTGGCGGCATTTGAGAACTCAGACAAATTCCTTAAGAAAGGTATCAATATTGCGTATTTGTCCCATTTTCTCAATACCAATCCCAAATACCTGTCAGAGATCATCAGAGAACATAAATCCCGGAATTTTAATACCTATATCAATAGTTTAAGAATCAATTATATTGTTCATCAATTATACAATAATCCCAAATACAGAGAATATAAAATAAGCTATCTGGCAGAAGAATGCGGATATGCTTCACCCCAGGTTTTTGTCATTGCTTTTAAAAAAGAAAAGGGGGTGACGCCTTCTTATTTCATTAATCAGCTGAATGGCAGTACAGTAAATATAGGGCTCGGAACATAATATAAGGCACATCGTTACTTGCGTACACGCAGGAGTTTCCCTCAATAAACAATTTATTACAAGCTTAATAACCCTCTAAAAATATATTTGAACATGAATAAAAAAAATTTAACAATCCTCGGATTGTTATTGTATTCCCTGCTTTTTTCCCAGTCTGTAAATACTAAACCGGAATTAGCTGCTAATAATTCTTCTTTAATAACGGCCAGGTTAACAGATACCGATGGAGATGGAATAGCAGATGATGATGACAGGGATGATGACAATGATGGTATTCCTGATGCATTGGAATGTCCCGGACAGTTTTATTGGACAGGGCCTGTTACGTTTTCTGCCATAGATAATAATATTGCTACAGGAACAATCAACGGCGTCGGTTATACCTACACATCAAGCCAGCCACTGGGCTCAACCGGAAATGTTTTTGGTTATGGTAATTTTCCCGCTTCGTATGGTGTGCCTAATAATAACCCCACGATTAAAAATACACAGGCTACCACCAACACATTAACGTTTGCCTCACCGATGACAGATCCAGTATTGGTTTTTTCATCGATTGGGAGCGGGGTTCTGTCTGTACCTATTATATTTGATAAACCTATAGAGATTATATGGGCTTCTGCAGGAAATACTTTAATTGTAAATTCCCCTACCCAGATAACCGGGCGGGAAGGCTATGTTATTCTCAGGATTCCCGGAGTGCATACCAGTGTTTCCTTTAATTATACGGTAGCAGAAAACTGGGCCAATTTTACTTTTGGAGCCACTTTACCGTTGCCTTGTGACTATGACGGTGACGGTATTCCCAATCATCTGGACCTTGATTCTGATAATGATGGTTGTGTGGATGCATGGGAAGGAGATGAAAATGTTACGGTGGCACAATTGGTGGATGCAGGAGGAACCGCAACAGTAGGACCCGGTTCTATTGCGCCTGATAAGAATATCTGTGCCAATGCTTCGTGTGTCGACTCACAAGGGATTCCGCTTCTTGTTAATGCCGGAGGAGCTGCTGATAGCGGAGGAGACCAGGGACAGGGGATAGGAAGCTCTCAAAATATCAATGCATGCAGCAGTTGCTATAAGCCTGGTATCACAGGAGGAGCTGCCCTTGATACAAAGTTGGGAATAACCGTTTTGGGAAGGGCCGGAAGTGGGAATACAGACAACTGGCCGATGGTAAGAAAAGGAGGCTGGCTGGCTTTGGAAGCCAAAACTAAAGGATTTGTTTTAAACAGGGTACCTTTTGATACGTCTGGTAATCCTGTTGGAATTTCTCCTTTAAATTTTGTTGAAGGAATGACCGTTTATGATGCTACAAACAATTGCCTGAAAATTTATACTACTAAAGATAACGGTACGAGTTTCGGGTGGCATTGCATTAATATTCAAACCTGTCCGGATTAATAATAAGGTCTTATTTATTTTAATAGCTCTGATTTAAATTATTTGAAATGAAAAAAACAATTACAATACTGTCATTATTCCTTCTTAACCAATATTTTGCACAAGTTGCGATTGGTAAAGATTCGATAAGCAATTCCTCGGTGTCTCTTGAGTTCTCCAATGGTAGCCGGGGGCTTATTCTTCCCTGGATTACTTCTGCTGCTTCTGCGATAGGAGCTGTAGATGGTACATTTATTTATGATGTTTCAGATAAAAAAGTAAAATACCGTCAGGCCGGTACCTGGAAAGATTTAAGCATAGATACTACAGGAACCGTTAATACTGTTTTACAAAATTCTAAAACAGAATTAGCGGGAGCTAAAATAGTTATCGGAGGCAATGGAAATACAGATACCACCGCCGGTATTCTCGTTCTGGCAGACCAGGATAAAGCGATGATCCTCCCCAAAATGGATACCCCGCATCTGAATATTATCAATCCTGCAGCCGGAATGATGGCTTATGATACAGCCACCCATCAGCTTGCTGTTTTTAACGGAACGGTTTGGACTTTTTGGAAACCCTGATTATTGGGGATAAAAATTGATAATGCAATAGAGCTGTCTCCCTATGAGATAGCTTTTATTTTAGCCATTGTTGTTGGTTTTTAGGATTGAAATTCTTTTTACCAGAAAAAATAATTATATTTTTGAAGATTATTGTGAGTTGCACCTTTCTTTATTCAAAGTGATACATATCACCATGTGCAACGTGAATCCTACTATTATGATGAGAAAATATTTTACTTACGCTCTGCTTTTAGGTCCTCTTTTGGGAGCGCAGAATAAAGAGACTGAAAATTCCGTTTACCAGCAAAACTGGGTGGTCTCAGAGAAGGAGAATGAAGCATTGGCATTTGATGCTGACATCCGTTTATCTGAGTCTGAACTTACATTAGATAAAAAACTGTTCCGGTTAAGAAAACAATTCCTTGGCGAAACAGAAAAACAAAAAATCCCTTTATATAATCTTTCTTTTAATGAAATAAAACCGTTAATAGAAAGTAGTACACTGTTTAAGATTATCCAGGACATGCCCAAAGGAGGTTTGCTGCATACCCATAGTGGGGGAGTAACCGATGTAAAATGGGTAATTGCAACGGCAAGGAAATACAAAGAATGCTACGTTTATGATCAGAAAGACAATGACCGGTTTATTTTTGGGCAGCTGGCTTTTTTTGAAAGCGGGAAAGTGCCGGAAGGGTTTGTAAACCTCGATAAAAAATTAACTTCAGATGCTCACTTTGAGAAGGAATTACAAGAGCTTGTTATTCTGAAACGGGATAATCTTTGCAATTATAACAATTATTGGATTGAATTTGAAAAACGCTTTAAAAGAATCAGCTTGTTATTGCCTTACCGTCCGTTTTTTAAAGAATATTATATAAAAGGATTTCAGGATTTAGCCAAAGATAAAGTACAGCACGTGGAAATCAGGTTTATCTTTGATGAACTTTACGATTTTCAGCATGGAAAATATCCCGTAAAGACTTCCGTCACCGATTTGCAGGAGATTGTTAAAGAAGTCCGTAGGTCTAATCCCCGGTTCAGTCTGAAGTTAATTTACTCCAGCTTTAAATTCCTGGATCCGGCAGCGATTGATAAACAACTCGAAATGGCTTTTCAACTTAAAAAAGAATTCCCGGACATGATTTCAGGTTTTGATCTTGTTGCTGATGAAGCGGCCGGGCATAGTATCAATTCTTTCCGGAACAATTGGGCAAAGCTGAATGAGCTTAATAAAAAATATGGGATAGAGCTTCCTCTTTTCCTTCATGCCGGTGAAAGCAACTCTGTCTTTAATAAAAATGTGGTGGATATTTCATTGTTGGATAACCAAAGAATCGGACATGGCCTGAACCTGATTTATTTTCCAAAAACCATGGAGCGTATCCGGAAGCAGGGAAAATTGGTTGAAGTAAGTCCGATCAGCAACCAGATCCTGGGCTATGTCAGTGATTTAAGGAACCATCCGGCAAGGGTTTTATTAAGCAACGGCATACAGTGTTCTATCAATAGTGATGATCCGGGTGTTTATGGGTATGAAGGCCTGAGTTACGACTTCTGGATGGCTTTTGTATATTGGGAGCTTGATGTGAAGGCCCTGAAAAAACTGGTTTTCAATTCAATAAATTATTCTTCGCTCAATGATGGGGAAAAAAAGAAATCTGTTGATTATCTGAATAAAGAGTGGAATGAGTTTGTTCAAAAAATTAATTTAACGGTAAACTAATGCATCATAAGAGGCAGTATCAGGTACAACAAAGAAATTTGTAGTAAGAAGACCTGATCATTTTAAAGCACTCTGAATATCTCCCTTCATTATTCTGAAGGAAAGTATTTTGTGAAAGAGCAGGCACAGTATCGCGTAAGCAGCTTATTTTCAGATCAACGTGAAGGCATGTATTGTGTAGCTGGTCTGAAATTTGTATTCAAAATCGTTACATTGGATTTTGTAAACCATAATAATTGATGTTTTAAAATGGTGTTACAATAGGTAAAATGTACTGCATTGATAAATAAATTTTATTTTAAATGCATTTACAATAACGAACACTTACCACATAAAAATAGTATTATGAGAAATTCCATTTTAACAGTTTTTGCAGCAACAATGCTTATGGTTGGCTGCAAAAAAAATGAAAGTACGGCTGGCTACCAGTCGACAGACACTCAGACAGTAAGTCCTGCAATTACCGATAAGGACTCGATCAAACCAGCCGATAGTGCAGCTACTAATACAGCTACAACGGTTTCCCTTAGTGAACAAGATAAAAAGTTTGCCGATGCTGCAGCAAAAGGAGGGATCATGGAAGTCATGATGGGACAGCTTGCAGAAACCAATGCTTCTAATCCGGCCGTAAAAGCATTAGGCCAGATGATGGTAAAAGATCATACCAAGGCCAATGATGAGCTTAAACAATGGGCATCCAAGGCAGGTTATACCTTACCAAGTGGATTAGATGCAGATAAACAAAAGAAATATGATGAGCTGAAAACTAAAAAAGGAACAGAGTTCGACCGCAAGTACACCGAGCTTATGGTTGATGACCACAAAAAAGACATAGAAGAATTTAAAAAACAAAGTGCTGACGGTACAGAAACATCCCTTAAATCTTTTGCCAGTAATACACTTCCAACTCTGGAACATCATTTGAAAGAGTCGGAAAAAGCGAAGGCTGCGGTGAAATAGGATATGATCAATGAGTATGTATTAAGACGCATACAATTCATTTACAGAGTAAGCTCTTCTTATCATAAGAAGAGTTTTTTTATAATCTGTAAACAGGGATTTCACCGTCTGTTTAAAACCGTATCGCCTTGTCTCCTTTGGAATTCAGGAGTACCATACTTACTTCTGAATTAGTTATCAAGCCTGTAAATAAACTCCTCAATTTCCATTTGCCTTGCATTGGCGAAACCCGTATCAGAACCGATTCTGTTAAAACCACATTTTTCCATGACCTTCTGAGAACCAAAGTTGTCAAAAGCTACCCGTCCAAAAATTGGCCTGGCAGTCTCTATCTTGAGAAAGTCTTTCAATGCTGTTGTGGCGATACCTTTCCCCCAGAAATTTTTATCAATCCAATAAGTGATTTCCGCATTACCTTCCATGACAAACTTTGCGATACTTCCGGCGATAGCATTATCAACCATAATAGTCTGGTTGTTGATGGTTGGATCATTCAGGAATTTAGTGTACTTAGCCAGATAGGATTCTTTATTCTGGGACTCCTTTGAGGTAAATGCAGCCAGATGATTGGCTTCCTCATCAAGCTGAAATTGAAAAAGAACTTCTAAATCAGCAACGACTGTTGGCCTGAGTTGTATTTCATGTTGGATATCTTTCATGTTATGAGATTGGTTAGTCTAACTTCAAATATAGAACATGTTTAATTTTTTACCCTATGTTTCTAATTAAAATTTAAAAATATTTTATTTTAAACATTAAGATACTTGATCATTGCTCTTATTCCTTAATTCTGAAAGTAAAATAGTGCCGGAATCAGAAATTTAATACAGACTTAACACTGAAGTTACCCAAATAAAACCGGAATCCGGTAGTTTCGCAAGCAATTCACAATATTGGTAAGCCGTACCATATCTTATTAAATGTATAAAAACCATGATTAAAAAACAACTACCAGGATGGATACTTATGCTTGCAATGACAGGCATCGGATGTCAGAATAATCAATTGACTTCAGCCTCAATGGAAGAAGAATTACCGGCAAAGTCTACTACCAGCAAGGCCGCTGCATCAGAGGTAAGTGTCAATCCTTATGTAGACACCAGCGCTTATATCAATTCGGGTTTTAGCTTTTTAAATCCTTCGCAGGTCAATAAAAACCGTCAGGCCATTGGCGGAAATGCCTATACCGAAGTCTACGGTTTCAATATTCCGGAAGAAAACAGAGTGAGGGGAATCCGCTGGAACACCGATGACGAAACCACCTCCATCTGGCGGCCACAGGGAATTGCAGGATTTACCAAAGATGGCGTTCGCTACCTGCTGGTGAGCTGGTATGCAAAAGATGATGCAGAATATAAAGGTTCCCGCATTACCCTGATTGACATCAGCCCGAGTTCAAGCACCTATCTCACGTACCGGCATATCCTGCTGGTACAGCCTGATATTCCGGCAGGTACTACAACCTATACGCAATATAGCTCTTTCGCTCCCTTGAAAGTACACGCTGGTGGAATTGCTTATTTTAATGGGAAAATATATCTCAGCAGTACCAATCTGGGCGTCCGGATATTTGATCTGAATAAAATTATTGAAGTCAGTACAGGGGACACTACCAATGACAAATGTGGTAAAGATGCGAACGGTAATCTGTTTGCCTTCAATTACCGGTATGTATTGCCTCAGACAGGGTATCAGAAAATCAACAATGCCAGTCCTTTTTCTACCATACAGGTTAATGATGAAGGGACCCAGCTATGGACCGGGCAATACTATGCGGGCAGCGCTGATGCTTCCATTGTTCCTAAAGTCTTTGGTTTTCCTATTAACGCAAGTGGAACGATTCAAAATTCAGGAATTGTTACCATAGCGCCCAAAAACAGTCTTTTTGCGGATAATCATGCTCATGGCATCCAGGGTGTATTCCGGAAAGGCAACAGGACATGGCTTTCCTGTACCGGATCTCCAAGCAATTCCTATGGTTCCAATGCAAGGCTGGCAAGGTATACCGATGGAGCCGATGATACGGTACGTTACCGATGGCCTTATGGAGCAGAATCCCTCTACTATGAAGCTCAATATGGTTATCTGTGGAGCCTGACGGAATATGAACCCAATGCCGGAGCCCAGAATGGTAGCCAGGTCAACCGGTGCATATTTGCCGTTGATTTTTCAAAGTATGAGTAATTGCAGAAGAAGCAGCTTCTTGGGATTATAAGGAATTTATGTAGGGGGTGGTTTGGTTTGTCAGAATTGTTTTTAAAAAAACTCTCCGAAATCAGTGACTTCGGAGAGTAGTTAACTTTATTACCGGTTTCTATTTCACTGCAAGCTGCCAGGTTTCCTGTATTCTGCCTCTGCTTTTCAGAAGTTCCAGCTGCTTGGGTGTGCCTGTCTCGAGTAATTTAGGTAAGCTGCTGAGCTTTTCAAATTCCGGTTCATACTTTTCAATAATCCTGAATCCGTTATCATGAAAGAATTGCTCAGCCTGACCAAAAGATTCAAAATAATTTTCATGAACATTGTTCTTTTTGAAAAAGGTATTCCATTTTTTATCGCGATCGCTTCCCAGGGTATGGGTTTCGTGTTTCAGGTAAATATCTGCGGTTACCCATGTTCCTCCGTTCTTGTTCAATAGGGAATGGATATTTCTTAAAATACGGCGTTGGGATTCACGGTTAAAATACATCAGTAAGCCTTCATTAATGATCAGTACTTCACTGCTAACTGCCGGAAATGATTTTTCATCCAATGCATCCAGATCCAGAAACTGCAGATTGGAGGGCACGGTTTCCCCCATATTTTCCAGCATGCCGGTTTTTGCTGTGATGATGGAATTCAAATCAGTATCAAGATATGTTGTATTGATATTACGGTGTGCATATTCCAATCCTCTTAAGGAAAAACCCGCTGATAGTTCCAATACAGTAGAGGCAGAGGTTTTTTCGAGGAAATAGTCCAAAGAACGCGAGCGCATTTCAAAGTGAAGTACACTTGCCTGGAATCCGAAATCCTCCTTCAGTGCTGCCGGAGTATCAATATTGAAGTAATCTGCTATCTTTTTTGCATAAGGTATGGTGTCTGTTTCTGCTTTAAATGCCATGAGTGCTTTGGCGGTGTCTGTTACTTTTTCTAACATAATCATTGAATTTTTCTGCAAAGTAACGGCAACCGGATGCCGGAAAATAGGAAAAAACAGACCTCATTTATTTCCTGATAAACTGGTTTCCCAGTTTGTTGACCTTTTTCATGAACTGATGAGGTTTTGTAAGCAGAATCTTACGGAAGTTCATGATGAAATGAGACTCATCATAAAAAAAGTCATAAAGTTCACTTTTATTTTCCCGTTCCTCATTTCTGATATAGCGGTTGTAAATTTCATGAAACCTTATTATAGATACATATTCCTTTGGAGTAATGCCCACCTGTGCTTTGAAAAGCTTATTGAGATGACGTTGTGATCCCGGAATGTGTCCGAATAGCTCTTTAATGAGGACATTGCCATTACAGGCATTGATTTGGTTTATGATTTCTACCACGCGCTGATCCGGGGTATATCGTATCCTTTCAATGATCAGACCGGTAATTTCGGCTACTGCCTCATGCAGGTTTCCCGTGAAGGAGGCCAGGAGCTCTTTTCCGTCAAGATTCCTTTTAGATACGGATTGTACTTTATTGACAAGTAACGGGAGTTCCTTTCCTTCTATAGCATAATATCCGTATGGCTTGAAACTGATGCCTATTGAGTGAACAGGCTCAGTTCCTTTGAGTTCAATTTTTGAATTGTGCTGGCCCACCAAATGTAAATCATAGAGTGGATGGTGGTAGGAAGTGTTTTGAATAATATGCTCATACTGTCCCTGGTAATTCCAGATCAGTATCCAGCGTCCGGTGGGAATGACTGCTGCCTGTTCACAATAGTCCAGCCGATCCGGGCTCTCAAAAGACCAGATGGATTCCACATAGGGTTTCAGGGGATCCGGTATAGGATAATATTGCATCATTATCAATATGGGTGTTAAACCCGGATAGGCTTTATTCGAGACAAATTTAGGATAATCTGTCTTATTTGATATTATGACTCTTGAAGGGCGGCAGTTTTGAGAAGGCAGCTTTATAACTAACGGAGAAGAAACCAGATTGAAGCAGCAATTCCGGCATAAGCAGTAACCGTAATAATATCTGCTATGGGTTGTGAAAATCGTTTTTCTGCAATTTTCTCTCCATTGATCTGGTTTTTATGGAATTTCAGAATTTTTTTAGAATTATGAACCGGGTGTGCCACCAGGCTGTCGCTTTCCCACTTGTCAACTATTATTTTATAGCTCCTGCCTTCAACGTTAATTTTAACATTTTTATTAGGGGTCAGCTTCTCCTGGATGTTGACAGGAACAGGCATTTGCTGTGCGTTCAGGTTCTGGGATTCAGCTGTTGTACTTTTCATTGGCGCAGATACACTATTAACAGGAGCTGAACCATTTTTAGATTCTTGCTGATTGCCGGTTGTTGTATCCACCTGTTTTTTTACCTGGTAGGTATAGCAACTGGTAAGAGAAAATAATATAATGATGAGATAAAGATTCTTTCGCATTAGCCAAATTTAATAATTAAACGGAAAATTTAGTATTTTCTTTTGAAAGATACTGTTAAAAATAACCTCCCGCTGTCGAACAATTGTATTGTGGTCTTATTCAATCACTTTTCATACAGTTGTTTTTATAGTGTCTGATTTTATAATACAAAAACCACATGAAGGATTCATGTGGCCGCGAGATAGCCAATACAGCTATATCATTGGTTTGTTGTTTCTTTATTTTAATTTAAAAAAGTTTATTCTATCCATAGATGTCCTATAGAATAAGTCCTGGCTTTCCCTGCCACAATCACTCTCTCGTTTTTGTTTTCACAATAGAGTTCGCCACCTCTTTCTGATAGCTGGCGGGCAAAAAGTTTATTTTTCCCTAATCTTGATGACCAGAACGGAATAAGTGAGCAGTGTGCGGAGCCGGTGACAGGATCTTCAAGAATTGAGGACTGCGGCGTAAAATACCTTGAAACAAAATCACTGTCAGTGCCTGTTGCTGTTACCACAATACCACCCGGGTCCAGATTGATAAGATCAAAAATAGATCTTTCAAGCCTGATTTTTTTAATGTCTTCTTCAGACTCATATACCAGGACGTAATCCCTCGATTTGAAAACTTCCTTAGGTTGTATATTGAGGGATCTGGATATGATATCCGGAAGAGCTGATGCTTCAGGCATTCTCGATGGGAAATCCATGTAATAAAATCCATCTTTAACCTCAACGGTTAGTTCACCGCTTTTGGTTTCAAAAACGATTCTGCTGTTTTGATAATGTAAGATGGAAGCCAGGCAATGAGCCGTGGCAAGGGTAGCATGTCCGCATAGGTCCATTTCTATTTCCGGGGTAAACCATCTCAGGTGAACGCTATTGCCGGTATCAATAAAAAAAGCTGTTTCTGCCACAGCATTTTCACGGGCTATTTTTAAGAGAACCTCGTCTGGTAACCAGGTCTTCAATGGAACAACACAGGCTGAATTTCCCTGGAAAATATTTTCTGTAAAAGTATCTATTTGAAATAATTCTAACTTCATAATGAGAGTTTTTAGTATATATTTATTTTTCGGTTAGCTTTTGGGATGATTGCTTTTGTTTTTTAAACGCTGAAAAACCTTCTGAAGACTCACTTTTTTCTTTTGTTTTTGAAGAAAATAAAGGATGCTTATTCAATAATTTTAGGGTAGGTGATTCAAAGTCCCAGCCCATACTTTTTTCAAGAAAATAAAAAACAGCCCCATCATGGGTTGTAATTTCAATGAAATACGCTGGAAATTTGTTCAAAGCATGTCTTACGGGTATAAAGGCTACTTCTTTTATCTGTTCGGCAGGATAAGGGGTTTCATTAATGATGAGACCATTATCAGTTAGAAAAACATTGGCAAGAGAAAGGTTTTTTCTCAGTATCCAATAATCTGATGAACATACAAAAACCAGAAACAGCAAACATATAATACCTGTACAGGCCAAATAAAAAGGCTCTTTTTGTTCGGTAAAAAAATAAAGTGATATTGAAACTATTTGAATAAAGATAACAATGAATCCATACCTGAAAAAGAAGAATTCGAAATACCCTGGATTTAATTTTTTCATGAATAATAGTGTTGGGTTTGGCTGCATTGAGCTGGTGGAAAACGTATTCTAATCCATAAAAATACGAAAGTTTAGAGGAATATATATTCTGATATTTCTCAGGGATTTGTTTATAAATATAAAGTATGCTTACGGGAGTAATTCATTGAATAAGATCCATTATGGGTCTGTAGAGTTACATCTAATTTGTTTTCGAATTATATCTATAAGGTTAAGGCCTTATATATGAGGTATATATGATAATTTTGACCTTATTTAATATGAAAAAATAAAATTGATATATGAAGCTTAAAATGCATCGAAAAACTATTTTTTTATAATAGCTTGCCAGGCATTTTAAGTTCACCGAAAATATTATAATCCACGAATACCGGTTTTATTTGGGAAATTATTCCCGATTGAGACTGTATCATATTGCTGATTTAGTATTAAGGCCTTACTTACCATAATTCAAACCTTAAAAAAACAAACAAATGAAAGAAAAAATACGTTTTCTGATATTCTCCTGCGGAGTGTTTTATTCTTGTGTTAATCCATTATTCTCTCAAGTAGGGATTGGATTAAAAAATCCTCAAGGGGCTTTACATGTAGATGGTGCTAAAGACAATGCCGTTACGGGAACTCCAACAGCAGCACAGGCAGCCAATGATGTTATTATTAACAAAACAACAGGCTTTGTTGGTGTGGGAGTGTTTAATCCTCAGGTAAAAATGGATATGAGATCTGCAGGAACCGAAAATGCCTTAGGTCTCAGCACTACTACAATGAGTGCTGTAGATGCCGGTGCAGGAGCAGTGAGGTATGATGTTGCCAATATCCCTGTAGGGCCCAAAATTGAAGTTTCGGATGGAATGGTTTGGCATAAAGCTTATATAGCTCCTCAAAAAGCAGTAGTAGTAGCCCGTAAAATATCGACTCAATCCATAATACCAAATTCAGCTACCAATATCAACAATTGGAATGTGGTGCGGGACATGAGTAATAGCTTTGATGCTTCTTCAGGTATTTTTACCGCTCCCCGTGATGGTACCTATACCTTTCTATTAACATTTAACTTTAATGGAGCCGTAATTAATGACGGATCCAGAGTAGAATCACAATTTTACAATACTACAACCAACACAGTACTGGCATCTGTTTACAAAACTTTCGGACAATCTATGACCGGTACTGCCGATGATGCCAATTCTACCCGATCTACCCAGGCCGGAGGATCAAGTACCGTAACTCTTACTTTACTTGCAGGGACAAAAGTAGCAACCAGGCTTTGGCATAATCTTGTATCAAGTGGTTCTGTGGAACTCAGAGTGACTACTAACCCTGCAGACCCTACAAATCCTGATGATGGATTTAACAACTTAACCATTATAGAACATTAAAAAATAGATGATTATGAAATTGAAAATTCGTTTTGCATATCAGGTAATGACCTGTATTCTATTTTTTTCTTCGGTTAAGATATCAGCCCAGGTAGGCTTTTTTACCGATAAGCCTGTGAAATCATTGCAGATTGATGCTGCAAAGGATAATGGATCCACCCCTGATGCTTTAAAATTGTCTAATGATGTAGTGGTAGATTCAAACGGGAACCTTGGCGTAGGGATTTTAAACCCTGTAACCAAAGTAGATCTCCGTTCACCGGATAATAAAGGGCTTATTGGTTTAGGAACCGGTACACAAACGCCTGCTGAGGCTGGTGGCGGCGCAATACGCTATAATGTAAATGGCTTTTTAGAATATTCTGATGGTGAACAATGGATTGCTTTACCTCTTACAGCACCTACCAAAGCCCTTGTAAATGCCAATAAGAGTACTGTTCAGAGTATCGGTAGCGGTTCTACAGTTTATATATCAGACTGGACCGAAACTGTAGACCTGGGAACAACACCCAATGGAGATTTTAATTCTTCAACCGGTATATTTACGGCTCCTCGTGATGGTTTTTATCTGGTATCTTTCAATATCACTTTAGCGAATGGTACTATTCCAAAAAATACTTTTATAGAGACCGCAATAGAAAGCAATCGCAATACCGAGAATATTCAGACTTTTAAAACAGTCAATTCTTATCCTGCATTCCAAGCTGGGGCAGTCAGTAATTTTATAAGTGGTAACTGCAATGCGATCTTTAATCTTAAAGCAGGAAATACCATTAAGTTTAGTGTCAGGCACAATATAGGTTCTGCGAGAAATACCCTGAATGACGGGAAATTAAATAATCTCAGCATTAGTGAATTATAAAAAACACAATCATGATACAATATAATAAAATAAAGAGCCTGACAATTGTTTTTGTTCCTCTGCTTTTCTGGGTCCAGGCTAGTGCCCAAATTGGGATAGGAGTAGATAACCCGACAAATCCTGTTGAAGTAAAAACGGATGCCGGCAAAGTGATAGTTGATAAATCAGGTAAGATAGGAGTACTGGTTGCCAATCCGAAAGTTGCAATAGATTTACGAAGCGGAAACAATGGGGCGGTTGCAATAGGGAACACAGATAAAACAGCGGTACAGGCTGGTGCCGGTGCTTTACGTTATGTAGCAAGTCCTGCCATTGGGGTAAAAGGATATCTGGAGTTTTCTGATGGTACAAATTGGGTAAGTTTTTTCCCAAAAGGTAAACCCCGCATTGTTGTTATGGCAAATAAGGTAACCCAGGATACTTATGTGTTTGAAAGTGGAACTCCCTCAGAAATAGGAACCAAATCCGGAATTGTACAAAGAAGGTCCTCATATTTAACCAACTGGACTGAAAAACTGGATTCCGATTCTGGTGTCCCTACCGATAATTTCAATCCATCTACAGGGGAGTTTATTGCTCCCAGAACCGGGGTGTATTTTGCAACTTTTACTTTTGCATTACAATCAAGCCAGGTAAATACCGGGGGAAATAACCAGACGGAAGCCATATGGGAAGTAAGAAATCCAGCAGGAGTAATTACCCAAAGGATAAAAACCAACAACGGATATGCATCTGATACCGGGGCAAGCCCTAACGCTGTACCTGTAGGCTCAGCCTGTACTGTAAGCGTTTATCTGAATAAAGGAGATAAATTAAGACCATTCACCTGGATTACGGTAGCATTTGATGGGACGGTAAGTCAGTTTGATGTTTCAGGCAGCGGAGTATACAATTCATTAACCATTGTGGAGCAGTAGAAATCAATCTTACTTATTATACCATTTGAATATTATAAAATGCCGAATACGAAAATATCCGGCATTTTTTCGTGGGAAATTTCTTTAATAATAGAGAATTGTAGGTTGTTTTGCTTAAAAATCCCAACGAAAGCTGGAATTTTTTTGTTTTGATTTCCGCTTGTTGAGTAGTCAATAAGACTATTTCCTTTAAACTTGCTCCGAAGTCGGGAGACTTCGGAGAGCGGGGAAAATTCCAATTTCATGATTGAGAAAATTTTTCTGTAACAAAGATAATTTATTTCCTGGACAGACCTCGGTTTTAATTTTATTATTGTGAGCTGCTGTTCCGTTTCTCAAGGTAGAGGCCATTATCTGGCTTGTTTCCGATACAGAAATCTTGTTGATTTGCAAATAACTGATATTCTAATGGGTTTTAAAGATTGAATTGTATTTCCTGATTTGCCATAGTCCTGACCCTTTGAAAATAACGGCCTTCGTTGTTTACACCTCTTACTTCGGCATGAACGGGATAATAGTCAGCATTGAATAGATTATTAATGGAAAACAGGAAAGTGAATTTCTGATATTTGTATTTTGCAGATATACAAGGTTATATCCTGAAACGGATATTTTCCATAGTTATACGCTTCAGTGGGAAACACATCATTCTGAATGTGCCTTTATATAGTTTCAATATCAAACAGCTATTATTGTCAGAAACTGGTCCTAGATTTCATCTTCTTGTTCATTTTAAGAAAATTGATAACCGACTATCATATTGGCCTAAGAACCTCTTGCGGCTTATACGTAAGCAAAGCCACACCATTTGAAAATATCTTGTGGTCAGAAAGTGCCAAATGGAAAAGTTTAAAATCTTCAGGGAAGAGAGAATACCCTTTACCAATAGCTACAGGAACTACCACCAGTTGTATTTCATCGATGAGGTTTGCTTTTAGTAAGGATTGTGCCAAAGAAATACTACCCCACATGATCATGTTTTTTTCTTCTTTCTGTTTTAATGATGTGATATAGGTTATCGCATCTTCTGTAACTAACGAAATATTTCCATGATTTCCCCATTGTACTTCCTGTAATGAACCGGAAAAAACAATTTTTGGTGTCCGGTTCATTGCTTCTGCAATCTTGCTATCTTCCCCACCGGCATCCGGCCAGTAGTTGGTAAACATTTTATAGGTTTCTTTCCCAAGAAGAATAAGGTCAATACTTTCCATTAGTTTTTCCTGATGCGGAGTTATTTCATTGCCTATGTTATTATAGGTCCCATCAAAAAAGCCTGTTGTTTTCTCTCTGTCAGCACAGAAACCATCTGTGGATATAAATTCTTGTAGAATGAGCTTTTTCATATTCAATTTTTAAAACTGTTTTTTTTTAAAAGATCAATATCAATACATATTAAGTAGAAAATTAAAAAGACTTTCCGTCATTAAAGTTTTCCTATGACAAGAAATAGCATTTTAAGCAAAAAAATGGAGTTATATCTTATTGATGTAAAAAGTATAATGTACAGGTTTTAATCGGAATTACGATGATGCATACTTTCCAGATAAATAAAGACGTTAAGTGATTGGTGGATCTTTACATTTTTACATAATGGATACATTTAATCTTGTAAAAACAAATATGCGCAAATTGTCTTGAATTTGCGCATATTGTTCAACTTGCTCTAAATTCAGTAACTCCGGAGAGTAAGTGATGCGAATATCATTGATGATTTCACATCCATAAATGTATTGTCAACTTCGTAGATGATAAAAAATGCCCCTTTTTTTAGGGGCATTATATTATTGTGCTCTTACTTGCTCTATCTTTATGAATATTTTAGAAAGGTTGGGCTGGGCGCTGCCTGAAGTGGGTGCTCCTACCATAATGGTTGCGGTATAAGCGGTTTTTGAAGAAGGATTACTGTCTATCCAGGTATATCTTCTATGCTCAGGTCCACCACCGGATCCGTCTATAATCCCTATATTCCCCCAGTAAGCGTTTCCTATTGCCCCTGTGCCCTGAGGATACCAGGTAGCTGATGAATCTGCCATACCGCCCCATACTCCTGAAGTAATATTGTTTGTTGTTACAGCTGAACCGATATAACCACCATATTCCGTATTATAATTCCAATACAGATTAACGGTAGAACCTGTATTATTATACAATTGCACATTAGGAACTGCAGCGGTTGTACCACTTGTGGTGTCAAATATTACCCTGATCGAATACTTACCATCCGGAGTAGTAAGGGGTAAAGTATAAGCTTGCTTCCCGTTGGAATCGGTTGTTAGGGTAGGATATCCCATCACAGCGACAGGTGAGATGTCTGCACGGCTGGTATTTCCCACTGTAGCAGTACAGTTTTGTCCTGCTGTTAAGAAAGGAACTGCAGCACTAGTCAGGGGAAGGGCCATATCATTACCGGTGGTGGGAGTTCCGGTTACTGAAAATACCAATTCTCCATCACCAAACTCCAGTGTTCCGGGTCTTAGTTGGAAGGTTAATCCGTTCACTGTAAAAGGAGCGCCTGAATTATACGAGCCTCCGTTTCCCTGGCTGTAGGTCACTCTCAGGTTTCCGTTGAAAGGAGTACCGGGAGTATACGTAGAAGGATTTAAGTAAGCTGTAGTACATTGTAATGCGGAAATCGCCGGAGAAATGGCATTTGTTGCTTGTGTAAGTCTTTGCCATACTGCTCCGTCAAAATAATAATAGCCCATAGCAGTAACATTGATACGTTGTCCTGTAGCATCTCCGCCAGTAACGTCCGTAATATAAATTAATGCTCCTCTTTGATCGCTGCCATAAGTAGCCGTATTGGCTGTAAGCTCAGCTCTTGTAAGCCTCGGAGCCTGTAATCCGAATGTTTGTGTGTTATCCGTAATCAGCCCTGAAGTATCTCTTTTAGCAGATACATCCATCGTTGTTTTTGGTAAAGTTGTATTAAAACCTACTTGGGCACATGAGAATCCAGTAATAAGAACAGCACTGAATAGTGTAAATTTTGTTTTCATATTAAGATGTTATTTGGGTAAATCAAATATAACTTTTTTTATGAAAAAAATAAAAATAATTCCTTTATTGTTGAAAAAAATTAATTAATTAGTAATACATAATTAAAATGTGGAGATTTTGAATCGTTTTGTAATATGTTGAATTTCAAATTTTTATATTGTTTGAAACTAATTTATATAAATTCTATTTTTCTCTAAGATAAGATGATTTTTGTTCAATGTATAGATATTTGTACTCATTATTTATTCTAATATATTAAAGATATAACCGAATATATTATAGTCAGATATAAATGATTATAAGTAGAAATAATAAATTTATTGATAAACTCTAATTGTAAACCCCTTTGGGGCAAGAGAACTTGGCGGGATATTACTCAAAATTTTTTAATGTTACACTTTTAGTACACTTTAGAAAGTAGAAAGTTTAAGGTAAGACCGCAGCAATAAGTTCACATAAGCTGAAAATCTTTGATTTTCAAAAAAACTTTAGTGTACTTATTATGCGCAAAGTATATAACTTAAATAACTTAAGTGTTTAAAAAGCTTTGTGCCATTTTGGTTTAATAAAAAAGTTTAAAAAGTTTTTTGTAAAATTCACAGTCCAATTCTTTTAAGGTGGAAAGAAAAACGATTTACTTATATTTGCCGCAAAGCAAATTTAAATGTTTAAAAAAGTAAGCACTGTATTTATTCTTGGCTTTTATACGGTTTTCTGTTCGGCCCAGCAGGTCCGGCCTTCCAAATCATCTGAAATTTACCGCGAACTCAAAACCCTTAAACAGCTGCCTAAAGTTTTATACCTTGCAGCTCATCCCGATGATGAGAATACAGGATTGCTCTCCTGGTTAATCAACGATCAGAATGTAGAAACAGGCTATTTGTCTTTAACCAGAGGAGATGGTGGTCAGAATTTACTAGGCACAGAGCAAGGTGCAGCATTGGGGTTAATCAGAACGCATGAGCTTTTAGAGGCAAGAAAGTTAGATGGTGCCCAGCAGTTTTTTACCCGTGCGATTGATTTCGGGTTCTCTAAAAATACGACTGATACCTTTAAACAATGGGATGAAAATAGCATTACAGCGGACGTTGTCTGGGTTATCCGTCAATTCCGTCCTGATGTTATCATTTGCCGTTTTCCTCCTACGGCTGCGGCAGGTCATGGACAACATGCAGCTTCGGCTGTGGTAGCAGAAAAAGCTTTTAGGCTGGCAGGCGATAAAACCGCTTTTCCGGATCAACTGAAATATGTTAATGTATGGCAACCGAAACGTGTACTATGGAATACTTTCCGTTTTGGCGGAGTCAATACGACCGCTGAAAATCAACTGAAAGTTACCGTTGGACAATATGATGCGCAATTGGGAATGGGGTATGGCGAATTGGCAGGATTAAGCAGAAGCTTACATAAAAGCCAGGGTGCGGGAACACAGTCTGTAGCCGGTATCAGAACTGAATACTTTGCCCACGTTGCCGGCGAGCCTGCAAAAGCAACACTTTTTGACGGAATCATTAAAACCTGGACTTCACAAGGAAATGCTGATATTGATCAATCATTGGATAAAATTATTTCCGCTTTCAATTTCAATAATCCGGAGCTTAGCTTGCCTGCTTTACTTGCTTTGCGAAAAAAGGTTATGGTAATCCAGGATTCAGCCCTAAGAAAGGATAAAATTAAATCACTTGACCGTATCATTTTAAGCTGTGCCGGCTTTATGGGCGAGGTGGTTACCAGTCAACCTGAGGCGGTTGCCGGCGATCATTACCTTTTCAGGTTAAATCTGATTGCAAGAGCTGTAAATCCTGTTGTTTTAGAAAATGTAAAATGGCTCAGTCAATCAGAAAGCTTCAACAGAAAACTATCAAAAGATTCTTTAATTACCATTGAGCATGATATTCAGATTCCTGCAGATGCAGCACTTACCGAACCTTACTGGTTGTCCAAACCAGCTACGAATGCAGCAACTTTCTCTGTTCCGGATGATACTTTGATCGGTTTGCCTGAGGCAGAATCGCCGCTTAATATTTTACTTGATCTAAAAATCGGTTCGGAAAAATTTCAGGTTAAACTTCCTTTATCTTTTAAAAAATTAGACCCGGTGCGTGGTGATGTGGTCGAAGCCCTGCGCATTGTTCCTGCATTGGAACTGAAATTTACACAACCTCTTTATTTGGTCAAAGATAATGAAGATTTACATGTAAGTTTAAATGTTAAGGTTAATTCTAACAAACAGTTTACTAAAGGAGTTCTCAACCTGATGTATAACGGAGAACGGTTAGGCGGCACTGATGTAAGTTCTCTCAATGGAAAAGATACTACCATTGATTACATTATTCCAAAAGATAAGCTTGCCACAATACACTCATCCCGCCTGCCATTGGATGCCAGTTTTGTTGCAGATGGAGTCACGTATAATAAAAAACAGGTATTAATTCAGTACCCGCATTTACCCTCCTTACAATATTTTGCGCCTGCCACGGTAACGGTAATGAAGGGTGATATCCAGGCAAAAGTTAAAAAAGTAGGTTACATAGAAGGTGCGGGTGATTTCATTCCTGATTTTCTGCGCATTGCAGGTATTCAGGTAGATGTCCTGAAAGACGAAGATTTTTATGGAAACATAGATGAATCTGCTGGAAGTGGGAGTCAAAACAAGCTGTCACAATATGATGCTATCGTACTTGGTGTTCGAGCCAACAACACAGAGAAAAAGCTGGGTCGCTGGATACCTTTTTTATGGTCTTATGTGAAAGCCGGGGGCAATCTGGTGATGCAGTATAACACCAACCAGGATACAACCGTTAATCAATTGGGAATGTACAGTTTCAGTATTGCCAATAAGCGGGTTACCGAAGAAAATGCCGCGGTTAGGTTTTTAAATCCCAATCATAAATTACTGAACTTTCCGAATAAAATTACTGCGGATGACTTTAAAGGCTGGGTACAGGAGCGGGGTGCCTATTTCCCTTCTCAATGGGATGCAGCGTATGAACCGCTTTTTGAAATGCACGATACAGACGAAGAGCCACTGCAGGGATCCACTTTATATGCCCGATACGGGAAGGGTAATTTTATTTACACCCCATTGGCCTTTTTCAGACAGCTGCCTGCGGGAAATGTGGGGGCGGCACGTTTATTTTTTAACTTTTTATCTGCACAGAAAAACTGATGAACAAGCAACTTAAAAATTGGAATATCTGGTACGTACTATTAGCTGTTGCATTAGTATTGCAGATCGCATTTTATTATTGGTTTACTAAATTCTGGGCATGAGTAATATAGATTGGACAGTTCTTATTTTTACACTTGTTGTAGTGGTGGTTTACGGTGTATTCACCGGTCGTGGCCAGAAAAACAACGAATCCTACCTGAAAGCAGATAATAAAATGCCCTGGTACATTGTCCTTTTAGGTATTATGGCTACCCAGGCAAGTGCCATTACCTTTCTTTCAGCGCCGGGCCAGGCGTACACAGACGGCATGCGTTTCGTTCAGTATTACTTTGGTTTGCCTTTGGCAATGATTGTGATCTGTATCACTTTCATCCCGATTTTTCAACGCTTGAATGTTTATACCGCCTACGAATATTTGGAGAACCGTTTTGATAAGAAAACAAGGGTGCTCACTTCTCTACTTTTCCTTTTTTCCAGAGGCTTGTCAACGGGTATCAGTATTTACGCTCCGAGTATCATCTTGTCAAGCGTTTTAAACTGGAATATTTATGTAACCAATGTTTTAACAGGTGGGATCCTGTTGATTTATACCTATATTGGCGGTGCAAAAGCGATTGCTCATACCCAGAAGCTACAGTTTCTCATTATCCTGGGAACAATGGCATTTGCAGGATATCTGCTTATTCAGAATATGCCGGATGGAATTGGTTTTAATGATGCGCTGTATCTGGCAGGAAAATCCGGAAAGCTCAATGTCATCACCACAGAATTCGATTGGAAAGATAAATACAATATCTGGAGCGGGCTGATTGGCGGTTTTTTTCTGGCACTTTCTTACTTTGGTACGGACCAGAGCCAGGTAGGAAGGTATATTACTGCAAAGGATAATACCAATGCAAAAATGGGCTTGCTGCTGAACGGATTGGTTAAAATTCCGATGCAGTTTGCTATTCTCCTGATCGGTGGTTTGCTTTTCGCATTCTTTTCTCTGAAACCGGCCCCGATTTATTTTAACGAACGCTCTTATCAATATTTAAAAGAAACAAAACCTGAACAGGCTGCGGTTTTTGAAAAAGAACATCAGGATTTACAAATACAATTTAATGAAGAATCGAAGGAAATTCTAAAGTTGAAAGAAACCCATTCTCCCCAACTCCGAAAAGCAATTCAGGATTTTAAAAACACACAAAGCCAGGTAAAAGCACTTCACGGCAGGGTAGAGGAAGCGATCAATAATTCAAACTATAATGCGGAAAAGACGGATACGAATTACATTTTCCTGTATTTCGTAAAAAATACATTGCCTGCAGGGATGATCGGTTTGCTGTTTGCCGTCATCTTTCTGGCTAGCTGGGGTTCCATTTCGGCAGCGCTGAATTCCCTTGCCGCCTGCTCATTAAAAGATGTTCATTTGATATTCAGAAAAGAAACTCCTGATGATGCCACCGAATTGAAGTATAGCCGCCTGCATACTTTAGCCTGGGGGATTTTCTCAATCGGTGTAGCTATGTTTGCCACGCAAATGGGGTCCCTTATTGAAGCGGTTAATGTATTGGGTTCTCTTTTCTACGGCCCGATATTGGGGATTTTTCTGGTCGCATTTTACTATAAAAAAATCACCGGTTCCAATGTATTTATTGCTGCAATACTATCAGAAATTGCGGTTATTGCCGTTTATCAGTTCAATATCGTTTCTTTTCTTTGGCTTAATGTAATTGGGGCAGCAGCAGTCATTATATTTTCTGCAATAGGGTTGTTGTTTTATAAGCCGAAAGTAGTAAATTCGTAAACAAACAATCGCAAAAACAAACAAATAAAAATAATATGAAAACCATCATTAAATCTGCTGCTGTCCTTGTTGCGACAATGACAATCTCCTTGAATGCCTTTGCACAGGACACTAAAAAACCTGCCAGCCCTCCGGCTACTGCTACAGGAAAAATTAAAGATGCAACCATTACAATAAACTATAGCAGTCCTTCCGTTAAAGGACGTACCATCTGGGGTGGTTTAGAAGCTTACGATAAAGTCTGGCGTGCGGGTGCCAATGAAGCAACTACTTTCGAAACGGATAAGGATATTACCGTTCAGGGTAAAAAGCTGCCTAAAGGTAAATATAGCTTTTTCCTAATCCCCAAAGAAAGCGGAACCTGGACTGCAATTTTTAATAAAGAATCCAAACAATGGGGCGCTTATAAGTATGATCAAGCTAAAGATGCTTTACGCGTTGATGTAAAAACAAAAGCCTTACCGGCAACACAGGAAACTTTAGTTTATAAAATAAACAGTAATGGATTCACAATGGATTGGGATAAAATCTCAGTACCTGTAGAGATCAAATAAATTTAATAGAAGAAATTAAAATCCCGGAACTCCATTTTGGAATGCCCCCAAAAAGTATCTAACTTTTTGGGGGCATTTTTCATATATAGAAGAGAAAATTTTAGCGTTGCTTCCGAATTGGAATGCATTGAGCTTTGCAAAAGTTATCATAGAAATATCTTCTACAGAAGTTCTTTAATTAAATCTGAATGAAATACAATTCGTGGGCTATAGATTGATGGATATCTTTTATTTTCTACGTCTACAACTTGTCACGGCACTCATCATCCTTCTCTGACTGAGCTTCGGCCGGAGCAAAATTAACTATTCGGCTTTGTATGAATTAAAGCTATCTTCTGATATGGGCTTCAATCAATAAATTTGGACTAATAGTCTGTTAACTGCCTCTTTACTGCACTGCATTTACACGTTATTCAATTTTATATATCTGAAAATCAACGTGAAATAAAATGAAGTATAAATGCAGTGCGCATATTTTTTTGCAACATAAGTATGTTTGTGATTCAATTTCCTTTAAAATCAATTCAACTAGGAATATTTTAAACCAAATTGACAAATGAAAATTAGCTACATGAAAGTTTGTTTTATCATGAGAAAAATAATTCCGCTGCCGGGTAATACTTGTCTTTATGCTCTTATGTTTAAAAGAGGTAAGGTGGAATACGGAATATGCAACAGGACAGATGACCGGAACATCATTAAATTATACCCGAACTTACTGCATCAGCCCCTCAATTTATTTCAATAGTAGCAGTTCCCAATGGTTCTATTACACACTTGGTGAATAAAGGTATAATTCATAACACTTATGGATTATACCTATTTTAACCGATAAACCAACACTAATAAACACATTTTATATTTTTTAACTAAAACATTTAATTATGAAGAATTTTTTATTAACCACAGCTTTATTCTTTTCGTCAATGGCTTTTTCCCAAGTAGGAATAAATACGGCATCACCAAAATCTACATTGGATGTGAGCGCAAAAAGAAATGCATCAGGAATTGCAGACAATACGCAGGTATATGGCTTAATACCGCCTCGCGTTACCAGGGCAGAGCTAACGGATAATACAGCCGTTTATAATGCAGATCAGACGGGGGCTATGATTTATATCAGTGATGTATCGGGAGGAGATACCAACCCACCTAGAAGCAATGTCAATACTGTAGGTTACTATTATTTTGACGGTACACTCTGGCAGAAAATATCAGTACCGTATACAGCAACCAATGGTGTAACGATGTCTGGTAATAATTTGAAATTGGGAGGAAGCCTTACGGAACCAACCAATATATCAGGTCTAACCGGTGTGAATAAACTTGCGATCACAGGAACCGGAATTGATGCTATTAATTTTGACAACAATACTTTAAGCATTGATGCATCTAATGACAGAGTTGGGATTGGAACTAATAATCCTACTGAAAAATTAGATGTTGCAGGTAACATTTCACTTAACACTAATCCGTCCGGTACAGCTTCGTCATTAAAGTTTTATGAAGATGCGGCAAACGGAGCTAATTCCATATCAATACAATCGCCTGCTAATCTTCCTGCGAATAGGACTCTGATTCTTCCTTCAAATGCACCGGCTAACGGATATGTCCTTACAACCAATGCTTCTGGGGTAACCCAATGGGGAGCAATGAACCCGGCCTCTGCAACCTTAGCCTCCATATCCCTAACGAATGAAGCATTAGGCTCTACTAACATCACAAATGGTGGAGTTGATGGCGGAAGTGTAAACCAGAGGTTTTTCCAAAAATTTGATACCACAGTCACCGACCCAAATGGCCGCTTTAATCTGAGTAACGGAACATACACAGTTGCACAGTCAGGTATTTATTTAATTTCTGCTTACATCATGCCCAATTCTACCCCAGCCAGAAATCTCACAGGCTTTTTCTATCCTGTAAACCTTGAAATAAGAAAGAACGCAGGTGGAAATCCTTCTGGGGGAACTATTATTATGGATAATGCTACAATAAGATGGGCAACACCTCAGCAACCAGCATTACGTTATTCTGTGGTTGTTACCGGAATGGTTTCCTTAAATGCAGGAGATACCCTTAATGCTGTAGTTTACCTTACCGGAACGAATGCTGCCGCCAGCGCAAGTAGTGGAATTTCATATCCTACTAGTTTTAACTATGCAAACTTTGCTGAATTTAAAGCATTGTTTAGTGTTACAGCATTATAGGAAAAAGCTTATAATCTTGTAAAATATATTTCATTAGGATTCATTATAGGACTGCTGACGTCAGTCATTACTAAGCTTCCATTTTGTAATCATTTATTTTACAATATGACACGGTAGATCATAGCTGATGTATATTTAAAGGTTTAACTAATAAATAACTATGGAAAAATAATTTGCACACCATATCAAGTTTATGTGGTTTAAATTCTTAAAATTAAATTGTAAAAGGTTTCATTTTAAAGAAAAGTACTTAGTGAAAATGAATTTTATAATTCTTGTTTAATTTGGCTTAAAAGAATAATCATAGACAAAGGTGCCTGTATAGCTCTCGTCAAGATCACAAATTTGCCAAATGGCGTCAACTAAAGACAGTTGGTGCCATTTATTTTATTTATTTTATTTTTGAGAAAGTGATTAAAAATATTGACTTTCTGTAACGGTAAATAGATCTTCAATTCCTTACTTGCTATCATTCATAAAATGTCTCAATGTTTTATTCCGGATTCGCTTTATTCTACAGATAAATAAAAATCATTGAAAGTTCGGAACAATCTGCCAAGATGAATTGCAGAGCCTTCTTTTTCATCACAAAAGACTTTTGTTTACTGGTTTTATGTTATCTTTAGAAAAGAATTGTGCCACATCTTGTTAAAAACTTTAATTCAAAAACTCAATATTATGATTATTGATCAAAATCTTTTGCAATTATACGGTGCAGAAACAACACAATTTAAACCCCATGAAACAATATTCCAAGAGGGGGAGATTCCGAAACGTTATTATCAAATAGTAAAAGGAAGAGTTAAATTAAATCACTATGACGAAGACGGGAAAGAGATTATTCAAAGTATTTTGTTTTCAGGACAGAGTGTTTGTGAATTACTTCTTTTCATAACCGAAAAATATCCTGTAAATGCAATAACATTAACTTCTTGTGAAATCATTACCATCACTAAAGTAAACTTTTTTAAATTACTTAATGACCATCCCAATGTTTCTCTTGACATCAACAAATTTATATCTGAAAGATTGTATCAAAAATTTGTTATGATGCAGCATAATTTATCATTGAGACCGGAGGTGAGGCTTTTGGGTATTCTTGATTACTTTAAAAGCTACAGTAATAACAAAGAAAAATACTCATTTGAGCTTTATTTAACGAGAAAACAGATGGCATCCATAACAGGTTTACGAATTGAAACTGTGATTAGAACTATTAAGAAAATGGAAAGCGATCATATATTGAAATTGATTAACAGTAAAATATTCTATTAAATACTATCTATGATTCCTATTGGACAGAGTAACCTTTCGAAGAAATAATTTATATACTATGAAATTCTAATTTTTTATCTATTTATATCATAAAGTGAGTTCGGCCATGTTGCTCTATTTTAATTTACCGGCAATTATGGAATTAGCTCAATTAGTACTCTAATATCGGATAAGATTAATTAACTTATTTAGATTATAAAGATTAAAATAAGTGTATCAGTTTTGTTGTTAGAGTGTTTTCTATTTTGCAATAAATTAAATTTATGATTAAGAAAATATAAAATATAATATAGTATGATTTAAAGCATATCATTTAAATCGTACTTACAATATATTTGCTGTATATTAATTATAGATAAGTGATACTGTCTCTTAACAATCCACTTTACGATTCTTCTACCGTCCTAATTTAGGACGAAAGATGATAGTATGTCTAAACTCCCATTGATAAAATATCCAAAAATATTTTTAGTAACCAAAAACTTAAAAAATGAAACATCAAATCAATCAAGAAAATCTTACTACTGATTTTCTCATTCAGAACAATCAGCTTAAAAATGTAATTTCAATTTTTAAAGCTGTAAGCAAATCTATTCCTGACAAAACGGCTATAATATCTGAGACCGAAAGTATTTCTTACGGTGAGTTGGACAGACGCTCTGACCTTTTAGCCTCTTACTTGCATACTCTGGAACTGAAGGCAGGAACTTCTGTAGCTGTATGCATGCCACAATCTGTAGACCGGATTATATCCTTTTTGGCCGTACTTAAAATAGGTGCAGCATATATTCCTCTTGATGGACAGCTGCCCGAAAACAGAATGAAAATGATGCTTGATGATTCTCATACAGAGCTGATTATCACAGGTAGTACTTATATCGATAAGTTTGCCGGAATGGATCTTAAGCTCCTCACTATGGGCAACCATGTGTATGAGACTTCGGAGGACAATAAGCAGATCATACAACCTGATGAGATAGATCCTATGCAGACGGCATATATTATCTATACTTCAGGCAGCACCGGAGTGCCAAAAGGTGTTGAAATCCATCATGAAGCATTTTATACTTTTGTGCATTCGTTTACAAAGCTGTGGGGATTCTCAGCGAAAGACAGAACACTTCAGTTTAGTTCAACCGGATTTGATGTTTCAATCATCGATATCTGGATTCCTTTATTTAGCGGAGCCACTATATTTTTATATCCGGATAACAAAATAGTAGGAAAACCATTATTGGATTTTATTGTTGATCATAATATTGATGTTGTACCTTATCTTCCTCCGGCTGTATTGAGTACTCTTCCGACAGATACTCCTATTGGCTGCCTTCATACATTATCAATAGCCGGAGAAGTTCCTTCTGAACAGACCGTAAAAAACTGGTGTAATCGTGTACGTCTTATTAATGTATATGGACCAACAGAAACAACAGTAAGTGTTGTGAGCCATCAGTTTAAAGATGATGATACAAATCCCCATATAATTGGCAAGCCGTTGGAAAGCGCAGATATACATATACTTAATAAAGATCTTGAGTATGTAAATAGTGGGATCACAGGTGAAATTTATATTGGTGGTAAGCAAGTGGCTAAAGGGTATATAAATAAACCTAATGAGACGGCAGAAGTCTTTATTGAAGCTCCGGAATGGATGAAATCAAAATATGGATCTGATTATCGGCTTTACAAATCCGGAGACCGCGGATTTTGGAGGCAGGACGGTAATATAGAGTTTGTCGGAAGGCTTGACGATCAGGTGAAACTAAGAGGATTTAGAATTGAATTAAAAGAAATTGAGCATCATATATCACAGCTGGCGCAAGTTGCCAATGTAGCTGTAAAAGTTCATCGTCCACAGACGGGATTACCCATACTTATAGCATTTTTAGAATTGTATGATAATGACAAAGAACGGATTTCACTGGAAGATATCCGTGTGAGGTTAAAACAAAGTTTACCTACGTATATGCTTCCTGAAAAAATTATCTTATATGATAAGCTTCCTTTGACATTGACAGGAAAAATTGACAAAAGCAAGCTGCATATCCCATTACAGAAGACGGAAAGAAAAGCAAAAGCAAAAGTTGAGGCACGGGATCTTAAACAAGAATTGACTGAAATATGGTTGGATTTGCTGAATCTTGAGCATATAGATGAAAATGATAACTTTTTTGATCTTGGAGGACATTCTTTAATGTTAGCTCAGCTGCATGAGCGTTTGCCTTTAAACATTCAGAAAAAAGTTTCGCTTCCAGAATTATATCGTTATCCTACAATCAGTCTTTTTGTAAGAGAGGCAGAAAACAGATTGTCTCAAAATGAAGCCAGCCAGCAGCAAAAAGCCCGACTTGTAGAGCAGCAGCTATTAAAAGATGCAGAGCTACCCTTCGATTTTGAAATAACGGTACAGCCTGATCCACAGATTTTAGCTAACCCTTCTCATATTTTTCTTACAGGAGTTACAGGTTTTGTTGGTTCACACTTATTGGAAGAGCTTATTCCAAAAAACCCTGAAGCCCTGATCTATTGTCTTGTGCGTGCTGAAAATGAAGAGTTAGCTTTAGAACGGATTAAAAGTACATTCTTAAAATTCAAATTGGTTTGGAAGATTGAATACGAAAATAGAATAAAGATTATTTTAGGAGATCTGACCGAGCCTAAATTGGGCCTTGATGAAAGTACATATGAAAAACTTCTCAAAGACATTGAGGTTATTTATCATATGGCAAGCGATGTAAGTTACGTAAAACCATATGAATATATTAAAAAGCCTAATGTTGATGGTATGGCTAATATACTTCATCTTGCTGTTAACGAAAAAACTAAATTTTTGATCATTTCTTCTTCAATGGGTGTGTATAGCTGGGGAAGGAGCTTTACAGGGAAAACCTGGATGACAGAAGATGAACCTATAGAGCAGAATCTGCCTGCAGTTTGCCGCGATATGGGGTATATCCGAAGTAAATGGGTAATGGAAAGTATGGCCTCAAAAGCGCGTGAAAAAGGGCTGCCTCTGATCAATTTCCGTTTAGGTTTTGTTGTATGTCATGGAAAAACTGGTGCAACACCTTTAAATCAATGGTGGAGTTCTCTGATGCGTTCATGTATTGAACTGAAAGCATTTCCATTGGTAATGGGGCTGAAAGACGAAGTAGTAACAGTTGATTATGTTTGTAAAGCGATGGTGCATATCAGCCGGAAACCAGAAGCTGTAGGATTAAATTTCAATCTGAACCCGCTGCCGGAGCATGATTTATCTCTTACTGATTTCTGCGTCCGGATAAGTGATTATTGTGGATTGGAAATGCGAGGTTTGGATTTCCAGAATTGGTTTGAGCAATGGAGGAGAAATCAAGAGCTGCCAATCTACTCTTTGCTTTATTTGTTTACCGATGATGTACATGAAGGCAAGTCCCTCGTTGAGGCATATGAAAATACCTATTATTTTAAAAGCAGCAATACAGAATACTTTTTAAAAGACACAGATATCAGGCCTGCGGTTTTTAATAAAAATGTGATTGAAGCTTATCTCAGGTTTATGAAAATGATTTAATGTTTTCAAAAAAGATGGCTATTACATATTTTCTGTAATAGCCGCCTTTTCAATAGTAATAAATGTAAAAATAAAGTCAAAGCTAATGTGCTTTAACATCTTGATTTAGCTACTAATATTTAGTAATACATACTAAAGTTAAACTATGAACATCAAATATTTTTTTGAAAAAGCAGCTATTTGTCTGCTTCTTTTTTTAGGGGTGCTGAGCAGTGGCAGATCTGCAATATGGGGAATTGATAGCCTACGGAAGGAGATACATAATAAATGGCGGTACGAAGGGGATTTTAACAATATCATTTTAGCAGAAAAAAAACTGATCATCAAATGTAAAAAACTGGGTTATGTGCCAGGTGAAATAAAAGGGTATATCAATATTGCCCATGCACTCAGCGGTATCAATAGAAACAAGGAAAGCCTACAATTTCTGGATTTCGCGCGAAAAAAGCTCTCGAAATATGATGACGCAGAACTTGAGGCTCATATGAATCATGTATATGGAATAAACTACTTTTCACTCGGGCTTCATAAAAGAGCATTGCAAAGGTTTAATAAAGCTTTGGAAGCTGCCAAAAGAATTTCAAATGAAAAAGAAAAGCAGAGCGTGCAATACTCTGTTTATGATTGGAAACGTTCTTGTTTTGGGTTTTTAGGGTTGGTAGATTCGGTTTACAGTAATGAAAAAAAATGTATGAAGTCACCAATGCCGATGCTTTACATAACCATTGCAAATAGGCATTTCAAAAACGGGAATATTGATTCTGCGGAATATTATATCAATAAGGCTAACCAATTATTATTGATAAAAAATATTCCTGTAGAAGGAAAAGCTAATGTACTAAGAGCTTATGGAAAGCTGAATATAGAAAAAAAAGAATATAATAAATCTTTGCAGTATTTGCTTGAATCATTGGCTATTACTCAGAGGTCAGGGTTCAGAAAAAGAACTTTAGAAACGTATAAGCTTTTGGCAACAGCGTATAAGCATCTCAATAATATGCAAAAAGAAAACGAATATCTAATGAAATATTCTCGGTTAAACGACAGTTTGAGAGAAAATGAAAGGGTGGCTTTAAATACATCTGTAGAAGATATATTGACAAGTCAGGAAGAGATTTTTGCAGCAAGCAGCCAGAATTTCTATTATGGTTTTGCCGGTATTATATTAGTGAGTACAGTCATCATTTTAGTCATTAATAATGTTCATAAAGTAAGATATAAAAAGCAAGATAAAATGTTAAGCGAAAAAAAACTTGAAACTGACATTCTCCGAAGAAAACTTGAAAATCTTTATGAAGAAGTCGTTCAGCTTGCTATAAAATCAGACCCGTCTTTTATTCATAAATTCAGGGAAGCTTATTCAGACTTTTACAATAATTTGACAAAAGAAAATCCCGCTCTTACTGCAAATGATATTCTTTTCTGTGCTTATATAAAATTAAATTTTTCCAATAAAGAGATTGCAGAGTATGCACATCTTTCGATAAGAACTGTAGAATCAAAAAAGTACCGTTTAAAGAAAAAACTTGGTATATCTTCAGAATCTGATTTTAATAAATGGATCACAAAATATTGATATTCCGTTCATGAAATTTTATAATATATTGCTGTTATCAATGGTATATTTAAAGGGTGCAAATGCAATATAAATGCAGTGTAAATGATAGAAGGACTTTAACATCTTCCACGGAATGTGAAGAGTAAAAAGGGGGGCGGTTAATGTGAATCGCTCCTTGCGGATATATCAACAAAAGTCGTGACGACGGTAAAAGTATTTTGTCATAAAAGAACCGGAGCCTTCGAATCTTATCCGGGCATTAATGAGATTTCCAAATGACTTATTCACGCTGAAGTACCAATGTTTCGGGGAATCTTTTAATGCCAAATCAAAAACTTCAGAATTCAGCTTAGATGTAAAAGATAAGTCGTTTTTCTATTTAGGTTGGCTAAGCTTTTTGCCTAGTCGCCCAGATTTTGCGCTTGATCCCTAAAAGTTTGATATAGAGATTTTTATGCACAAAAAAAAGAGAGACAACTATTTAATAGTTGTCTCCTTAAGTGAACTTGCTGGTTGGAACATCGAACCAATTTTTTAAAGATCTAGAATGTATTTTAAGTGTATTTAGTTGGTAATTAATATTTTATAAAGTTTTGTTTTGGTTTGAATCCTGTTGAGTTGTTTTAGAGTTTTCCCAACAACTGATTACGATATTGAGTCTGAGTACAGCCGGTACTACGTTTAAAAAAATGATAAAGGCTCTGACTGTCTGCAAATCCTAAATTATCAGCGATATACGTAATGGTTTTATTTGTATCAGCAAGAAGTGTCATAGTGGCAATATTATTTAATTTTGGGATTGGGCTTAGTATTCCTTTCATTGGTTATATTTACCTTCTGTAATACAATGATATTTTTTAAAAATGGAGAGAAAGCTATCGCAACTTGTATCGGCCTTAACCGTTACGAATCGGATGTTGAAGTATTTGCGCCCGTCCTCATTTTTCATACAAAAGATAACCAGTTAATAACTTATGAAAATTAGCATGATGCTACATTTACAGTTAGTTTAAATTAACTGCCATGATTCTGCTTATAAACCTTGTGTTAGGGGGTTCAATATTTTCTTTAACATCTGGAATGTCCAATCCAGGTGCTAGTATGTCCTGTTTAACTATTTTGTCCTTATTTAACTTGTGTGATTGATCTAAGTTTGCTTTATAATCATTCTTAAAAAGATAATAATGAAAACAATTAGAAAATTTACAATCGCAGGTGCATTATGTGCATCCCTATTTTCCGCTGTAACAATTTCATGTAGTGATGACAACGAATTTCCGACAGAACAGTCGTCGTCGCCAGTAAATCATAACAATGCAAAAACTAACTTTATCAGCGTGAAAGGAGTAGAGTTTGCTTATCGCAGCTGGGGTAAGGAAGGAGGAATACCTCTAGTGTTATTGCCAGGAACTGGTGGTTCTATGGACGACTGGGATCCCGCGGTGACCAATGGACTCGCAAAACAATATAAAATAATCATTTTTGATAACAAGGGAGTAGCTTCATCCAAAGGGACAACTCCTAATTCTGTCCAAGCAATGGCTAATGACGCTATTGATTTTATCAAAGCAATGAACCTTGGAAGAGTAAATATCATGGGATTCTCAATGGGAGGATTTGTTGCCCAAAGAATTGTGTTAACAGAGCCAGCGATAGTTAATAAGATTATTTTGGCCGATAGTGGACCTAAAGGAGCAATCGGTCTTGCAAATCTTCCGAATATTGTTGCAGGAACTGCTGGACTTACCGCAGAAGAATCCTACTTAAAATTCGGATTTACTGATTCACAAGTAAGCATTGCGGCAGGAAAAGCGTCGTTTGCCCGTGTACATCTACGTACTGTTGATCGAGATCCGGCACTAAGTGATGCTACTTCAACCGCTCAATTTACTGCGGTACTGGCATGGGCACAACCTGATGCAAATGCACTTGAGGAAATTAAAACTATTAAAAAACCTGTTCTAATCGTTCATGGCGATAAGGATCTTCCAATTTCTATTCAAAATGCATATAATATGAAGCAAAATTTAGAGAACTCTGTACTAGTTGAGTTTTCTGATTCTGGACATGCGGCTTTTTATCAGAATCATGAGGCATTCTTAACAAAAGTATTCGCATTTTTAGCACAATAACATACTAAATAACAAAGGCTTATTAATGTGTCGGGAACCAATGGGAGTGTTTGTTCCTTTGCAACAACCAAAAATAGAGTAGGCATTGTCGAAGATGGACTATTAGGTTAACAGTTTAGTGCGGTTTATGTTATAACACTTAACAATGTAGGACATTTGGGACCGATGAAAAATGCTGAAGTTCTTATTGAATGAATAAAAGGGACTTTACAAACAATTGTAAGCAATCTGATTGGGAACAATAGAAGCTTTGACTTTTAATTCTGGGGCAGATCAACTTTAGTGTTGATCTGCCCATTTTTATTTTATATAATACCCGGGAATATAATTTTTAAAGTAGAGAACTGGTTAAGGTTGAACGGGAAAAAATGTAAAGTATCTTTTCGAATTACAAGCAAACATCATTTTGTAATGACTTTACTATTTTGAGTTCCTTAAGCTGATCTATTTATAATATCGTGTAGATTTTCAAATTTATAGAAGACATTTTAATGCCTAGTGGAAATGATCGATGAGAAGTTTATGAATGGTTTTCTATTGACGGTCATTGCTGAGGTAAATTGCTCGTGATTATTATATGCTGGCTATAGATAAAACATTAATGCAAAAATGCCCGATAAAACTACCGGGCATTCTTACTGAAATAATTTACCTAAACTTATTTCAAAATGGATAAAATTAAACTATTGGATCAGGGATAAAACATAGCTTATTTGGAGGCTGATATAATCACGTTAGCGACTTCCTGCGGGCGGGAAATGAACACGGCATGGCTCGCTCCCTTGATCTCGGTGATCTTCGTACCTGACCTTTTGTACATATTTCTTAATATAATAGGATTGATGCTCTTATCAGCAGTTGGAACTATACCGAATGTTGGTTTTGTATGCCAGTCTGCAGCTGTTACTGCTGTGGTAAACGATGAGGCTAAAATCGGTTTTTGGGCATGTGCCATAAAAGTTGCCTGATCATGGCTAAGATCAGCGGCGAATCCTGCATGGAATTTTTCTATATCGTAATAAGCAAATCCTTCATTATCCGGAGGTAAAATACCAGCTTCCGGAAGCCCCGGTTGGGACGAATACCATTTATCTGTTGTTTCTCCTTTATCAGGTTGAAATGCAGTTACGTAAACTAGAGAAGCAACATTGGCATGTGAACTTGATTCCGTAATTACTGTACCGCCCCATGAATGGCCTACAAGTACAGCCGGTCCATCAAGTTTATCCAATATTCTACGTACAGTTGCATTATCATCTTTTAATGAAGTCAATGGAATCTGGGCAATTGTTACATTGTAGCCATTTTTTGAAAGGATATCATAAACGCTTCTCCATCCTGATCCATCAACAAAAGCACCATGTACAAGTACGATATTTTTAATTTTGGTATTGGTGTTCTTTTTCTGAGCTTGTGCATTACCTAGTCCCAAAAATATAGTTACTAGAAGTAAAATTGTAAAGTGGATTTTTTTAAGCATGACTGTTTAGATTAGCGTTGTTGAAATATTGATGTTTCCTTTTATTGCTTTGGAATATGGACAGGTTTGGTGTGCAAGTTCAATAAGCTGTTCGGCTATTTCTTTGTCAATTCCTGGAAGGCCGACAGATAATCTTGCTTGCAGAAGAAATGCATCACCTGTCATTCCCAAGTCGACTTCAGCATCGACGAATGCATCTTTTGGTAGTATTGCACCAAGTTTTTTTGCTGCTAAACCAAGAGCTCCAATATAGCAGGCCGACCAACCTGCGGCAAAAAGTTGTTCAGGATTAGTTCCTTTTCCATTGGATCCAGGAGCGGAAAGTATGATATCCAATTTTTCGTCACTACTTTTAGCTTTCCCTTCTCTACCTCCAACCGTATGGGTTTTTGCTGTGTAGAGTACTTTTTCGATGTTACTCATTTTCTTATTTATTTTATTGTTTGACATTATTTTTTGTTTTTTTGATGTGTTTTAACTTAATTAATAGTACAAAGAGACTATAAAAATTCCTGTCAAAATAGTGTAAAGTACCCTAGATGGACATAATAATGGTTAAAGTGGACAAATAGAATAATGAAATGGACAATGAAGATTTGCGGCAATACCATATATCTGATTGCAAAAATATTTAGATCTCTTTATGCCTTGATTAACTATATTTTTAACATAGGATTGGATTAATTGGCTAGTACCAATAAATTCTTAGCGGATATTTTGATGACGTTAAGCAGCAAGTTTTAGGTTAACAGGCTGCTGAAAAGTGAATTGATAAAGATCGTGTATATTGCGCAGACAATTTCTGGCGATGAATAAATAATCAAAACCTAACAGGACATCATCGCCTGTTAGGTTTGAGAATTGTATTTTTTAATAGGATACCTTTTGATGAAAAACTTTATCGTTGGATATCTCCAATAAGGAGCCTTTGTAATCTTTTATCGATTTGGTCAAAACTTTAATTTTCCTGATGCCAAAGTCGTTTTGCTTATCAAGATTAATTATATCGGAACTTTATAGCAGATAAAAAGCACGTAAATGGGAAGCCGTATCCGTTCATTGCTGTATAAAATATGCCGTTTCTTATCCCATTTACGTACCTGTTTTAGCGGTCTTCTAACCAATTCAGGAATATGGAAGTTTTATCTTTGCCGATCAAAAGTTTTTCTTCTGTTGGAACGGTTAGTTTTACAAAGAGCTTTCTTCCAAAATAATGCTCAACTTCCTTTACGGCAGAAAAATTGATGAGGTACTGTCTGTTGAGCCTAAAAAACTGTTTATCGGAAAGGATGCTTCCCAAATGATCCAAAGATTGGTTCATATCATATTGTTCGCCTTTAAAGGTTACAAGGGAAGGGGAGGTATAATTGATATAAATATAGGCGATATCATCTGTTTTGACTGTAAGGTATTTATTGTTTTTAAAAACCAGGAAACTCGTTTTCTTACTTTCTTGATCACCGATCCGACTGATTATATTTACGAGATCATTTGCAGAGGCTTTCTGGAAAATATTTTTAAAATTATGTACTTTCTCAAAAGCATTTTTTAGATCAACTTCCGAAAATGGTTTAAGCAGATAATCAATCCCGTTTTCTTTAATTGCTTCCATGGCGTATTCACCGAAGGCTGTGCAAAAAATTACTGGACATACGATTTTGACGGCTTTAAAGATGTCAAAGCTAATACCATCGGAAAGCTGGATATCCATAAAGATCAGCTCTGGCGATGGGTTATTGGACAAATAGTCTATAGCGCCCTCGACACTTTGGATCTTTGCCAGAATCCGGGAACCTGGCTGCAAATGTAATATCAGATTCTCAAGTGAACGAGCAGCTTTAATTTCGTCTTCAATTATTAGGATGTTCATATAATATAGGAAGTTTTATGGTGAATTTTTCGTCAGTTGCCGTGATGATAATATTTTTCTGGGTAAGGTGGAGGTACCGTTGATTGATATTTTTGAGTCCCATTCCGGTGGAAGGTTCAGGAATTTTCCTTTCCTGCAGATTATTCTCAATGACCAAATAGTCTTCTTCCTGATAGATCGCAATGTAAAGCGGTTTCTCCAACGAAACAATATTATGTTTGATGCAGTTTTCTACTAATAGCTGCAGTGTAAAAGGCGGAATGTAAGTGTCATGGCTATCACTTCCAAGATTTTGTGTCACAAAAAGGCCTTCTTCAAAACGGGCTTTCAATAGATATACGTACGATTCCATAATGGCCAGTTCTTCTTTTAATGTTAGCACTTTAAGCTTTAGACTTCCAAGAGTAAATCTGTAGAAGTCAGCAAGTTTTATGATAAATTCCGAAGATTGCTCATCATGGCTCTCTACCATATATTTTAGGGTGTTGAGACTATTAAAAAGAAAATGGGGATTTACCTGTTGTTTTAAAAGCTCATATTGTGCTTCAAGATTTGCAGCCATCGAACGTTCTAGTTCCCTTACGTATTGTTGGTTAAGATAAGTCTGGTATAATATATGGATAAACATATAAAATGTTAGGTTGATCAATATACCTCTTACCTCGTACATCAATATTTGGGGGCCGAAATTTAGGTGAGATAAAATGTAGTATTGAATGGAAGAAAGGAAAAACATCAGTATTAAACCCACTCCCAATCCCCTGAACAGCTGACCTGACAGTACTTTTTTACTGCCTGTTTTCTTTGTATAAGCAGGTATCGAATAGATATTATAATACCAGATCAATAATGCAAAACCGGATGTTACAGCGAAATCGGCTATACCTTCGGCCACAACAAAGTGATGGTCTACAATTTTAGGGATTGAGGTTAATATTCCCAATGAAATTGAACTAATCCATATCAGGCGACCCGAAATTTCAAAAGGTATTTGCTTTTTGGGTTTAAACATTTTAATGAAGGTTATTTTCTGTTTGAATTTATGCTTTTTATGGGTTATTTAAATCAAAACGCATAAAAAATCATTTTTTAATCTTGAGACAAATTTTCAGTGTAATCAATAAAGTGGAGTTTGTTAAACGCGTAGTATGTAATGGCCAGGACTATAAAGGCGATTATCGCATCGATTGTCGAAGGTAAACCAAGCACCACAATCTTTGAGAAGAAGGCGAAAGTGATGTCAAAAAACATCCCTGCAAAGATCCATTCCTTGATTCTATTGAAACGATTTGGAATAAGGAAAATGATACTGCCTACAATTTTAAATATACCTAGTATATAAATGAAATGTGGAGGATATCCAAGTTGTAGTGTAATATTCCAGACCACCGGATTTCTTGTGAGTTCAAAGAAACCGCTTGCGGCGAACCATAATGACATAAAGATGCGTCCGCCAAGATAAATTTTTGTGTAAGTTGAATATTGCATGATCAATTATTTTTTGCCTTTTGAGCGTGTTATTAAAATTATTTTATATTGTTATGATGAATAATCGTTGTTTACTGCGCCATCAGGTCGGCTTCAATAATCGCTTCAGCGAAAGCCTCCGGTGCTTCCTGTGGCAGGTTATGGCCAATACCACCGTTTAAAGTATGATGCTTATACTTACCTTTATATTTTGATGCATAACTTGCTGGCGGCGGAAAGGCTGCCCCATTTGCATCTCCTTCAAGGGTTACCGTAGGAACAATAATATCCGGGGCTTTGGCAAGCTTTTCTTCAAGTTCGTCGTATTGTTTTTCGCCTTTGGCCAATCCTAACCGCCAACGGTAATTATGGATAACAATATCCGCATGATCCGGATTATCGAATGACTTTGAGGAACGTTTATAGGTCTGGTCATCAAAGTTCCATTTTGGTGAAGCTGTTTTCCAGATCAGTTTATTGAATTCCTGTGTGTTCACTTTGTAGCTTTTATAGCCTCGTTCAGTGGCGAAATAATATTGATACCACCATAAAAATTCGGCATTTGGTGGAAGCGGGTTTTCGTTCGCTTTGGGGCTACCAATAAGATATCCACTTACAGCGACCAATGCCGAACAACGTTCAGGCCACAATGCAGCGATAATATCTGCGGTTCTGGCCCCCCAGTCGAACCCACCGATAATCGCCTTTTCAATTTTTAGTGCATCCATAAATTTGATGATATCAAGTGCGACCGCAGACTGTTGCCCGTTTCGCATGGTTTTGTCAGAAAGGAATGTCGTGGTTCCATACCCCCGAAGATAAGGTACCAGTACACGGTATCCCTTTTTGGCAAGGATAGCGGAGGACTGTTCAAAGCTGTGGATGTCGTATGGCCATCCATGAAGAAGGATAACCGGCTTACCTTTACTTGGTCCGATTTCAGCATATCCTACGTTTAGAAGCCCCGCTTGTATAGTTTTAGTCTGCTGAAAATTGATCGTATCTTCTGTTTCGCTCTTTTTCTCATTAACCGACGTTTGTGCATTTAACCTGGAGATTCCAGTACCCATTATCATGATGATGGAAAATGTGAGCATCTTTATCATTGTATTTAGTTGGATTTTCATTATTTCAATATTTAAGTTGATTTAAAATTTTAAGGTCGGAGAATTATTGAGGTAATTTTATGGGCTGGTATTCAAGGATGGAACTCATACGTTGCTTACTGGATTCATTAGAAGAAACCCTTCCGAATTCGATTCCATATTTGAGATTTCCCATTTGATCGGTTTTAACGGTCTCGACACTTAACAACTCACCATTGACCTTACTTCCAAAATAATTTGGGTCATCCTGCATTTTATAAGTCACGAGCTTAAGATCTACTCCTATGATTCCTTTTTTTGTTTCCAGTGCTGAAATTCCCTTTTGATTGCCGTAAAGCGCAGACATGGTCTGTAAGTTTGGATTAAAGGAAGATGAAATAAACTTCAAGCTTCCCGGATCAAACATAAAGCGGATTTTTCCAGTTTCTTTTTCGGGATTTTTGGCACATGAGCCAAAAATTAAACTAGTTAATAGAACTATGGATAAGACTTTTTTCATTTCGAGCGGTTTTTAAATAGTGTTCAATTAATTTTCTGGAATTTACTTTTGGCGGCACATTGAAAAGAAAGCCTGTCGATTCCGCTAGCTGCCTGTGGCAACTGATACAGGACTGTTGCGCGAACAATGCTGTTTTTCCTGTTGGTTTCAATTTCTGTCCATTGAATTTTGCAAATCCCCAGCCTTCAGTTTCCGTATATTCTTTCCCGTCTTTGACCATGTATTGCATGTTCACGAAGTCACCTGGTACAATTTCACCGTTCGCTTTTTTTGTCTGCTTGAAAACTGCCTTTGCTACTGCGCTTCCATCTGGCCAAGGATGAAAATTTTCTTCCTGAATCGCTTTTACAGCGATGTCATTTCCGTAGATTACCCGTATGCTGTTGTCAATGAGTGTGCTCATGCCGATCACTTTCCAATTTTTGAAGTCGGCATTGTAGCTGATCCCATTGGGAGAAACTAGAACTCCAGGTTGTATGGCAGTGGTCAAAGTTTGTACTTTAGAACCAGCTTCCACAGGGCTCATATGCGCGGGAATAAAACTGTCTTTTTCTGAGAGAGATAAAGCAAACTGCTTAATGGTCTCAATCTCATTTTGTGAGAGTTTAGCTCCTGGGTGCGTCATGGCATAGGAGGGAAGAGGCATCTTCTCGGCACGAACCATATTGAATATTGCGTAGAATTTCCCCTTTTGCTCAGCTTCGGATAATTTGTCCCATTCCGAAAAATTCATTACTTCACGGGCTCTGCGGATATCTTTGTTGACGATCCAGGAAATTGGAGCGAGTTTATCTAAAAAAGTGAGATGCTGCGAATTTGAATGACAGTCATAGCAGGAACGTTCTAAAACCTGAGTGACCTCTTGAGGTACATTTTTCATAGGTCCGGTTACCGGCCTTTGTTCGATCTGCGCATTGAAAAACTGTAAGGCTATAAAAGCTGCTAAGATACAGAGGAATGCAATGGGTAATATTCTTATTTGTTTTGCGTGTTTCATGATATTTTCTCTTTTGTTTCGATAAAATTATAGTAAACAATGACCGCCGAAAAGATCAAAGGCGTTGAACCGGACATATTGAAAGTTGAATAAAGAATTTTTGGTGTTGAGTTGGACAGGGTCTCCTTATAAGCTTACGCTGGTCGCATCAATGATTTCTCCAGAATTTTGGTTCTGTTCAAAAGCGATAATTTCCCAATCTTCTTTGGTATCCGGAAGTTTGAATGAGAAGCTGCCATTGGCTTGAAGTGTTCGGCTTTGCAAGTCCCGTACAATTTGTACATGTGATAGCGCTTTTCCCGCGTTTTCACCTGCTGACACCTGCGAGGAGGCTTTCTTTTGAACAAGTGCCATGAGAATTGTTGAGTTTTTCGATGCTGATTTCGAGGTGTAGCTGATCTGAATAGATTTACCTTCGGATTTTTCTATTTTTACAATCAGGTTTTCCGCATGGGTCTCCAGCATTGCCGATTGAATGCTGCGTAATACTTTGGTGGATTCGGAGCCAACTGTTTCTGTCTTGCCATTGATTATCATCTGGGGCGTGTATAAGGTCCCTAGGTTCATCCACGTTGCATATTGTTTCTGTCTTTCTGTGAACCTGTCTTTGCTAAAACGGTCTTTCCATCCCTGATGATCCCAATAATCTACATGGTATGCCAGAATAAAAAGTTTCTTGTTTTCGTTATTCTTTTCGAGCTTAGCGATCAGTTCGTCTGCAGCAGGGCAGCTCCAGCAACCTTCGGAAGTAAACAGTTCGACGACGGCGAAGCTTTTACCCGAATTTTTTGCTTTGATGTTTTCTAATTTCTGGTCATCTGCAAATCCTTTGAAAGCCATAATCAATGTGATGATCAAAGGAAGACTTAAGACGTATAATATTTCTTTTATCGATTTCATGCTATTGATTTTTATTTTACTGATGAAAAGATGAATTAAGGGTTTTTGATATGACAATTATAAACTGAAGATTTTGAGAGCAAAACCAAAGTCTTGAGGAGGGATGCAGATTTCATCGCTGCATTGCATAAACTGAATTGTCCCCCTGATGGTGCCATTCTTTCCTTTTATTTTGATTCTTTGACTAAACTCAACATCGTTCTCAAAATAGGTTACAGGAATACCCAATACTTTTTCGAACTTTCGGAGTGGTGTAGGCTGGGTCACTTTCCCTACCAGTTCATAAGATTTATCATGCTGGAATTTAAAGTTCATTTTAATGGGGCTTTGGGGACTATTTCCCAGCGCATACATATGCCACCCTTGGGGTATTTTTGCTTTCATTGAAATTTCCCCTTCGTCAGGGGATTTCCTTTTGAGAATACATTCCCATGTAACCTGACCATTGGAAGTCTGGCCTTTGGAATAACCGCAGAACATCATTAGGACTGTGATCATTAAAATTGCTAGCTTGTTCATTTTTCTTATTTTTTTGTTAAAAACTGTTGTTTTGTTATGCAAATAGATCGTAAATAACAGGTTCATAACAGTAGAATGTGGTTAGAATGGACTTTTTTCCCATTGAAGCCGGCACTTATGGGCATCGAAGATCTTGGGGAATGCGATAAAAAAGTCCACTTTTTCAAAACCCTAATTATAGATCTGATCTTAAAGCTTTGAAGGCATTTCTCATTTCTTTTGTAAAGAGTTCCGGTTGCTCCCAGGCAGCGAAATGCCCGCCCTTTTCCAATTTATTGAAGTAGATCAGGTTCGGATAGGCTCGTTGGGCCCAGGTTTTTGGAACAGCATAGATTTCATCAGGGAAAGCACTTACCGCTACCGGAATCTTTAGTCCCCTTGGATCAAAAAATCCAGCTGTGGACCCTTGGGATGCCTCCCAGTACAGACGCGCTGAAGATATTCCCGTATTTGTAAACCAATACAAGGATATATTGTCAAGGATGTCATCCTTGGACAGTCCTTCCTGCTGACCTGCAAATACACGTGTAATCAATTTTTGGCTCCGGTCGTCATGGTCAAGCATCCAGGCTGCTAGTCCGATCGGTGAATCATCAATTGCATAAAGGGTTTGAGGGCGTAGACTCATTTCATTGGCGTAGCCCAAACCTTTTTTATAGAAAAAGTCCAGTTGTGTGAACGCATTCTTTTCATCTGGACTTAAATCCGTAGGTATAACACCTTTTGCCAAGGCCTGCGATATCTCACTTGGTACTGTGGCTGCCATATTGGTATGAATTCCAAGTAATGATTTGGGAGCAATCAGTGCCATATTTTCGGAGATTGCATTTCCCCAGTCACCACCTTGAGCAACATACTTGTTATAACCCAGTCTGCCCATTAGTGTGATCCATGCTTTGGCTACCCGTACAGGGTTCCAGCCAAGTTCTGTGGGTTTTCCCGAAAAACCATGCCCGGGGATTGACGGAATTACGACATCGAAAGCATCTTCTTTTTTTCCTCCGAATTTCTCCGGATTGGTAAGCGGTTCAATTATCTTTAATTGCTCGATAACCGATCCTGGCCAGCCATGGGTAATAATTATTGGAAGTGCATTTTTATTCTTTGAGCGGACATGAATAAAATGAATATCCACTCCGTCAATATTTGTAGTGAACTGCGGGTAAGAATTTAGTTTTGATTCTATTTTTCGCCAGTCATATTTTGTCAACCAATAGTCCGCAAGTGACTTCATGGTAGTAAGTTCGACTCCTTGTGTTTCGTTATCGACAAGTTCCTTGTCCGGCCATTTTGTATTCCGTAGTCGTGCTTTCAGATCCGTGATCTTTGCATCCGGTATTCGGATGTGGAATGGACGAATGCTCTGATCTGGCTGAACGGTATTATTAGAGGCAATTTGTGCGTAGGTAGGTACAGTTCCTAATACAAACATCGCTAAAAATGTGGCTGTTATTATGATCTTTTTCATTGTTGGAATTTTATAAAGGATTAAACTATATTATTACCTAAGGGATTTGAATGCAGCTCTAAGTTCTTCAGTAAAAATCTGAGGTTGCTCCCATGCCGCAAAGTGTCCTCCTTTTTTCGCTTTATGATAATAATATAGGGTGGGATAAGCGGCTTTTGACCAGCTTTCAGGTGCCTGGTAGATTTCATGTGGGAATACGGAAATAGCCACAGGAACTTTTATAGTCTTTGTTTTTTGATGATCTGAACTGAAATTATTGTTATTGTTTTCCCAATAGAACCGTGACGAGGAAGCACCGGTATTCGTCAACCAATACAAGGTAATATCATCTAGTATTGCATCTCTATTGATTACTTTCTCGGGTTGTAGGTCACTTTCTGTCCATTCTGCAATTTTTTCATACAAGAATGCCGCAAGTGCACTTGGAGAATCAGAAAGAAGATAACCTGTTGTCTGTGGTCTTGTAACCATCATTCCACCATAAGCTGCATTTCTTCCAAAGAATGTACTTAGAGAATTATATGCTTTAGCTTCGTCTTCTGAAAGTCCGATAGGAGTAGGGTCACCAGCGTTAATCGGTTTTACCAATTCAGCGGGAATTGTTGCGGGCATCGTAAGGTGTATTCCAAGAAGCCCGGCTGGAGCCTGTCGCGCCAGCGCATCGGAGATCACTGAACCATGATCACCACCTTCCGATACATATTTTGTGTAGCCAAGGCGTTTTACCAATACATCCCAAGCTTTGGCAACGCGGTCTGGATTCCAACCTGTTTCTTTGGGAATTTCTGAAAAGCCATATCCTGGGATTGCGGGGATAATCACATCGAATGCATCTTCCGCTTTTCCACCATATTTTACAGGGTCAGTCAGCGGGCCAATGGCATCTATGAATTCTAGCGGTGATCCTGGCCAACCGTGGGTAAGGATTACCGGAAGTGCATTGGATTCTTTTGAGCGGACATGAATGAACTGGATATCCAAACCGTCAATTTTTGTTATGTATTGCGGAAGAGCATTTAATTTTTTTTCAAGTTTTCTCCAGTCATATCCTTTCCCCCAATAGGTTACCAGTTCTTTCAACTGTGCTAATTGAATGCCCTGAGATTCATCATTCACAGTTTCTTTATCGGGAAAGCGAGTTTCTGCGATACGGCGTTTGAGCTCGTCAAGCTTTGACTGTGGAATGTTTATCTTAAACGGACGGATGCTGGTGTCTGTTTTTGAAACAGTATTGGTTGTTTTGTTGATTTGAGCACTGGCAATTGTAGGTATACTTAGAGAGAATGCAGCTGCTAAAAGAAGTGTTGTAAGTTTTGTTTTCATTGTTTCTTGTTTTAAAGTTTTGTTCTGATTTCCTTTTTGTTGAGACAAATGTAGACCAGGCCAAAGGCTATAGAAAGAAACAATCGGTTGAAGCGGACATATTAGCTGTCGAGTTGGTTATTTTAATCCGCGAACAAGATGATGCTATAGCTGATCGTTGAATAATATATCTGTAAATTGCGTATAAATTAGACAAACATTCGAACAGGTGGTAACTGTGGTGTTTGCAGCACATCTTCGATGAAAAGGTGAGGAAGATCTTAGATTGGTCTACAGAGCAGATGCAGTTATAGTAAATATGAAAACAAAAAGTTTCAAAAACAGAAAAACAGCGGTAAATAAACCGCTGTTTCACTTTGTTGGTCTGATTTTATAAACAACGGATTGTCCCTCCGTCGACCCGTAGTACAGAACCGCTGATATAGTCAGCAAAACGACTACAGAGGTAGACAACGGCACCCGCAATTTCTTCAGGTGCACCAAACCTACCGGTATCATTGGGGATAAGCTCCTGAACTGCTTTGTACTTAATCTCTTCCATATCCGTTCCCCAGCCAAATTTAGGTGCTGCCTGCTCGAGCCATTGCTCTACCATTGGATTGATGATAGCTCCGGGAGATACGATATTAGAGGTAATACCCGTCTCTTTAAGCTGCCTAGCGAGCGATACAGACATATTATGCCGCGCAGCAAGGGTAGCATTATAATGTGGCTGTTCCTTTATGGGCTGTATAGCCAGTCCACCACCGATATGTATTAACCTGCCCCAACCAAGCTCCTTCATCTGTGGAACGATGCGTTGTATCATCCGTACATATGAAACCACATTAGTATTGTACAGCGCTAACCAGTCTTCCGCACTTGCTTCGCCCCATGATTTGTGGGAAGTAACTCCGGCATTATTAACCAGTATATCCACCGGTCCGGAGGAGAGTGCCGCTGCAGCTACAGCATCGGCGCCTTCATCTGTCGCAACGTCTCCGATCGCTACTGTGGCAGATCCACCGGAAGCGTTAATCTCTGCAGCTACATCATTGGCCCGTTTAAGGTTACGCCCATGTATGATTACCATGGCGCCTTCACTTGCGAGCATTTTGGCAATAGCTTCGCCCAATCCGGAACTAGATCCGGTTACCAGGGCACGTTTACCCTTTAATTGTATGTCCATTTTAATTGATTTTTATGCTATGAATGTTTTTTATTTGGCGCATAACCAAATTCTTTTTTGTAGGCAAAGGAAAAGTGGGAGAGGTCCTCGAAACCCAGATCCAAGTATACATCGGATGGCTTCTCTTTTTGCTGTTCGATCAGGAAGCGGGCTGTATCCAGACGCTTCCGCAACAGCCATCTGCCCGGGCTGGTATTAAACTGCTTTTCAAAATCGCGCTTAAAACCGGAAAGGCTGCGGCCTGTAAGAAAAGCAAAACGTTCCATTGGTACATTGTAACGGTAATGGCTGTTCATAAAAGCTTCGAGGTCGATCTTACCCGGTTCATTAAAATCAAACAACACATTTTTAAATGCCGGATTATGCTGAATAAGCAGTAAAACAAGTTCTTTGGCCTTAAGCGACACAATGCGGTCATCCATTTGCTGCTGCAAATAGGGAACCAAGGAATCTACAAAACCTTTCAGCAATGCCCCCGAGTGGATCAGCAGTGCAGCATGGGCATCAATTATGCTGTTGGCTTTCAGTCCGTACTGCTCGCTCATTTCCTTTAAGGTGCACTGATCGATATGCACTGCTATAGATCTGAAACTTCCATCGGTGGTACTTTTTACGTATTTGGTCAGCTGATTGCGTCGGAAAAAGCGGAAGTCACCTTCCCGATAAGAGTGTTTTTGATCAGCAAGCCAGACATCCTGCTTACCCTGGAGAATATAACTGAAGATATGATCTGCTACAAAAGCTTCGCCTTCAATCGTGTTCCCGGAATACGTATTTAGTACTATTCTGGGGCCTGTAGCGGCATCTTTTGCTTTTTCGGAAATATCATTTTTGCATTCCATAACGATTAGCTTATAATTACTTTTGGTTCTAATTGTTCCTCGAGGCCATATAGGCCACCTTCTCTGCCCAAGCCAGATTGTTTAAATCCGCCGAATGGTGCCAATGCATCGTGATAGATCGTATTGATCGAAACCCTGCCTGCATTGATCTGTGCTGCCACTCGTTGTGCCCGCTCCATGTCTGAACTGCTTACATAAGCATGCAGTCCATATATGGTATCGTTGGCAATGGCAATAGCTTCTTCTTCAGTTTTGTAGGTAATAACAGATAATACAGGCCCGAAAATTTCTTCCTGCGCAATTGTCATTTCATTACTTACACCTGTAAATATAGTGGGTTTGACGTAAAATCCGTTCTCTAGTCCTTCCGGCTTGCCCAGACCGCCAACTAAAAGTTCTGCACCCTCGTTGATACCCAGCCTGATATAATGTTGTATCCGGTCAAACTGTTTCTGACTGGCCATTGGCCCAATGACCGTCTGCCCATCTCTTGGATCACCAACTTTTTGTGTAGCCATCGTTTTAAGCAAGATATCTTTAACCTCTTGCAGGTTAGCTTCCGGCACCAGCAGTCGTGTACCAGCAATACAAGCCTGACCACTATTCATAAAGGCCGCATTTATCGCCATCGGTATTGCAGTATCGAAATCCGCATCATCGAGAATAATATTCGGTGATTTTCCACTGAGTTCCAGCGTGACGCGTTTCATGGTGTCCACTGCATTACGCGCAATGATCTTGCCAACCACTGTAGAACCTGTGAACAGAATTTTGGCCACAGCAGGGTGGGTAGACAATACCGTGCCCAAAATGTCTCCGCGTCCATGCACCATATTGATTACGCCAGCTGGAAGTCCAGCTCGGTCGAAGCACTCTGCCAAAACCTGCGACTGCATCGCACTCATTTCACTGGGTTTAATCACTACGGTACAGCCGGCTGCTATCGCAGCAGCCAGCTTCACACATATGGAACCTGAATTGGCATTCCAGGCCGTCATGATCCCAGTTACGCCAACTGGCACCATAGAAACTACAGATTGGCCTATGCGACGTTCGAAACAAAAATCCTTAAGGATTTCCTTGAAGTAGAGGAAAGTCTCAGCGGCATACTGGTTTGACCAGCGAGACCGTTGTACCGTTGCACCATACTCTGTAGTGGTTACTTCCTGCAGATCGTCGAGCCGCTCCATTAGCGCATCATGTAATTGCTGTAGGTAATCCATGCGCTGTTCTCTGCTCGTCTGTGAAAAAGAAGGTAAAGCTGCTGATGCAGCAACTATTGCAGCCTCCATTTCCTGCTCATTACCCAATAAGACATGGCCGATGAGGCTTTCATCCGAAGGATTAATGATATCCATTTTCTCGCTACCTGTCGAAGGCCGAAATTGACCATCGACATAATGTTGGTTAATTATTTTCATTTTATTGTCTTTTAAAACTTCGCTCAATTGCATCGTTATTATTGACACAAAATTACATCGATGCTGTCCTTTAGGGTTTGTTAGAAAGTCCAGATTACTTTGTTGAAAGGCTCAAGTATAATGATTTGGAAGAGTTTTGTTATTAAGAGGAGCGGGACGATCAGACTTGATAGAATGAAGCTACTACCATCAAGAAACATATTGTATGAAAGATATTGATTATAAAACAGGAGATCTCTCTTTGGACTTGAATCAAGCATTTTCAAAAATATTATTAAAAAAAATTAACCGAGAATCTAATAAGAAAAATGAATTTCATTGATAAAAACGTTTCAGTTGAGCAAGCAATTATTCTTCTAGCTAAGAATGGAATTTAGGTAAATGAGAAGGAAGCTAAAATTATATTAGTATCAAAAAATTATGATAAGCCAAAAGAGAAAAAAATACTAGAACCTTAATGGGATTTCAAACCACGCTTCAATGCTGCTGAAATCACTGTTATAGCACTTTTAGACTGACAATTTCAGACAGACTCAGGTTTTTATACGTAAAAATTCAAACCATAACATATCAGATTGTAAAAGTTTGATATATAGATTTTTATGCACAAAAAAAGAGAGACAACTATTTAATAGTTGTCTCCTTAAGTGACCTCGACAGGATTCAAACCTGTAACCTTCTGAGCCGTAATCAGATGCGCTATTCAGTTGCGCCACGAGGCCGTTGTTTCCTTATTGTTTAAAGGTTTGCAAATATAGCACTTTTTTCCGTTCTTTGAAAGATGAAAAAGAAAATTTTACTTTTATTTACGGTTTTTTCGCTAATTACCTGTAAAAGAGAATCAAAAATTTCGTCCTCAGACTGGACTCATATTTCAAGCCGTACCCAATTTAAGGAGCATGATGGAACATTGGAGCTGAAATCAGGAAATTTCACCTATAATTTTAATAAAAATCAGACTCCTTTTAAGAAAATCATTCTTCTGAACGCAAGTATGGCAGGGTATATTTCAGAGCTTGGAGCCGAAAATCTGATTATCGGAGTCTCTAGTCCGGAGTATATTTATTCAGAAAAAATTCAAAACCTTATTAAAGAAGGGAAAATCCAAAATGTAGGAAGTGATCAGAAATATGATGTCGAGAAAATTATCGCATTGAAACCTGACGCTATTTTCACCAATCATATTGCCAGTTTTGAGAATACCTACGAATTACTGAAAAATAACGGAATTCAGGTTATATTCCTGGATGAGTATATGGAACAGAAGCCATTAGAGAAAACAGCCTATATAAAGCTTTTTGGAGAGTTGTTAGGAAAAGAAAAAGAAGCGGAAGCCAAATATGAGGAAATAGCTGAAAATTATAATGAATTAAAAAAACTGGCCCTTACTTCTAAAGAAAAACCTTTGGTTTTAGCCAATGAAATGTATGGTGATGTATGGTATCTTCCTGGTGGAAATACCTCTGTTGCTCATTATATTGCTGATGCCAATGCTTCATATATACTGAAAGATAATAAGGATGAAAAAGCATTAACCATGGGGTTTGAAGAAGTGTTTGCAAAAACTAACGGCGTACAGTACTGGGTAAATGCAGGAAACTATACCTCTAAAAAAGAAATGCAGAAAGTAAATTCCTTATATGGAAAACTAGAAGTCTTCAATAAAGGGAAAATCTATACATTATCAGGGAAAGAAAAACAAAGAGCCAATGACTTCTTTGAAAGCGGAGTGGTAAGAGCCGATTTGATCCTCAAAGATTATATTAAAATTTTTCATCCCGAACTATTGCCCGGTTATCAGCTGACTTATATGAAAGAGTTGCAGTAACCCGGGCGATTGCTTATTTTTGCCTTTCTTTTTATAGAAGTTATGTGGAAAAAAATTAAACAGCTTATCTTCATCATTCTTGTAATGAATGTTGTATTTATTATCTGGGGCAGGTTTTTTAATCCGCCGATTACCATTACCCAGATAGGAGGGCTTTTTGAATATGGGAAACTTCACAGAGATTATATCTCTTATGATGATATGGGGAACAATGTGAAAAAAGCAGTGATCGCTTCTGAAGATCAAAAGTTTTTTAACCATAACGGCTTCGATTATACAGCTATTGAAAAGGCAATGAAGTATAATGAAAAAGGGAAAAAAATAAGAGGAGGAAGTACCATTTCCCAACAGACGGCCAAAAATGTTTTTCTTTGGCAAGGCAGAAGCTGGATCAGAAAAGGATTGGAAGCTATTTATACTTTCATTATCGAGAAAGTATGGAGTAAGGATATTATTCTTGAAAGATATCTGAACTCTATCGAGATGGGACAGGGAGTATTTGGAGTAGAAGCTGCTGCCCGGTATTATTTTGGAAAATCATCTAAAGATTTAAGTGCTTCGGATGCAGCCTGGATTGCCGCTGTATTGCCCAATCCGAAGAAATACGATCCTAAAAATCCATCCCCTTATCTGAGGAAGAAACACAATTGGATCATGAGACAGATGAGGAATGTGAGTTTGAAATAGTATCTTTGTACTAATGAAATTCTTTAATTCCAGCACAAATTTTGAGTCAGTTCTTAAAAAATATTTTTCTTTTAAGAACGAAACCCTTTCTTTAGAACCCTTTGCAGAATTTCTGGAAAGTATAAAAAAGGCGGACTTTACAGATGTGCTCAATTTTCTCAGAAGCAATCCCAATTTTGCGGATAACTTTAAACATTATATCCATAATATTTTTAAAGGAAGGCCTTTCAACCTGTCTCTCACAGAAGCCAATATCCTTTCAGAAAACGCCTTTTTCCCGGAATTGAAAAAAAGGATTCTGAATAAGGTATTACCTCCGGTAGAGAATGAGAAAACGGTTTGGTATATGATCGATAATGTAAGTCTGAGACCTAAAACGGATCTGAAATACCTGCACAACCTTCCCGAAAATGAGATCAATGAGTTTTTAACCCTTCTGGGAGCTTCAGATTTTATTATCAGGCCAAATGTAAAGAAAGAACTTATCTTTTCAATGAATATTCTTTCCTGGCGGGTAACCGGAATGGCGATGGAAGTGGAAGTCGTAAGGATGGCTCCCCAATACAGAAACCTTGATAACCCGTTTTTAGCCCTTCAGAATGAGCTGGAAACACTGGCAGAAGATCTGGTTAATGATCCTGAACTGCAACTGCATTCCAAAGACAGCAGGTACAAGCAAATTAAGATCTATGCAGAACAATGCCTTGAATTTGTAAACATTGCTTTTAAAAATTCTGCCAAATATGGTATTTCGGGAAAGATTAACCAGTCTTTACTGAAAATCCGACAGCAGACAAAGAGGATCTATGAGATTGTCCAGCTGCTGGTGATTGATTCTGAAGAAGATGTGCTGATCAAGTCAAAACAGTTGATTTTCAATATCCTGAACTATAAATCTCATAAAAATAATATTGCTGACCTCATCAACGATAGTACGAGGCTGATCTCCCACCTTATTACCAATCACACAGCGGAAACAGGAGCTCACTATATCACATCCACGCGCAGGGAATATATGACTATGTTTTACAAAGCGAGCGGAGGAGGAATCATAGTGGGTGCACTTTGTGTTTTGAAAATGCTGTATGGCTATATTCCCGGCAGTGACTTTTCACATGCATTTTTGTATTCCATGAACTATGCGATGGGATTTATCATGATTTACCTCATGGGATTTACGCTGGCAACGAAGCAACCGGCTATGACTGCAGCTACGATGACCAAAGTATTATCCGAGGAAGGAAACAGCAAAAGAAACAATACTGAATTTGCACACCTTGTGTCCAAGCTTTTCAGGAGTCAGTTTATTGCCTTTGTAGGAAATGTTTTGCTTGCTTTTCCGGTGGCATTGGCCATCATCTATGGTCTGGATGTCTTTTTCTCACAGAACCTGGCTGTTGACAGATCGGATAAATTATTAAAAGATCTGGATCCTTTTAAATCTAAGGCTATTCTGCATGCCAGTATTGCTGGTTTTTATCTTTTTATTTCAGGAATTATTTCAGGAAATATCGGAAACAACTCCGTGTTTTATCAGATTCCGGAGAGGATTGCCAAAAACCTTTCGATCAGAAGCTTTTTCGGGAAGAAATTTGCAAAAGGACTTTCAAAATATTATGCTAAAAACTGGCCGGGGATTGTTTCCAATTTCTGGTTTGGGGTTTTCCTGGGAGCTACGGCACCAATAGGCTTGTTTTTTGGACTGGATCTGGATATCAGGCATATCACCTTTGCTGCAGGAAACTTTGCATTAGGTCTTTATGGTAAAGATTTCTCAGTAGATTCCTATACCTTCTGGATTTCCTTCTTCACTGTATTTTTAATAGGTTTTTTCAACTTCCTGGTAAGTTTCAGCTTGTCAATGTTCCTGGCTTTCAGGTCAAGAAAAATGAATTTTGGGCAGGTGAGTGAAATCTATAAAGAGATCTTCAGTTATTTTGTAAAACATCCGTTAAAATTTTTCTTCCCATTACGCTCAGGGTTGGATAAACAGGCTAATGATCTGATGAGCAGTACGATTTCCAATAAATCGGAAGAACAGGATCATTAAAATAGGAATAAATAAAGGTTGCCTCATAAGTAATGGAGCAATCTTTTTATTTTAGACTATATTACGATTATACATTCATGATGCCAGAATTTGCTGCTGGAGGAATACCCCGCGGTATCTGAAAAATCAGCGTGAAATTTAAAATACAGCATCAAAGATACATTTCTGATCCTTTACATGATAACGAAAATTAAAGTATCTGCAGATCCTCAAATTTTTCCATACCGAATTTATCCTGAAATTTTTTCAGATAAAAACTTTTACGCATCTGAAAATCATGTTTCAGCAATGGAGAATCTATTTTAATGATGATGCAGCCTTTTTCTATGTTGACACTCCGGATCTCATTGAACAGGCTTTCATCGAGGTAATCTTCTAGAAAATCTTTGATATCAAAAGCCACAAGCTTATCTTCAAAACCATATATTCTGGCAAAGGATTTTACAAGTTCGGAGGATTGGTATTCACGTTTTTTCTTCTTCATAATCGGGAGGAGGAGGTGTGTGGTTCTTAGTTGGTTTGTAAGGTAACCTTACATTGTGAAATTTAAGATTTAAAGTTTAGAATCCAAGGTTAAAGTTGTACTTTTTTCCATATTGGTGAGAATCCTGAATTTTTATAGACTACACTTCAAAAATGATACTTTCTTCATTGATTTTTTTTACAACACTTTCCGTACGTTCCCGGTGTGTATCCGTGATGAATATCTGGCCAAAGCTTTCCCTGTTCACCAATTCGATCAATTGAGAAACACGGGTATCATCAAGCTTATCAAATATATCATCCAGTAAGAGAATAGGGGTCTTTTTAGTTAACTCTTTGACAAGGCTCATCTGGGCAAGCTTTAAGGAGATAAGGAAAGATTTCTGCTGTCCCTGGGAACCGGTTTTTTTGATCAGAACATGATCCATTTCAAAAAGAAGGTCATCCTTATGAATACCTTTCGAAGTGTAGGTAAGCATGCGGTCCCTTTCAAGGCTTTCTTTTAAAAGATTCTCAAAAGTATTTTCCAGTAAGTGAGATTCGTAAATCACTGAAACCGTTTCTTTTCCACCGGAGATGATCTGGTAAAAATTCTGAACAATAGGGTTGAGCTGTTCTACAAACTCTTTTCTTTTATTAAAAATCTTAGTCCCGAACCGGCTAATCGGATCATCATAAATCTCCAGGGAATCCCTGTCCCAGGTTCTGTTTTTGGCAAAATATTTCAATAGGGCATTCCGTTGCTGAATGGCTTTCTGGTATTGGATCAGGTCAAAAAGATATTCAGAATCTGTCTGGGAAATCATCGAATCCAGAAACCTGCGTCTGCTTTCCCCTGAATCCGAAATTAAGTTGGAATCATAAGGTGAAATCATAACACTTGGCAGGTATCCGATGTGATCTGCAAGCCTGTCATAGCTTTTATCATTCTTTTTGATGACCTTTTTAGCTTCTTTAGGCTGGGAAACTCTGATTATATCATCACTGTCCTCATTTTGAATTTCAGCATCAATAGTAAAGAAATCTTCTTCTTTTTTAATATTGTTAACGTCAGTATTTCCCAGAAAGCTTTTTCCCACGGACAAATAATGCAGTGCGTCCAGGATGTTGGTCTTTCCCACACCATTATTACCTACAAAGCAGTTGATCTGCGGGGAAAACTCAAATTTTTTCTCCGAATGGTTTTTGAAATTGTACAGGGAAAGTTTCTTGATAATCATTCGTCAAAAATACTCCATTATTAGCAAAAATAAAAAAGGAAGTGCCGAGCAGGTCTCCACCCCGAATGAAAAATAAGCGTCATCTCTTTTATTTTCAGAGAAATAAATCAAGAAAAAAGTGACAATACAGGAAAGGAAAAAAGAAACCGCATACAGAGGTTTCAGGGTAAAAATCCCGATGATGCAACTTATAAAAACAAGGATGTATGCAATGTATTTTGTATTCTGAACTCCTACCAGCATGGGAAAAGTTTTTACCCTGTCACTGTTCATGTCCCGGATGTCGAACGGAAGCACCAATGCCGTGATATAAAAAAAACTGATCAGAAAAATAGGAATGCTGAATTCCGGAAGCGTCAGCCAGCAATTCACCAGGGCCCAGATCAATCCCACATAAAAAACTTTTAAAAAAGGAATCTTACGGATATACACGTCCAGAAAAAAACTATTGTACAATAGCCCCAGTACTACAATGATAAACCATTTCAGGAGCCTGACCTCATTATGATTATAAATAATTAAAAGAGCACATACTATTCCGGCTACTGCATTCAGAACCAATATCTTAAAAAAATGTCTCGTATATTGGTATTTAGTGTACAGATAGCCACTGAAATACGTAATGAAAATAAAGACTATAGTGGGCAAACGGAATGTGTTTTGCTCTTTCATGAAAAATACTGCAAAAAGAGTTCCCATCAGAGAGACATAAATTTGGCTGTCTATGACAGATTTTTTCAGTATTTTTAATAGGTTCATTTATCAAAAATAATATATATGAAAAGATTTTCCAAGATATTTATGCTTTTGCTTTTAATGCTGGGGTTTTCAAAGGTTTTTGCACAGAAATACTATGATGACCAATGGAAAAAAATCGTAGAAAACAGCAAGAAGGGAGCTTATAAATCTAATCTTCCCGTTATTTTAGACATACAAAATCAGGCGATGAAAGAAAATAATACCCTGCAGCTGATCCGTGCACTGAAAGCGGAATTCAGTATTGTCAACCGGACCGTGGATGATGATCAGAACGATGCCGCATCGAAATTTTTCAGTAAGCTTCAGCAAACAGAAGGAAAACTGAAAGGAGAAGGGAAACTGGTATTCAAAGTGTTACTCAGTAGCTTTTTCCTGGATTATTACAACCAGAATTCCTGGAAGATCAACGGGAGGACCAATATCAATTCACAAGACCTGTCACAGATTGAAACCTGGAGCAAACTTGATTTTAAAAACTATTTAACCAAAACCTATCAGGAGCTGGATCAGCAGAAGCCTGAAATGAAGGCGGTTGCCCTGGAGAAATATAAAGAAGTGTTTTCGGGTACCAAAGATATCACTTATTTCCCAACTCTTTTTGATTGGTATTCCTTAAAGAAAATCAGTTTTTTAGCAGATAACGGCCTTTTTACTAAAAATGAACTTGCTGAAAATCGTGTTTCTGTGAATACCATTTTTGATGAGTTAATTGCGAAAAACGAAGGAAACTCCAGGCTGTATTTCATGAAAGAAAAGCTGGTAGAAAACTGCAATTTCAACCAGTGTAAAGACAGGCTTGAGCAACTTCAGAATCTGTTAAAGTCAAATGTAGAAGGCGATTATAAAGTACTCATCATGGAAGATATCATGAATGAGCTGATTACCCAAAAGAAAAATAAAGAAGCCATTGCAGTGGCTGCACAGGCAAAAAGCCAATACCCCAAATCCCCTTTTCTGGGAAATATCAGAAATAAAGAGGAGCAGATTATCACTCCGTTGCTCAATATCAGATATGAACAGCAGACTCAGAGCAATATGCCGGTTCATCTGGTGGCAGAATATAAAAATGTATCTGAGTTTTCTTTAAACATTTATGAAGTAAAAGAGGATTTTACTTCTCTGCTGCAGTATATTCAAAACTCGTATGCCGATATTTTCGGACGGATCAAAAAGAACCTGGTGCGAAAGGAGACCTATCAGCTTTCCGATCCTAAAGATTACCAGGTTCATAAAACTTCATTGGAAATACAACCCCTTCCTGCCGGAGCGTATGTTGTAGAATATTCCGTGGCGGGTGACGGTACAAAGGAGAATAATTCCAGACAGAATTTTTATTTTTTGGTTTCCGGGAATACAGTCATTTATCAGACCAAAACAGACAATAACCCATTGTCCAATGAACTGAAATTAGTAAACAGCGAAAACGGGAAGCCTGTAAGCAATGAAAACCTTATTTTCTACGAGTTTGTTTCTAATAAAACTTTGAACAAAGTGGATGGAAAAACTAACGAAAAAGGGGTTTTCAAATTTCCTTCCACCGCCAATAAAGAATATTACAGGACCTTTTTGATCCGTCAGCCAAAAACCAATGACTTCCAGATGATGCAGGTATATGGAAGCAATGGTGTGGAAAATTTTAATCCTAACAAAGATTCTCGTAAAACAATACAGATATTTACAGACAGGGCTATTTACAGACCAGGCCAGACCGTCTATTTTAAAGTCATCAATACTCAGCTGAATAAGGAGGTAGAATCTGTATTACCGGGCCTTAAGCAGAAAATTACTTTATTGGATGCCAACAGCCAGGAAGTTTCTTCACAAGATTTTACCACCAATGAATTTGGTTCTTACCATGGAAGTTTCATCCTGCCAAAAGGTCAGCTGAATGGTACCTTTTATCTGAAAACAGAAGGCGATCCGCAGGGATATAAGGATTTCAGAGTGGAAGAGTACAAAAGACCTAAATTTGAGGTTACTTTTGAACCTGTAAAAGAAGAATATAAATATGGCCAGACGATAGAGCTGAAAGGAAAAGCAATGATGTTTTCCGGAGTGGCCTTAAATAATACAACCGTTCATTACGAAATCAAAAAGCATAACATCAGATGGAAATATTTCTGGTGGTATCCACAAGACGATGATGACAATGAAAATTCAATTCTGGGAGAGGTGAAAACCAACGAAAAAGGAGAATTTGTAATCCGTCTTGATCTTAAAAAGGATGAAAAGCTGGAAGGTATTCAGGTTGATAACTATGAAATCAATGCTTCAGTTACCGATATCAACGGAGAAACGCAATCTGCCGATACTCAGCTTAAAGTAGCTTCTGTCTCCCATTACATCAAAGCAGATGAAATTAAGAATACCTTTAGCGACGAAAATGTAAAGCTAAAAGTAGAAACAAAAAATTATAATGAACAAATCCTCAGGAAGCCTTATCAGGTAAAATTATCCAAACTGACAGCCCCGGACAGAATTTTCAGGGATAATTTCAAATCTGCAGTTCAGGATCTTCCGAAATATTCAAAAGAAGAATTTATCAGAAGGTTTCCTCATGATTTATTTGATAAAAATGATGATATCAAAAACTGGAAGACCGAAAAAGTGATTGTAGAAAGGCAACAACAGCCAACAGCAGATAAACTTGATTTGGGGAAACTGGAGGCAGGAGATTACCGGCTGGAACTGTTCAATATTGAAGGAAAAGATACGATCAGGACTTCACAAAATTTCAGTGTCTGGGATAAAAGCACATTGAAACCGGGACAAAAAACGTTCCTGACCGTTATTGCCCCGAAAGAGGAAGTTTCAAGGGGAGAAAAAGTGAAAATCTATGTGTATTCAGCCATTCCGGATGCATTAGTGAATGTTTTTGTTCAGGATGGTTCAGGAAAAACAATTTCTGAAACTCACCAGCTGAAAAAAGGAATATTGGAATATACAGCTGATATTCCAAAAGATAAAAGCGTCTCAGAACTGAATATCCAGTTTCAGGTAGTTGCATTTAATGATGTGAATACACAGCCTGTTTCTTTAAAAATAAAAGATACTGAGAAACCTTTGAAAATTGAAACCATTACCTTCAGGGATAAACTGGAACCTAACTCTAAGGAAAAATGGACCGTGAAAGTAACCGGAAATGATAAAGAAAAGATCAATGCTGAAGTATTGGCCAATATGTACGATATGTCGCTGGATCAGTTTGCAGAAAATACATATAGCTGGGATAAATTATATGTGCCGTTTAAAATCATTACCTCTTATGCTATCAGAAATTATCTTTTGCAGAAGGGGTACCAGAAAAGATTTAAGTATTTCAACGGTTCATATGTAGAGGTTCCAAGCTTTAATTGGTTTGATGGCAACCTGCTTTCTTCACTCCAAGGAAGAGCAGCAGGAATTACTGTTGCATATGATAGCGTTATGCCGGCACCTTCTGCTATGGCAAGAAATAAAAATATTGAGGAAGTTGTGGTGACAGGATATAGTAAAAGAGCTGTATCAAAAGAAGCTGGAGAAGTACAACAGGTTGAAGCAGATGTTGAAAACCAGGCGGAGCAAAAAGAAAACCTGGAAAAAGTCCCTGTTCGCCAAAACCTGAACGAGACTGCTTTCTTCTATCCTGATCTTAAAACAGATGCTGAAGGCAATGTCAACTTTGAATTCACCTCTCCTGAAGCCCTTACAAAATGGAAACTGATGTTCCTGGCTCATACCAAAGATGCCAGAGCTGCTACCCTGGAAAAAGAAGTAGTGACCCAAAAAGAATTCTCAGTAACACCGAATTATCCAAGGTTCTTAAGAGAAGGAGATGAGCTGAACCTACAGTCAAAGCTATCCAACCTTAGCAGCAAAAAACTAAGCGGTTCTGCCGAATTGAAGATATTAGATGCCTTTACCAATGAAGACATTTCTTCAAAATTCGGAGTAACCTCAGGAATACAGAACTTTGATATCGCTGAAAACGGAAACGGAGCATTAACCTGGAAACTGAAAGTTCCTGATAATGTTTCTTCCATTATTTTGAAAATAGTGGCCAAAGCCGGAGCCTTTTCCGATGGAGAACAACAGGCAGTAGCAGTACTGCCCAACAGAATGCTGGTTACGGATGCCGTTCCTGTTTTTGTAAAAGAAGGAGAAACGAAGACCTTTGTTCTGGACCATCTTAAAAATAATACTTCCACAACGGCTTCTAATGTTTCCAACACCTTAGAATTAACCACCAACCCGATCTGGGAGATTATGTTTGCGCTTCCAAGCCTGAAAAATGATCCAAACAGATCTGCAGATGTAATTTTCAATAAATGGTTTGCCGATGTACTGGCTGCTGAAATATTCAAGGCCAATCCGAAAATGAAAACTGTTTTTGAAGAATATCAAAATAAAGGACTACTCAACTCAAACCTTGAAAAGAACCAGGAACTGAAACAGCTATTGCTGGAAGAAACGCCCTGGGTGCTTCAAAGTAAAAATGAAGAAGAGCAGATGCAGAAATTAGCATTACTCTTTGATGCAAATACGATGAAAAACTCCATTCAGCAGGATTGGGATGAATTAAAAAAACTTCAGAATCCTGATGGCGGATTCTCATGGTATTCAGGATACCCGAGTTCTTACGGGACTTCTTTGTATATCCTTAAAAACTTAGGGAAAATCAACTTCTGGTTAAAGGATAATGTGAAAGACTATCAAAGCTCTGAACAAAAAATCCTGGTAGCAAAACTGATTCAGTATGTTGATAATGAGATCAGCAAATACTGGGATGTAAAGAAAGATAATGTCTGGAGCAACTGGGCACTGGATTATCTGGATACCCGGAACTATTGGGAAAAAGAACACCCGTTGAAAGGAAGTGGGGCAAATTTGAAAACCTTGGTAAAACAAAAGGCAAAAACAGCAAAAATCACAGACTTTACTTTCTTCGGATTACATCGTGCAGCATTGCTGATGAACGACTACGGTCTGAAAGATGTATCTGATAAATTGATGACCTATCTGAAAGAAACTTCTACAGATACCAAAACACAAGGAGTCTACTGGAAGCAAAACTTTAATGACTGGGGATGGTTTGGTTCAAAAGTAGTGAATCATGCCGGTGCATTGGAAGCATTCAACAAATTAAAAGCCAATGACCAGCAGTTTATCGAAGAGATGAAGATCTGGCTGGTGACCCAGAAAGAAGTCAACGCATGGGGAAGCTCGAGAGGAACTGCTGAGGTTATCTTTACGATACTTAATACAGGAAAATCCTGGACAGGAGGAGAGAGTGACAAAGCTACTGTTGTCTGGGGTGGAAAAGAATTGTCACCGCAAACACAGGCTACGGGCTATGTGAAATCTACCGTGAAAACAGACATAATCAATAAAGATCTGGGAACCGTTACCGTAACAAAACCGGGGCCGGGAATTGTACAGGGCGGACTGTTCTGGCAGTATTATGAAGACCTGGACAAAATTAAATCCTCTGAAAACTATATCTCTGTGACGAAAGAACTTTATAAAAAAGTGAAAACTGTAAACGGTGAAGAACTTCAGAAAATATCCTCCGGAACTCCATTAAAAGTAGGAGATAAGGTGACGGTAAGAATGATTTTAAATACAGATCGTCCGATGGAATTTATTCATATTAAAGATATGAGGGCCGCAGGATTTGAACCATTAGATGCTTTATCGGGGTACCAGTGGAAAAATAATTTAGGCTATTATCAGTCTACAAAAGATGCTTCCACTAATTTCTATATTCAATACATGCCAAAAGGAAAATATGTGTTTGAGTATGACGTGGTTGCCAATGCTTCCGGTAAATTTTCCAACGGGATTACCACCATGCAGAACTATTATGCCCCACAGATGAATGCCCACACAAAAGGTACAGGGGTTCAGATTTTGGAATGATTTTTGGCTATAGGGTAGTAATTAAAATTTTAAAACCCAATAAAATGAAATTTTCAAAAACTTTAATTACAGGATTGGTATTGATGGCGGGTGTAACTGCTTTCGCTCAAAAGAAAGCTGAAAAGTTTGAAAAACTGCAGATTGAAATGTTCCCGAAAGCTAAAGAAGGTTATAAGCAAGTATATATTCAGCTTCCGATAGCAAAAAATGAAAATGATTTAAAAGTAGAAGTTTTCGTTGGAACCGAAAAAATGTTAGACTGCAATAAATACTCCTTAATGGGAGAAATGAAAAGCCAGGATCTTCAGGGATGGGGGTACAACTATTATGAAGTGGAATCCAAAGGAGAAACAGCAGGAACATTGATGGCCTGCCCGGAACAAAAGCTGACTAAAAAGTTTGTTACCTTAAAACCGGAAATCGTAAGGTACAACAGTAAACTTCCATTAGTGTTTTATGTGCCTAAAGATATTGAAGTCCGTTACAGGGTTTTACGCCCTGATGCCGCAATGAAAAAGGCAGTTCAGAAGTAAAAATATGCTTATTATAAACGAAAGGCTCTCTGCAGTGGTGTGGAGGGCCTTTTTTGTGTAAAATATGGATGTTTCCATCTGTTGGTTTTCTTTGAAGTAAATGAATAGTACGATTGGTTGTAGTAATTACAGCTGAAAAGTAACTTCCGGCTTCCCGCCACAAAGGACGAAACGTTTCTGAAAATTTTATATTTTTTGTTTTTACATTGTTTATCCTCCGTCATTTTTTTAAACAGAACACAGCATCAATGAAAATTAAGTCAACATTTTTTACAATAAAACTTCTTTTAAATTAAACTTAAACAAACGGGATATATCCATGATCAATAGTGTATAATGATTAAACATATTTTAAACTTGCTTTAAATTCACAGCTTTGTTGAATTATCTATGACGAATTAAACAATTTTTGCATTATATTTGTTATAAACATAAACCATGAAAAACAATTTATTGATTTTTGCGTTTAGTTTTTTTGCTTTTCCTGCTGTAGGCTGGGCACAGTCTGCGCCGGATTTTAAAGAACTTTTAGATAGTGCAATGGTTCGGGACTCGAGCCTTAAAATGCAGATTACCCAGAATAAACTTACCGATCTTGATGAACACAAGCTGAAAGATATCTTTCTCCCTACATTGGAACTAAGCGGTAAAGCCGGCTATCTGAATGGAACAGCAAGACTGACGTCACCGGAAATTAACTTAGCCCCTTTCATCAATATCCCGGAAGGTGCCTTCAACAATAACTTTAACGTATCAGGATTTTCAGGTGTTGCCAAAGCAGATGCCAAAATGCTGCTGTATTCCGGAGGAAAAGTGAAGTATCTGAAAAAAGCAGTGGAAGAAAAGAAAAAGTCTGAAGATATTTTACTGGAAAAAACAAGGGATGAAGTGGTGGCTACTATTTCTAAAGCTTACGACCAGCTGGCCCTGATTCATCAGTCCAGAAAAGTACTGGACGAAAGTACAAAAAGGCTTGACATCAATAAAAAGACTGCTGATAAAGCCTTAGGGTATGGATTGATTACCCCATATGATCACAAGAAAATTGAACTGGCTCAGGCTACTCTGAATGCAAAAGTAGTGGAATATGAAGGAAAAAAAGAACTCCTTCTGACACAGTTGTATATCCTGACAGGAATCAGCAAGGAAAGACTAAGGCTGATAGATCCTGTTTTATCTCCGGTAGAACTATTGGCTGCGGAAAAAGGAATCGAGCAGAGAGCCGAAATCCGGGCGCTGGAACATGGGATCAACGCTGCCGATTATAAAATAAAGGCCGAGAGAACATGGATGATCCCTAAAGTGCAGCTGATGGCTTCAGCTTATTATATAGGATTATATGGAAACAGGATTAAAAGTTCAGAAAATATCATTCCGGCTGTTCCATTGCTTGGTTATGAAGGAAAGAAGCTGGACTGGAGTCCGAATAATGTCAATATTTTTCCATTACTTACTGCAGGAATAGGCTTTAAATGGGAAATCTTTGACGGAAAAGAAGGAAAACATGCTGAAGAAACAGCAAAAGTGGGAAAAGAAGTCCTTCAGAATCAAAAAGAAGATGCCCTGAAAAAATTATCCCTGAACCTGGCCAATAATCAGACCAATTATGATATTGCTACTGCACAGATCGCCTTGAAAGCCAAAGAAAAAGAACTGGCAAAAAATGCTTTGGTGCAAGCTGAAAAAGAATTCCGGTATGGGATGAGCAAATCATCCCAGCTTATTGATGCAGAAAATGATCTGGAAGTTGCCGAACTGGAATATCAAAATGCCATTTTCAATCAGAGAAGAGCGGGAATAGAACTGATGAGATCTACCCAGGAACTGGATATCACCAAACTTTATTTAATCCCTTAAAAAATTAAAATGATGCTTAAAAATATATCTATACTCTTTGCTGCTCTGTTTTTTTTAGGGAGCTGTAATCAGAAAAATGAAAAAATAAAAGAACCGGAAGGGAAAACAAAAAAAGACGTTATCTCGTTTGCTCCGAAAGTAACCGGAAGAATCTTAAAAATATTTGTCTCTGAAGGGCAAACTGTGAAAAAAGGGGATACCCTTGCACAGCTGGATGTTCCGGAGGTTTCTGCAAAAATAGCGCAGGCACAGGGAGCGGTAAATGCAGCAACGGCTCAGGAGCAGATGGCGAAAAACGGCGCTACGGCAGATCAGATGAGACAGCTTCAGGCAAAATACAAAGGCCTGAAAGAACAATATGAATTTGCTCAAAAATCGTACAGAAGGGCAAACAATATGTTCCGTGACAGCCTCATGTCTCCACAGGCCCATGATGAGGTCTATGCCAAACTGCAAGGAGCAAAAGCACAATACGATGCTGTAGTGGCAGAACTGGATGATGTGAAAAGAGGTACCCGCTTCGAAAAAGTGGAAATGGCGGCAGGGCAGGCTTCCCAGGCTAAGGGTGCGCTGCAGGAGGCTAATGTGGCCTATTCTGAGAGATATATTATTGCCACCAATGATATGGAAATAGAAACCATCAGCCTGAATACAGGAGAACTGGCAACAGCGGGGTTTGCATTGTTTAACGGATATATTCCTGAAAGTACCTATTTCAGGTTTACCATTCCTGAAAGTGCTATTTCAAAATATAAAAAAGGACAGGAAGTTAATATGCAGGTGGTTTATAATAAAGAAAACCTGACAGGAACTATCGTATATATCAAACAGCTGACAAAATATGCGGACATTACAACAGCTTATCCTGATTATCAGCTGCAGGATGCAATCTACGAGATCAAGGTAAAACCAAAAGATATGAATAAGGCTAAAAATATTTTAGTCAATGCAAATGTTATTTTGAAATAAAATAGAGTCGGGATTTAATTATAGCTATATTCTCTTCAGGCTTTACAACAATAAATATAAACAGATGAAAGAATTTTTCCGTCTTTTAAAACGTGAGTTCAAACTTTTTATCGGCAATTCTACCTTAAGGACAGTGTTCTTTCTGGCACCGGTCTTTTATGCCACTTTGCTGGGGTTTGTTTACAAAAGCGGGAAAGTTGAAAATACCCCTGTGCTGGTTATTGACAGGGATAATACTCCGTTGTCCAATCAGCTGACTGAGATGCTGGATGACAATAAAAGCATCAAAATTATCAGATACCTGCAGGAACCTCTGAGTATTAAAGATGAGGTGATCAGGCATGAAGCGGCAGCAGTTGTCATTATTCCTTCCCGGTTTGAAGGAGATATGCTTCAGAAAAAATATCCTGAACTGAATGTGTATATCAATACAGGAAACGTCTTGACGGCAAATTTTGCTTCCAAAGCTCTTCAGCTTACGATAGGAACGTTTTCCGCCGGAGCTTCAATCAAGGCATTGCAAAAAGCAGGAATGCCGGCAGCAAAAGCCGCTACACAATATGAGCCTTTTAAAGCCAATTATATTACATTATTCAATACCACAGGAAACTACCTGATCTTTATGTGGCCTGCCATGCTGGCCGTTGTTCTGCAGCAGGTTATCCTGTTGGCAATGGCAGTAAGCTTTGCAGCAGAATTTGAAAGAGGATCATTTGTAAAAGAATATATAAAAATGAAAAGATGGGCGTTTCCTACAATGCTGATCAAAGTAATTCCGATCTGGGTATTTTCAATTCTTATCGTAAGTATCTATTACTTTATGCATATGATTTTCAGGGTTCCGATGCCCGAAGGAATACTCAATTTTATCCTTCTTACCTCTGTTTTTGTAGGATCAGCTTCATTTTTGGGAGTATTCATCAGTATACTGATACCGAATGCCTTGAAGGCAACCCAGATTCTTATGGTAATTGCTTCCCCTGCATTTATCATCAGTGGTTTTACCTGGCCGCTAAGTGCAATGCCTGCCTTCGTTCAGTTTATTGCCAATATAATTCCGTTAACTCCCTTTTTACAGGCCTTTAAAATTTTATTGATTCAGAAAGGTTCTGTAGAACTCACCTTTCCTTACCTGGAACACCTGAGCGTTCTGGTAGTAGTCTATGCTATTCTGGGCTGGATCGCACTAAAGATTAAGCTGTGGTTTATTTTTAAAAATGCTGCTCCTCAGGAAATAGCAGTTGAGAATGTGTCTCATGAGGATGGAGAGTAAGAGTGCTGACTTCTGCTTTTCCGGCTGTTTGTTGCCGGTTTTCTGGTTGCTGGTTTTGTGATGAAGATATGGTTACAGGAGATTTGTCAGGATACCAAATGTTAGGCTACAACAGATAATTATACCATTTGCTGAAACTCTAATCATTTTTGTCGTCATTTTACTCTTTCAGTTACTATTTTGGTATTATACTTAATCACCAGCCGGTCCCGTAATGCATCACTGTAATTTTTAACAGACTTATACAATCAAACAAAAAAACTGATATATTTGTCAACAGTTAATTAGAAAAAATATGGAAAACGTATTTGATGCAAAAGATGCTCAAAGCTATATTGATAGAATACATAAGCTTGTGGAAGATACCCATGGATTATGGGGGAAAATGACGGTAGACCAGATGCTGGCGCATTGTTGTGTAACCTATGAAATGGTATACGAACCGGAAAAACATAAAAAACCGGGAACCATAGCAAAATTTATATTAAAAACTTTTGTGAAACCTAAAGTGGTGGGTGAAAAAGCATATCCGAGGGATTCTCCTACAGCACCCCAGTTTTTGATTACGGGAAGAAAAAACTTTGAAGAAGAAAAAACCAGGTTGATCGGATTTATTCAAAAAACCCAGCAGCTTGGTGCTGAAGCCTTTGATGGTAAGGAATCTTTTTCCTTCGGAAAATTAAGCGCACAGGAATGGAATAATATGTTTGCCAAACATTTGAACCACCACCTGTCACAATTCGGAGTTTAAAATAATCGGATGGAGTATATGCAACTATTCAATTGTTATGATACTCCATCTGTTTTAAAAATAAAAATAAGAATGAATAAACTTGTATTCTTTTTCATCCTGGCAACCCACCTGGTTTGGGGACAAATGCCGGATATCTCCAATGTATGGCTGAATAACAGCAAACCCTATATCGGTACCATCGGAAGCAAAGGACAGGAACTGAAACTTAAAATCAATACTTCCGAACAGAATAAGAAAAATGATCAGGAATACTTTGTATCAGGATATTCTCTTGTAGATACCAATTATACCAGATTCGAAGGGAAGATCACCATTCTGAAGTATAAAGATGCCAAGAGACAGGGAACTGTTTTCGGTGAATATGAGCTGGCGGAAGAGAATAAAGGGAAACATTCGGGGCTGTTTAAAGGAAAATTCGTGTATAACCTCAAATGGAATAAGAAAACCGAAAAGGTAGAAGGACAATATATTGAACTCACCGGTGACTGGAGAAGCTATGACGGTACACTAGATTTTAAAACCCGTTTAAAAAACCAATAGCCATGTTGAGACGCATTTTGGCAGTAGTCGTAGGGCTTATTACGGGCTCTGTCTGTATCACAGCAATTGAAAATATAGGACATTACTTTTATCCGCCTCCTGCAGAATCCATGAACGGAGACATGGAAGCATTGAAAAAGTATGTTGCTGAGGCCCCTTTCATGGCTTTGTTTTTTGTCATTCTGGCATATGCAGCAGCTGCCTTTGTTTCGGGATTTACCGCTTCAAAAATTGCCAATAATGGAAAACCAGTTGCAGCCATTGTCTGTGGAATTATTTTTTTACTGATGTCTATTTATATGATGTCTATTGTACCCACTCCCATCTGGTTCTGGATTTTGGGAATACTTGTTTGGGGACTGGTTTTCGCAGGACATTCATTCGCTTTAAAAACAAAAAGAATATGAAATTAGGTGCATTCTCAATTAGCTTAAGTGTGAAAGACCTTCAAAAGTCTAAAGATTTTTATGAAAAATTGGGCTTTACTACAATGGGTGGAGGTATGGAGCAAAATTACCTGATTATGAAAAACGGAAGTACCCTGATCGGTTTATTTCAGGCTATGTTTGACGGAAATATGCTGACTTTCAACCCTGGTTGGGATGAAAATGCCCAAAACCTGGACGCTTTCGATGATGTACGAAGTATACAGAAACATTTGAAGGAAAACGGAATAGAGCTGGATAAAGAGGCTGATGAAAATACTTCAGGCCCTGAACATATCTACCTGAAAGATCCCGATGGAAATATGATTCTAATAGATCAGCACAGGTAATTCTATATAAATCATCTGAAAGCTTATTAAAACTTAACTTATAAAAAAACAATCATGGCAACAGTAAACGTTTATTTAACATTTAACGGAAATTGCAGAGAAGCATTTGATTTTTACAAATCTGTTTTTGGAGGAGAATATCCTTATATCGGAACTTTTGGAGAAATGCCTCCAGTGGAAGGTAAAGAAACTTCCGAAGAAGATAAAAACAAAATCATGCACGTCTCTCTTCCGATTTCGAAAGAAACAATCCTGATGGGTAGCGATACCGCCGGAGAATGGGCATCCCGGTTTAAACTGGGAAACAATTATTCAATTTCCATTAATGCAGAATCCAGAGAAGAAGCAGATAAGCTGTTTAACGGACTTTCTGCAGGAGGACAGGTAACCATGCCAATGGAAAATACTTTCTGGGGAGCTTACTTCGGTATGTTTACCGATAAGTTTGGCATCAACTGGATGGTCAATTATGATGATCCTGCGAAAATGCAGCAGCAACCATAATTTTTAATGTGGAATTATAATACACGCCGGCAGTTATTCTGCCGGTTTTTTAATCCTAGCATATGGAAGACAGCTCTCTATGAAATATTACTTGTTATTATTGATTTAAATTATTAATTTTGTTAAAACGATAGATAATAGTAATTGACAAACATGAGAAAGGTTTTTACAAAGTGGGCGGTTACCTTATTGAGTCTGGGATCAGTATCTCTCTATGCTCAGAAAAATGAGCTGGGAGCCTGGTATATGTATTTTGGAAATAACAAAATCAGCAAGAAACTGAACTGGCATAATGAAATCCAGTATCGTAATTTTGATGCCATCGGGGATCTGGAACAGCTTTTAATCCGTACCGGGATAGGATATGACCTTACGGAAAACAATAATAACGTTTTGCTGGGATATGGTTTTATTCTGAGCCAGCCTTATGTAAATGGTGAAAAGAAAGAGAATATTGAACACCGGATTTTTCAACAGTATATTACCAAACAGAAATTCGGGCGTTTTAATCTTCAGCATCGGTATCGTTTGGAAGAACGTTTTCTGGAAGATGATTTTAGAATGAGGTTCAGGTATATGCTGGGACTGAATATTCCGATTACTCAAAAAGAGATGCTGCCGAAAACATTTTATGCATCCGTTTATAATGAAATCTTCCTGCACTTCGACAGTCCTGTTTTCGATCGTAACAGGGTATATGGCGCATTAGGATATGTTATCAATAAAAATATGCGGATTGAAGCGGGATATATGAATCAGCTCCAGGAAAACAGAAACCGCGGGCAGATCCAGATTGGTTTTTATAACAATATTCCGTTTACCAGAAATTAATAAGAACCGTACTTTGCTGGATGCCCGGATGATGGAAAAACGGTTTTGTAAAAAATCAATACATTAATACAATAAAATAAACACATATGCATTCAGGAAAGAGATTTGGAGCACGCGAATTTGCGAAATGGACGCGCCACAGTATTTATGCCTTAACATTATTATCAGCCATTCCTACTGTTTTATACTTTTTAGGCTGGAAATTTCTTTCAGTGCCCTGGCAGCCTATAGCTATCATGGGAACGGCAGTAGCCTTTATCGTGGGGTTTAAAAACAATGCCAGCTATAGCAGGCTTTGGGAAGCAAGGCAGATTTATGGAGCCATTATCAATGATAGCCGTAGTTTCGGTTATATTCTGAGAGATGCCCTTGCCTCAAAAAATCCCCAAAAGGTAAAAGAAATGTTTCTTCGCCATTACGCATGGCTTACAGCACTCAGATTTCAGCTTCGGGAACCCAGGGCATGGGAAAATATGGGAACTGTCCAGTTTGATGAATACTCCAGGAAATATGATATTCCGGAAAGACTGACCCGGTTGGACGAAGAGCTGAAAAAATATTTATCAGAGCATGAGCTTCAATATATTTTAAGCAAAAAAAACAGGGCAACACAGCTGATGGCAAGCCAGAGTAAAGAACTATCTGAAGCGTATGAAAAGGGAGAGATCAACGATTTTCAATGGACACAGATCAATCAGCAGTTGGTGAAATTTACTGATGACCAGGGAAAAGCCGAAAGAATTAAGAATTTTCCTTATCCGAGGAACTTTTCTTCTATCACAACGTACCTTCTCTTACTGTTTATTCTCTTTGTACCGTTCGGACTATTAAAAGAACTGGATAAGCTGGGTGACGGTACGGCTTTAGAAGGATGGACATTATGGTTTAATATTCCGTTTTCATTACTGGTAACGTGGTGTTTTCATACATTAGACAGTGTAGGCGAAGCTTCTGTAAACCCCTTTGAAGGTAGCCCGAACGATGTTCCGATCACCCAGATCAGCCGGACGATCGAAATTGATATGAGAGATATGCTGGATGAGTCTGATCTTCCGCCGGCTATTGCTCCGAAAAATAATATTGTACTTTAAGATTAAAAAATAATGAAGTCAGAATTTAAATCTGCGCTATCTGCAAAATCTGTATAAGATAAAAAAGAAACCTTATAGGTTTTTAAAACCTATAAGGTTTAGATAACCAGCTAGTAAATCAGCACGCTTTTCCTCGTATTTTCTGTCTTAATAATAAAAAATGATACTTAAAAAAACTAAAACGAAATGATTCACAGTTATGTTATAATATCCATTGTAGTCTTACTGTCTGTAATGATATTAGTAATGATCGGGCAAAAGCTCAGAGTGGCCTATCCGATTTTTCTTGTGATTGCAGGATTACTGATAAGCCTTGTTCCGGGAATGCCGCGGGTTGAAATAGAACCGGATCTGGTTTTTCTTATATTTTTGCCACCTATTTTATTTGAAGCTGCCTGGTTTACCTCATGGCAGGATTTTCATAAATGGAAAAAACAGATTTTTTCCATGGCTTTTGGTTTGGTGTTTTTAACATCTGTGGTAGTGGCTTACCTTTCATCCTCTATCATCCCCGGGCTTACAGTAGCTATGGGATTTTTGTTGGGAGGCGTCAATTCACCACCGGATGCTGTGGCAGCCACTTCCGTACTGAAACATATGAAAATTCCCAAAAAGATCACCAGTATTCTGGAAGGAGAAAGCCTGATCAACGATGCATCCAGTTTAATTGTATTCAAGTTTGCATTGGCAGCCGTTATTTCCGGTCAGTTTATATGGAGGGATGCTATTCAGGATTTCTTTACCATGGCGATTGGAGGAATTGCGGTAGGAGTAGCGGTAGGCTTTTTGTTTGGAGCATTATTAAAGATTATTCCTTCCAATTCCAATATAGATACGGTCATTACCCTTATCGTTCCTTACATTATGTATGTGGGGGCTGAGCATTTCCATTTTTCGGGAGTACTGGCTGTAGTGGCCGGAGGATTGCTGATGTCATACAATTCTCACTGTTATCTGAGCCATACCTCAAGAATTCAGTCTGGGAATGTATGGAGTGTACTGATCTTTTTAATGAATACTATTATTTTTATTTTAATTGGCCTTGAACTGCCTGTTGTGGTAGAAGCCATGAAAGACTATACCATTTCAGAAGGGATTTTCTATAGTATTGTGATCGGAGGTGCTATTATCGGAACAAGAATATTGTACAGTTATGCATTGATGTATTTTCCGCGGCTCTGTTCCAAAGAATTAAGGCTTAAAGCTCCAAAACCGGATTGGAGGGAACCTTTTATCATCAGTTTCGCTGCCATGAGAGGAGTAGTTTCTTTAGCTGCAGCATTGTCTATTCCTGCATTTTTACCGAACGGCGAAGCTTTTCCACACCGGAACATTATTCTGTTTGTAACTTTCGTTATTATACTGATTACTTTAGTAGGGCAAGGGTTGTTATTGGCTCCGATCCTGAAATTACTAAAAATACAGGATGCCGGAAGTGAATTACCTGAAGAAAAACAGGAAGTTATCCTTATGCGTAAGCTGAAAGAAACGGCACTTCACAAACTGAAAAATGATTTTTCAGAACTTGCAGAAACCAACAGCCTGGTACGCCATCAAAGGCATAAACTGGAAAATGAAATGATGCTGATGGCAGATAAAGCCCAATGTATGGCTTCCACAGGCGACTATGTAACTGCCATCAATGAAAATAAAGATGTGCTGAGGCAAATCATCCAGGCGCAGAGGAACGAACTGCATAAAATGAAAAAAGAAAAGATTTTTGATGATCATGTAATGAGAGCCATAGAAATGCAGCTGGATTTTGATGAAGCAAAAATTACCGGATTCTCACATGGATAACAGAAGATTTTTACGATAAAGTAAAATAAACTGCAAAAGTCATAAAAAGGATTTAAGCCAAGTCTAAAATTAAGGTTAACTTGCATAAGATTCACAAAGTAAATAAAAACTTAAGTGCTTTTCAATAGTAAATATTAACTTTAAAATACCTTAAGTATTAAGTTTCTTTTGTGACTTTTGTGGTTAAAAATAATTGAGTAGTTCATTCAAACTTTAATAATATGAATACGCCAATCATCATTCAATACAAGATAAATGCTCCTATCGATAAGGTTTGGAAAGCATTGACTGATAAAAATGAAATGAAATCCTGGTATTTTGATATTCAGGATTTTGAACCTGAAGTAGGAAAAGTATTTAATTTCTATGAACCCGGGGGTGAAAATAAATACCATCATCAATGCCAGATTTTGGAAATTATTCCCGCCCGGTTATTGAAGCATTCCTGGTCTTATCCTGATTTTTCTCCATTGAAGACCATTGTGACCTGGGAATTATTCCCGGAAGACCATAGTGTGCAAGTAAAATTAACCCATGAAGGAATTGAAAATTTTAAAGATCTTGGAGAAAATTTTTCAAGAGAAAGTTTCACCGGAGGCTGGAATAGTATTATAGGGGATAGCCTGAAAACATATTTAGAAAAATAAAAGATGATAGAATTACAGCTTTTTACCATTGACGATTCTTCCGAATTGATTTCAAAAATAAAAAATGAAAGAATGCTGTTGCAGTTTGCAGGACCTGCATATCATTTTCCTCTGACTGAAAAGCAATTGGAAGAAGATCTCGCTAATGAAAACAGGACACTGTTTAAAATTGTTGATGGAACAGGCGGAAACACCATTGGACATGCCCAGATATTTCTTAAAGAAGAGACCTTTTTGCTTGGACGCATATTGATTTGGGACGAAAATAACAGGGGGAAAGGCTATGGAAAAAAAGTGATGCAGCAACTGCTAAGGTATGGATTTGGTCATTTTGATAAAGAAACGGCAGAGTTAAATGTTTATGATTGGAATACCGGAGCTATTGAATGTTACAAAAAAGTGGGCTTTACCATTGACCCTGCAGTCAGAAATGAAGCACAGATTGATCAGGAAACATGGATTTCTTTAAACATGAAAATCCACAGGAAAACTTTTGAATTGCAGTAATGATAAAATATACCGGGCTTCGACCTGTTCTCTGGACGGAAAATATTGATGAGACTATCGCATTCTATATCCATATTCTGGGCTTTAATTTAATGGGTAGAAATGATGACTGGCAATGGGCTTCACTCCGGAAGGATGACGTTTATATTATGCTTTCTCAGCCCAACGAAAATGAAAAAGTTGATAAAATAGGTTTTACAGGATCATTGTATTTCAATGTAAATGAGGTGGATGAGCTATGGGAAGATCTTAAAACAAAAGCTAAAATCTGCTATGAAATAGAAACTTTTGAATGGGGAATGAGGGAATTTGCCATCTATGATAATAATGGCTATATACTACAATTTGGTGAAACTGTGGATAATATTGGCAGTACGGAATAAAATTTGCTATTTTTGGGGAAATATTTAGAAAATCAATGAAAAGAAATATAATAGCGGGTTTCGCAGCGATTTTATTACTGGCTTCTTGTAATAAGGATAAAGAGATTCTTGATACATTGAGCACCTATAATAATTCAATGGAAGCAAAGGGATATCACTTCGGAGATAAGCTTACACTTCCTAAAGAAGTGACAGATAATGCAGAAAGCGTAACCATCAGTTTCGGGGATAAAGAAACTAAAGATTTAACGATTGACCCTAAATTTTTCACATTAGGGGATAATGCCGTAACTTTTAATATCAAAACAAAAGGAGGCGAAGTATTGAATCAGGATGCAACGATCAATGTGTTTGCAAAGAATCCTGAAAAGAATATTTCATACCAGATTATTGCAGAATATCCGCATGATCCTAAAAACTTTGTCCAGGGGTTCCAGATCGAAGGAAACACGATTTATGAGAGTGACGGTCAGAACGGTTCTTCACAGATTTTAAAATATACACTTGGGACAACAACCCCGCTTGCTTCTACTAAACAGGCACCAGAGGACTTTTCTGAAGGAAGCACCATTGTAGGGGATAAAGTGTATCAGCTGACATGGCAGAGTAAGAAAGGATATATCTATGATAAAAACTCATTGAAGTTGATTACCGAATTTGCATACCCTAATGTATTGGGTGAAGGCTGGGGATTGACGTACGACGGTAAAAACCTGATTGCATCGGATGGAAGTAAACTGCTGTATTTCCTTGATCCGAATGATCCGTCAAAACTGATTAAATACATTGCTGTAGCGGGAAGCACTCAGGCTTATGATCAGCTGAACGAACTGGAATATCACAACGGGTTTATCTATGCCAATGTATGGCAAAAACCTATTATCTTGAAAATTAATCCTGCAACCGGTGAAGTAGTGGGAACATTCGACTTTACTGATATTGCAAAGCAAAATACCAAAGGGAGCGATGATGTATTGAATGGAATTGCTTTTAAAGGAGACAATATGCTGGTGACGGGCAAAAACTGGCCGAAAATCTATGAAGTTACCATTAAATAGGAAAGAAGATTTCTATTTGAATAAAATAAAGTATGTAAATTGGTAGCGTTCCTCAGGAGCGCTATCTTAGTAAAAAGAATTTTGAGAATATTCTATTTGATACTGATGTTTGTTTTCTGTTCTTCTGCAGCACAGAAAGCTTTTCCTTTAGACACTTTGAAGCTGAAGGAGGCAAAAGATATGCTCGCTGATGATTACGGCAGCCTGTATATCTATAGAAACAAAGACTTCAGTTTTACCAAATATGATTCCTTAGGCAAACAGATCGGAAAAATGATGCTTACGGTTCCCTACAAAGTACAAAGCGTACAAAATCCGCTGAATGTCTTTTTATTTTCTGAAAATGCCCAGGAGATGAAATTTGTAGATCAGAACCTGAACGAAATCCAGCGTATTGACTTTAAACAAAAATTCGGGTTCATCAGAATGGCTTATGCTGAAGACCTGCAACAGCTTTGGCTATTGGATGACAGCACAAAAAGATTGATACAGTATAATTTCAGAAATGATACCACCATCAATTCATACCCTTTTGATATCAGCTTTGATGACCTGACGGATCTTTTGGTCTACGAAAATAAAGTGTATATCCTGACAGGGAAGCAGATCAGAATTTACAATCTGAAATTTGAAAAGCTTTTTGAAGCACCGCTGGATAATGGAAAGCGTTTTAGAAGGGAAAATGATGCAATTCTGGTCATTGCCAATAATTCCATTTGGAAATATGTTCCTGAAAAAGGTATGGTGATTATTTTTGAAGATCAGGATGCACAAATTGTGGATAAAAACATCCTTTCTTATTTTGAAATCAATGGGAACAAGCTCTATCTTTACAGCCTTGAAAAAGGAAAGATACATAAGCCGCAAAATGAGCATGCATCCCAGGAAGAAATTCTACAACAATCTACTGAAAAACCGGTAGAAAAAGCAGAAGGGAAGTCAGATGCAGGAGATGCAGAAGGAAAACCTTCAGACCATACTTTGGAAAAGTTGATTGAAGATATTTCTGAAGCTCAGGAGGCAGACATAGGAAAGCTTATCAATTAATCAGTAAATACAAGGAAAAAAATATGCATATTGCAGTTACAGGAAATATTGGAGCAGGAAAAACAACTTTGACGACAATGCTCTCCAAGCATTACGGATGGGATGCACAATTTGAAGATGTAGATCATAATCCTTATCTGGAGGATTTTTATTCAGATATGAGCAAATGGAGTTTTGCATTGCAGGTATATTTTCTGGGAAGCAGGTTCCGCCAGGTAAAGGAAATCAGAGAAAGTGGTAAAAATATTATTCAGGATCGTACCATTTATGAAGATGCACACATTTTTGCAGAAAACTTAAATGACATGAATCTCCTTTCGGACAGGGATTTCAATAACTATTCATCTGTTTTTGATTTGATGAAGTCTTTTGTTTCCGCTCCGGACCTGTTGATTTACCTGAAATCGGATGTTCCGAATCTGGTAAAAAAAATCTATAAAAGAGGACGGGAATATGAGACATCTATCAGTATTGAGTATCTTTCGAAGCTGAACCAGAAATATGAAAAATGGATTTCCAATTACACAGAAGGCAAGCTGTTGATTATCGAAGTGGATGACCTAGACTTTGTAGAAAAACCGGAAGACTTCGGATTTATCCTGGAGAAGATTGAAGCGGAACTTCATGGGTTATTTTAACAAATATTTATCAAAGAATTAAGAGTTTCCCGGTTAAATTCTTGGTAAATTTATTAAGAGTAATTTTTTTAATAATTAAAATGTTAGTTAAAGTTTTACATAACGGAAACTGTTCGAAATCAAATGCCGTATTAGAGTATCTTGATGAAAACGGGGTGCCATTTGAGATTATCAATATCATTGAAGATCCTTTGAGTGTTTTGGAGATTAAAACTGTATTGAAGAAGCTGAATCAAAGTGTTTTTCATATTATTCGTAAAACGGATAAACTGTATATTGAAAACTATGCCGATAAAAATCTTTCCGAAGAAGAGTGGATCAAGGTTCTGGCTGAAAACCCTTCTTTAATCCAAAGACCTATTCTGGTGAAAGGTTCTGTAGCCATGTTGGGAAGACCTATTGAAAACGTAAAATTCTTTATCGAGAAATAAAGAATATATGAATAGCAAAAAATTGGCTGCCTCAAACATTGAGGCAGCCAATTTTTATTGAAAGGTAATCCTATTTTAAAATAATACGAGTTTGGGCTAAAGCCAGTGGAAAATTTTATTCATTAAATGGGCTAAAGCCCATTTTTGGATGATCAGGTTCTGTCTGATAAAAAAAAGACTGTCTAGTCTGACAGTCTTAATTTTACAATAGAATAACGCCTTCTATTTTGGCTACTTCTTTATAAATATTGACGACCTGATCGGCATCCAGAACAAATGCATTGATATTGCAGGCGGTGTATTTCCCATTTTTGCTTTCACGGTTTCCCAATGTAAATTTGATCCCATCAAAAACCCTGTATATTTCAGTAAGTTTTGCCTGGTCTGTAGGAATAATAAATTTAAATAAATAATCTTCCGGAAAATCGTGATGACCTTCCAGTTTTTCCCTTAAAGATTTGTAGAAATCTTCAGGACTTGCGTGTTGATTTCCTTGTAATATATCCATCTGCAATTATTAATATAGTATATAAATATAACGAAATTTTTCCTATTTTCCAAATGGTCCCAGAAGGGATTTGGAGTTCTGGTGTTCATAATCTTCGATAATGTTAAAGAGTCCGTTCACCAGTTGTTCAGAAGCAAGCTGGCTGAGTCCTCCTGCATTCACTGTATTTTTGTTTCCTCCCAGAAGATTGCCCAGGAAATTACTTCCGGATAATGCTGTATTGATGGTTTTGACGATACCATATTCATTCAGTTTTTCATCTACTTTAGGAGCAATAGCAGCAATAAGCTGCTGTGATGTTTTTTCTTTCAGGATCTGGGTGGCTGTGGTCCCCTGAATTATTCGTGTTACATCTTGTGCATTTAAGCTGTTTACCGCACCTTGTAAAATCGGTCTGGAAGTATTCACGGTATAGGCTGCTGCCTGAGCAATATAATCCCTTTCTTTAGCAACGAGTGACGGAGCTATTTTTTCCAGTACGGAATTGATGTCCCTAAGTTCTTTCGGAAGTGCCTTATCTACCATATTATTCTGTAGAAAAGCTTCTTTGTTTCCGTAGATTCCCATTCCTTTATCAATGCCGTTAAGCAGGATTCTTTTAATGATCGAAAGCCCCATGTCGGAAGTGGCTAAAGTGGTACAAGATTGTACTGTTGTCGTAATAGCAGTACCGGTTCCTATGATAAGGGCTGCTGCAATGATATATTTTTTCATTGATCTTTTTCTTGGTTTTTTCAAAAACTGCACCAAAGGTAAATACTATTCTCATATTAACAAAATATTAAATTTTGATACGGTATTTGGTGAATTATTTTCTGAAAACATAGATTTTATCATTAAGGAAATGATTGTTATTTGAACAGTATTTTGCTGTTAAAGTTTATGAATTTTATTTTTTAATAGTTTTTATATAAAATATTACATTGTTTTTTAAATTTTTAAGATGTTTTAACATTGTTCAATATTTTTTATATTTTTGGTTAATGTCTTCTTTTGAGAAATTAATTATTTCCACTGAAGCCTTTTACCGAAATTGATTGTACGAATAAAATTGAAACTATATGAAACAAAGTAATTTAAAGTATTCATGTCTCATCGCTGTTTTATACTTTGGGATGAACGTGGATGCGCAGGTTACAAATGACTCTGCTAAGGTCCAGAAAATTGATGAAGTAGTCATGATTGGATATGGTAGCCGTAAGAAAGTAGATAACACCACATCTATCAGCTCTATCAGCGCAGAAGAAGTAACCAAAACCAAAGTATTGAATGCCTCACAGGCTATTCAGGGGAAAGCAGCAGGGGTACAGGTAATAGCATCAGATGCACCTGGTTCTACACCAAGTGTCATGATCAGAGGTCTGGGTACCGTGTTAGGAGGAAGAACTCCATTATACGTAGTAGATGGAATGTTTACTGATAACATTAATAACATCAATTCAAATGATATCCTTACCTATGACGTATTGAAAGATGCAGCAGCATTAGCAATCTATGGGAACAGAGCTGCGAACGGGGTTATTATTATTACTACAAAGTCAGGCCGGGGAAAATTAAGTGTTACTTATGATGGCCTGGTAGGTTTCAGAAGCCCGCTGAAAACAATCAGGATGGCCAATGCCTCAGAATTTGCAAATTATAATAATGCGGGTAAAACAAGCACCCATTTAAATCCAAATCAGCCCTATAATACGGATTGGTTTAAAGAAATTACCAGGACAGGAATTTATAATCAACATAATATCTCTATTTCTGGATCTTCTGAAGCTGCAAAATATTTCTTAAGCTTAGGAAATTACGATGAGCAATCTATTCTTAAAGGAACTAACTATAACAGGACTACAGTAAGAACAAATAACGAGTTCAGAATATCCAAAGGAATCAGATTATCTCAGACTTTAAGTGCTACTTTTACTAACGATACCCCTAAATCATTTGGTGTCTTTACCAATGCATATAAACAATCACCGTTAGTTCCTGTGTATTATCCAAATGGCAAATATGGCCAGCCAATTTACGATTCCAATGGTAATATCAGTTATACAGGAGGCCGTTTTAATAATGTAGGAAATCCGGTAATGCAGCTTGCCTATGATAATCAAAAAGGAAAGAACTTTTTATTGCAGGGAGGGTTAAAATTAGATATAGATATTTATAAGGATTTAAAATTTACTTCTCAGTTTAGTGGAGAGTATAATACTTATAAATACTATAATTTTGTAAACTCTAAAGCATTCTGGCTGGATAGTGACCCGACAAGAGTAGATAGTGGTTATGACTCTTCTCTGCCACTAACAAGATTGACTAATAAGAATCAGAATTACTACAATTGGCTACTAAATAACTATTTAACTTACACAAAAAAAATAGGAAATCACGATATCGAAATTGTAGCCGGCACAGAAACTTCAGTAGCCAATGGTCTTGAAACCTTAGTGATTAACAGAAAAAATGTACCTGTTTCACAGGATTACTGGAATCTGGATGGTGTTGACTATTATGGTAATTTATTTAGTGATAATACAACAAAAGCGATTGAATCTATAAAAGGAAACCGAAATACAACTGTTTCTTATTTCGGAAGACTTCAATATAAATTTATGAACCGCTATTTATTAAGCGGAACTATCAGAAGAGATGGGTCATCCCAGTTTGCTGAAGGTCACAGATGGGGGACATTCCCATCTTTTGGTGCCGGCTGGATTATCTCTGAAGAAAGCTTTATGCAGGATGGATTCTTTAATCTTTTAAAATTGAGAGGAGGTTGGGGTAAATTAGGTAACCAGAAGGTCCCGTTAAATTATTTGCCACTCTCATCAGGGGCAACCTATAACTATGGATTCGGGACATCACCTGTAAGCAACGGGGTTACCATTAATCAGGGATACGACCCGAATTTAGGATGGGAAGTTACAGAAGAAACCTCTTTGGGGTTAGATTTTGGAATATTGGATAAACGATTAACCGGTAGCTTTGATGTTTATAACAGAAAGACCAATAACCTTATTTTAGGAGTTGTTCCTTATTTGGCAACAGGGATTTCGGATGTGAATTATTCACACATGGGAAGTGTTGTGAACAAAGGTGCTGAGGTAAGTCTAAACTGGTCAGATAAAGTAGGTGAAGACTTTACTTATTCCATTGGAGCCAATTACTCTTATAACAAAAATAAACTTGCTAGAATTGATCTTTCAAAACCTGTTTCTCAGATTGTAGGAGGAAATCTTGGTAACGGAGTGGATACCAAGATTTTCAATGCTTCAGCGGTAGGTTATGCTTTAGGAAGTTTCTATTTGTATGAAACAGACGGATATGATGAGAAGGGTGATCTGAAATTCAAAGATTTAAATGGTAACGGTATTATGGACGGAGGAGATAGACGTTTCTTTGATTCCTATATTCCAAAATCAACACTAGGAGTGAATATTTCCATGTCCTACAAGAACTGGGATTTTGCTCTTAACGGTTATGGAGCCTTTGGGTTTAAAGTGTATAATGGTAAAAAAGCACAAAGAAATGGTGGTGAAAATGTTGAAGCTTCTGTAGCGAATAATTTCTGGACACCATCAAATACTAACGCCGCAAATCCTGTGAATCCATCAAGTATTCCCGTAGCATCTAATTTCTATTTAGAAAGCGGAGATTATTTCAGAATCAATAATATTTCAGTAGGATATACCTTTAAGAATGTAACGGATTATATGAAGTCCATTAAGCTTTATGTTAGCGCAATCAATCCGATAGTATTCCAAAAGTATTCAGGATATTCTTCCGAATTATCAGGATACAATCCGGCAGATCCTACAGCAGAGGGAGATCCATACAAACGTGCCGGGATAGAGCTGGATGCTTATCCTACGTTGAGATCTTTTATATTTGGTGTTAACCTAAACTTTTAAAAAATGAATAAGAAATATATCATAGCAGCCGCATTTTTAATTTTAGGAGCTGTTAACCAGAGCTGCAGTAATGACTTTATTGATGTATCACCTACAGAGAAAATCCCTGAATCTGCTTTAGGTGAAATATATAATAATAATGAAGGAGCCAATAGTTTAGTGACAGCTATTTATGCTAAATTTTTAGATTGGAACATGAGTACTTTTGCGTGGATTGGGGTGACATCTATAGTTTCAGACGATGCTGATAAAGGTTCCAGTCCAAGTGATTCCGGTTCTGATAAAGACATCTTGGATGCTCTGAATTTTAATCCGGCCACCCCATCATTTAAAGAATTATTTGCTTCTAATTATCAGGGGATTAACAGATGTAATCAAGCTTTAAAATATCTGCCCCTACTGGATAAGGCAGATGCACAATTACGGCAGAGATTAACCGGAGAAGCTAAATTTTTAAGAGCATTTATGTACTTCACGTTGGTGAGATCTTTTGGAGGCGTTCCGTTAGTAGACCATGTTCCTGTAACAGGAGTTGAAGCAGATAAACAGATGACGCTTACCAGAAAAAGCAAAGAAGAAATTTATGCATTCATCGAGCAAGACCTTAAAGATGCTATAGCAGTCCTTCCCAATAAGTCAGCTTATGGTGGTAGTGATGTGGGAAGAGCATCTGTGGGAGCAGCTCATGCTTTATTGGCCAAAGTGTATTTATATCAGAAAAAATGGCAGCTAGCTGTGGATGAAGCCAATTTGGTGACTGGTTATTCACTAACGCCTGTCTTCCAGGATATTTATAAAGTCTCCGGGGAAAACAATGCTGAATCTATTTTTGAAATTAATGGTACCGGAGGAACAGCCGGCAGAGCTATCCAGCAATATAGCCAAGTACAGGGTGCCAGAGGTACTACTGGATGGGGATGGGGATTTGCTACACCTACTCAAGGACTATACGATGCTTATTCCGCAACAGATACAAGAAGAGATGCTACCATTATCCACAGAGATATGACGCTATATGATGGATATTATGTAGGGCCAAATACGGAAAATAAATTCTATAACTATAAAGCCTATTCATCTAACTATAGAGACCAGGCTTCAACAGATGTAAACATCCGTTATCTAAGATATGCTGAAGTTTTATTAATCAAAGCTGAAGCAATGAATGAGCTGGGTCAGACCTCTGCAGCAATTCCTTTCCTGAACCAGGTAAGAAACAGAGCGAATATCGGAGATACTCCGGCTGTCTCTCAAGCTGAAGTGAGAGCGGATATTTGGAAGCAAAGAAGACTGGAATTAGCATTCGAGCACGATAGATGGTTCGATTTAGTAAGAACAGGGCAGGCAGAAGCTGCTATGGCAGCAGATGGTGGTAAAAAGTTCATTGTTGGGAAACATGAATTATTCCCGCTTCCTCAGGACTTTATCACGGAGGCCGGAGGACTTTCTGCACAAAACCCCGGATATTAAAATGAAAAGATAAGCTTAGAGGAGAATGTAAGTTCTCCTCTTCTTTTAGAAATCAATTGTAAAATAGTTTGAATTATGAAAAAGACCCTACTGTCAATAGCTTTAATTTCTTTATTAGCAATATCTTGTAAAAATCCCCAGGCGGCGGCACAGGGAACCGGACAAAAAACAGCAGTAAAAAGTGATATCACAGATGAGCAGCTGATGGATAAAGTGCAAAAAGATGCCTTAAAATATTTTTGGGATTATGCAGAGCCGCATTCATTGTTGGGAAGGGAACGTTATCACGAAGATAATATTTATCCCGATAAGGATAAACATGTGATTACTACCGGAGGTTCAGGATTCGGATTGGCAACAATTCTGGTCGGAGTAGAAAGAGGATTTGTACCGCGTGGGGAAGCGGTAAAAAGACTTACCCATATTATGGATTTCCTGGCGAAAGCCGACAGGCATAAAGGAGCCTGGTCTCACTGGATCAATGGAGAAACAGGGAAAACCGTTCCTTTTGGAAAAAAGGATAATGGAGGAGATCTGGTAGAAACAGCATTCCTTACCTCAGGAATACTGATGGTCCGCGAATATTTTAAAAACGGAAATGCCGAAGAAAAAGCCCTGGCAGCAAAATGTGATGAGCTGTGGAAAGGAATTCAATGGAACTGGTATACGAAAGGAGGCGAAAAAGTATTGTATTGGCACTGGTCTCCGGATTATCAGTGGGAAATGAATTTTCCTCTTGAAGGATACAATGAGTGTCTTATTACCTATATTTTAGCAGCATCTTCACCTACCTATTCCATAGATGCCGAAACGTATTACAAAGGTTGGACAAGAAACGGAACTTATCTTACCGATAAAACAAAATACGGATTACCCCTTTATGTAAAGCATAACTATGCTGAAGAATATGGAGGTCCGCTTTTCTGGGCTCAGTATTCATATATCGGGCTTGATCCTACAGGATTATCCGATAAACTTGTGAAAAACTATTTTGATATTAATAAGAATCAGACCCTTATTGATTATAAATACTGCGTTGAAAATCCAAAACAATGGAAAGGCTATGGCCCGAACTATTGGGGACTGACAGCAGGATATACAAGAAATGAAGACGGAAGTACAGGCTACACGGCTCATATGCCGGGCAATGATAACGGTGTAATCACTCCTACGGCTGCGTTGAGCAGTTTTCCGTATACTCCGGAGGAATCAATGGCTTTTTTAAGATTTATCTATACACAGAAGCCTGAGTTTATAGGAAGTGCAGGACCTTATGATGCGACTTCCATTCATTATAACAATTGGTTCACACCAAGATATCTGGCCATTGATCAAGGAACAATAGCTCCCATGATTGAAAATTATAGAACTGGCTTTTTATGGAAGTTGTTTATGAATGCTCCCGAAATCCAACAAGGATTGAAAAAACTGAGCTTTCAATCTACTAAATATGGAATAAAATAATTGATTGGAAGAGGTTCGTAAAGACTATTCCAAACAATGATAAAAAATATAACTCGCTGATTTAACCGATAATGCAGATTTTGAATCGGAGTCACACACAATAATCTGCTCGATCTGCATAATCAACGAGAGAAAAAATAACTATAAATCACGTGGATTCAGAAGAAATAGAATATTATGCTGAGCTTAAAAGGAAATCCATTGAAAATAAATAAAAACCAAATCCAAAGGCTTTAGCCAAAAACCTGATAGCATTATGAAATTAAAACATATTCCCCTTTTATTGCTTCCGTTTTCCTTGCAGCTCAATGCACAGGAAATAAAAGCCGAATTGAATAAAGAAATCAAACGTTCCGAGAAAATTTCCTACATTTTGGATTATCCTCAAAAAGCCAAAGGAAATGTACCATTGATTGTTTTTCTTCATGGATCCGGAGAGCGGGGAAATAATCTGGAAGCAGTAAAAGCCCACAGCCCGTTTACCTATAAAAACCTGATCAAAGAACCGGTGGCTATTCTGGCTCCGCAATGTCCTTCCGGTACCTGGTGGGATACGGTGACTGTTTATCATCTCATCAAGGAAATTCAGAAGAAATATAAAATTGATGCTTCCAGGATTTATCTCACGGGGCTTTCCATGGGAGGATGGGGAACTCTGAAGCTGGCTATGGAGCATCCTGAAATGTTTGCAGCAGTAGCTTCAGTTTGTGCTCCGACTGATCAGGTGATGACCGCCAATATTCAGCAATACAAAAATTTGAATATGAAAATTTTTCATGGAGGCATGGATGATATTGTGCTGCCGGAAAATGCTTTTAAATTTTACCAAAAATTGCATCCGGTAAACCCCACGGCAGAACTGATAATTTTCCCGAATGATAACCATAACTCTTGGGATTCTGCCTATTCTGATCCTGGATTATATGAGTGGATGCTTTCAAAAAGAAAAAATTAAATGTTTACCAATAAAATAAGCTTTTTATACGGAAAGCTTTGAATTGATTATATTACCGTATAGAATAAATTTCATATTTTTGAATATTGTCTTTTTTAGAGACAATAATGAGGTTTGAAATAAATTGAATTAAAAATAACGTTCTCACCTTAAAAACAGAGAACAATAAGAAGTTAGACTTATGAAAAAACTAATCGTACTTGCTACCTTGGCGTTGTCCCCGGTGTTTTCAGCACAGGAAATGGTAGATAAACCCGTACAATCTTATCAGACAGCCCAATATCAGGCAAAAAAGAAAGCCTTTGTAGATAAGCTTTTAGCTAAAATGACATTGGACGAGAAAATCGGCCAGCTTAATCTGCCGACTTCCGGAGATTTTACAACAGGCCAGGCCCAGAGTTCCGATATCGGAAAAAAAGTGGAGCAAGGATTGGTTGGAGGATTGTTCAATATAAAAGGAGCCGATAAAATCAAAGCGGTTCAGAAAGTGGCCATAGAAAAAAGCCGTTTGAAAATTCCTTTGATCTTTGGAATGGATGTCATCCATGGGTACGAAACCACTTTTCCAATTCCATTAGGACTTGCAGCTTCCTGGGATATGAACCTGGTGCAGCAGTCTGCAAGAGTTGCTGCCAGGGAAGCCGCATCTGATGGGATCAACTGGACCTTCTCCCCGATGGTAGATATTTCCCGTGAACCAAGATGGGGAAGGGTTTCCGAAGGATCCGGGGAAGATCCGTATCTGGGGAGTGAAATCGCCAGGAATATGGTATATGGCTATCAGGGAAAAGATTTATCCTTAAACAATACGATCCTGGCCTGTGTGAAACACTTTGCCTTATATGGGGCATCAGAAGCGGGAAGAGATTATAATACCGTGGATATGAGCCATGTAAGGATGTTCAATGAATACTTTCCTCCCTATAAAGCAGCGGTAGATGCAGGAGTAGCTTCCGTAATGGCTTCCTTCAATGAAGTAGACGGAGTTCCTGCTACAGCCAATAAATGGCTTCAAACCGACGTATTAAGAAAAATGTGGAATTTTAAAGGCTTCGTCGTAACCGATTATACCGGAATCAATGAAATGGTAGACCACGGATTAGGCGACATCCAGCATGTTTCGGCGCTAGCTTTAAAAGCAGGAATTGATATGGATATGGTAGGCGAAGGTTTCCTTACTACACTTAAAAAATCATTAGCCGAAGGAAAAGTGACCCAGGCTGAAATTGATACGGCTACCAGAAGAATTCTTGAAGCCAAATATGATCTGGGATTATTTGAAGATCCTTATCGTTATGGAGATGCCAGATGGGCGGCAAAAGAAGTCTATAACATGGAAAACCGTACAGTTGCAAGAAATGTGGCTGCCCAGTCTATGGTATTGCTGAAAAATGATCGTCAGGTATTGCCTTTGAAAAAATCAGGAACAGTAGCTGTAATTGGCCCATTGGTAAACAATTCCATGAATATGGGAGGAACATGGAGTGTTGCTACCAAACATGGCTCTTCAGTTTCTTTAATGCAGGGACTACAGGAAAACTATGGAAAAGAAGTCAGGTTTATTTCTGCAAAAGGAGCTAATATTGACTATGATGCCAAATTAGAAGAAATTTATGCCGCCCACGGTAAAAAAACAGACAGGGACAACCGTTCAAAAGAAGCCCTTTTAAAAGAAGCGGTGGAAGTTGCCAATAAAGCAGATGTAATTGTGCTGGCTATCGGGGAATCTGCAGAAATGAGTGGTGAGTCTTCTTCCAGGACAGAAATTACCATTCCTCAATCCCAGGTAGACTTGCTGAATGAGTTGAAAAAAACCGGGAAGCCGATTGCCATGGTTCTTTTTACAGGTCGCCCTTTAGCCCTTACCAATGTGAAAGATACTCCTGATGCTATATTGAATGCATGGTTTGCCGGGTCAGAAGCGGGAAGTGCAATTGCCGATGTTTTATTCGGGAAGGTAAATCCATCAGGAAAACTTCCGATGACTTTTCCCAGAAGCCTCGGACAGGTGCCTATTTATTATAATGCTAAGAATACAGGCCGTCCATTGGATCAGAAGCTGGTAGAAAAATGCGAATACCAGAGATTCCGTTCCAACTATATGGATGAATGTAATACACCGTTGTATTCTTTTGGATACGGATTGAGCTATACAAAATTCAATTATTCAGATATCAGCATCTCCAATGCAAATCCGAAAGGAAACCAAACTATCCAGGCATCTGTAACGATAACCAATACCGGAGATTATGATGGAGCAGAGGTTGTACAATTGTATATCAGAGATATGGTAGGAAGTATTACAAGACCGGTGAAAGAATTAAAAGGTTTCCAAAAAATATTTTTGAAAAAGGGAGAATCCAGAAAAGTAACGTTTGATGTAACCCCTGAACATCTGAAATTTTATAACGGAGACCTGAAATATGATTGGGAACCAGGTGAATTCGATATTATGATCGGAACCAATTCAGATGAGGTAAAGCATTCAAAAATCAACTGGTCAAAATAAATAAGTAAAAAAATATTCACAGCAATGTGTTTTATGTTTTTTTGGCATGATTTTTTATAGTAACCTGCGTAGCTATAATAATACAAACAACATGAAAAAAACAATTTTACTTAGCGCGATGTTCCTTGGTACTTTAGTATTTGCACAAAAAACACCTGTGTTGGGTGGTGATAAAGATGCGCACGGATGCATTGGTTCGGCAGGGTATACGTACTCTCAGATCAAAAAAGACTGTGTAAGAACATTTGAAGAAAAAATCAAATTGAAAGAAGTAGCCTCAAAAGGAGACTATATTGCTGCGGTTATTTTCAGCAAAGACATGAAAAAAGCTGAAGTTTTCGTTAAAGATGCTGAAGGTGGAAGTGTAATTCTTACCAGAGCAGGGAAAGCAAAGGCATGGAAAAAAGATGGTTATGTACTGGTTCCTTTTAAAAAAGGCGGATATCAGCTTAAAAAGGACAATGTCGTGATTTATCAATAAAATCAAATTTTCAAAAAAATGAAGTCACTCGAAAGAGTGGCTTTTTTTGTAGTCTGAAATAAATTATTTCCTTATTTTAGATATACTTTACCAGACTGAAAACATTAATAAATTAAATATGAAAAAAACAATTTTATTGAGCACATTGTTCCTGGGGTTTTTAACTTTTGCACAGCAAAATACTCCGGCTTTAGGAGGAGACAGGGATGTTCATGGTTGTAAAGGCTCTGCAGGTTATACCTATTCACAAATCAGAAATAACTGCGTGAAAGTCTTTGAGCAAAAGATTAAGCTAAAAGAAGTGAATTTGGATAAAAGCTATCACACAATGACTGCTGTTATCTTTAGCAAAGACATGAAACGGGCAGAAATTTTTATTCCGGACGGAGCTGCAAAGAGCATTATTCTTGAAAAAGAAGGAAAAGATAAAATCTGGAAAAGCGGAAGCTATATTAAAGATAGTTATGTTTTAATTCCCTACAAGAAAAAAGGATATCAGATTAAAAAGAATGATGTTATAATTTACCAGTAAAAATCATCTGAATTATCCATTTTTACCTCACATCTAATGTGTGGATATTCAACGATTTTTGTGTACCACGGCATAACAAAAATAAAACTGTTTCATTTCTGAGGCAGTTTTATTCTATTATTAATAGCAGCATACTCGATTTAATGTATAGCTCTTTTAATTTGCAGGGTTTGAAGATTGCCGATTGTATAATAATATTAAGATATAACGTTAAAATAGGACCAGGGGCAGGAAAATTTTTAGCATAAAAATCATAAAAACAGAATTTTCATCTCTCACCGAAAAACCGTATTTTTGTACATCTAAAAAGTAAAAGAACGAATGAATTCCTACAAAAATCCATTGGAAGAGCGCTATTCCAGTGAAGAAATGTTGTTTAACTTCTCACATAATAACAAATTCCGTACCTGGAGAAAGCTTTGGATCGCTTTGGCTGAAATCGAAAAAGATTTAGGCCTGGAAATTACAGACGAACAGATTGCAGAGCTTAAAGCGAATGCTGAAAACATCGATTTTGATAAAGCAGCAGAATATGAAAAAAAATTCCGTCATGATGTAATGGCTCACGTTCACACCTATGGAGATGTGGCGCCTTCAGCAAAAGGAATCATCCATTTGGGAGCTACTTCAGCTTTTGTAGGAGATAATACGGACTTAATTCAGATCCGTGACGGACTTTTAATCCTGAAGAAAAAGCTGGTAAACGTAATGAAAAACCTAGCAGATTTTGCAATTCAGTACAAAGACCTTCCGACTTTAGGATTTACTCACTTCCAGCCGGCTCAGTTAACAACAGTTGGAAAAAGGGCAACCCTTTGGTTACAGAGTATGGTTCTTGACATCGAAGAATTGGATTTCTTCCTTGAAACCCTTCGTTTCAGAGGTGTAAAAGGAACTACAGGAACTGCTGCAAGTTTCCTGGAGCTTTTTAACGGAGATTATTCCAAAGTAAAACATTTAGATAAAGAACTTTCAAAAAGATTCGGATTCGAAAAAGTATTCGGAGTTTCAGGACAGACTTACGATAGAAAAATTGATGCTAAAGTAGTGGCTTTATTAGGAAATATTGCTCAATCTGCTCATAAATTCACCAACGATTTACGTTTGCTTCAGAATCTTAAGGAAATTGAAGAACCATTCGAGAAAAACCAGATCGGTTCATCGGCAATGGCATACAAGCGTAACCCGATGAGAAGTGAAAGAATCGGTGCATTGGCAAAATATGTAATGTCTCTTACAACAAGTTCTGCCATGGTAGCTTCTACCCAATGGTTCGAAAGAACATTGGATGACTCTGCGAACAAGAGATTAACCATTCCCCAGGCATTCTTAGCGGTGGATGCTATCTTATTGATCTGGAACAATATCCTGAACGGAATCGTAGTATATCCGAACAGAATCAACAAGCATATTGAAGAAGAACTTCCTTTCATGGCAACAGAATACATCATCATGGAAGAAGTGAAGGCGGGGGGAGACCGTCAGGAAATTCACGAAGTAATCAGAGTTCATTCTATGGAAGCTTCCAAGAAAGTAAAGGAAGAAGGAAAAGAAAATGACCTTATTGAAAGAATCTTAAATGATAACTCTTTAAAATTAGACAAATCAAAATTAAAAGAAGTTTTAGATCCGAAAAACTTTATCGGGTTCGCCCCGATTCAGACGGACGAATTCATTAAGAATGAGGTACAACCGATTCTGGACCAGAATAAAGACTTAATAGGATTGGAAGCTGATCTTAAAGTATAAAATATATGCAGTCTTTTGGGCTGCATATTTTATTTAATCCAACCATGAAAAAGACGCTTCTATTCGTTGTAATGATTCCTGTACTTTCTTTTTCTCAGGGAAAAGATGTATTAAAGTATTTTATTTCCAAAGATAATTTAGTTGGAGTAAAAAATAAAAAGGGAGAAATCATTATTCCTGCACAGTTTATCAATCTTACCGGAGTGAAAAACGGTGAATTGGTTAAAAGTGTAAATAATACAATTTTTATTGACTCCTCTTTAGCTAACAAAAGTGAAGTAGAGAAAAATGCTTGGGGAGTTGTTTTTGATGAAAAGGGAAAGCTTCTTTATCAACCTTATTCTTATGATAATGGAGCGGATTATTTTTCCGAAGGTGTAAGAAGATTTGTTAAAAACGGTAAAATAGGTTTTGTAGATAGAAACGCAAAGACAGTTATAGAACCGGAACATGATTTCGTCTCACCGTTTAATTATGGCTATGCCTCTTTTTGCGATGGGTGTGACTGGGAGAAAACCAATGATGAGCACAAAGCAATTGTAGGTGGAAAATGGGGCGTGATGAATACCAGAGGGCAAACCGTTCAGCCGCTTGCAAAACAATCAGGGGAAGACATTGAGATTGATGGGAAATATTATCCATATCCGTTTTCCTACAGCGGGAAAGAAAAAAATATTCTTCAATTTTTTGAAAAACAGAATAAAAAGCTCTCAGATATTTATTACGTCAATGTTTATAACACATTTTCTGATGATGAAAAGAAACTGTTTTTTGAAATCGTAGAAAGACCTAAAGAAAATTTTCCATATTACCAGGTAAACGCGTATGATTACAGGAAAAAAGATCTGGGTACACTGTATCGTTTTAAATTCCTGGTTTCAGAAGATGGTAAAACATTTTATGCCATTGAGGATTTTAACGAAAAAAAAGTTCTTTTTGAAAACTGGCTGAAAGAAGAAATAAAAAATGCAGAAGACTTTCAGAAAGAGCATAAGGACAATCCGAATAAATTTATCAATAAATAATATAAATTGGAAATTCGGCAGTTCAAATTTGAAGAACATATGACTTATTCCTTTAAATTTGTAAAGAATAATAGTTGTAGGAAATTTTTGAAAAAAAATTTCCAATATACATGGGTTTAAAGAAAGAAACTTTAACCCAAAAAAGTAAAAAGAAAATATTAAAATCTGACATTTAATTTTTAATAATGTTACAGAATCAGGATCATCAACAATTAATTACCGATTTAAAAGAACTGGTTGATAAGACAAAAAGTCAGGTCGCTGTTCAGGTGAATTCGGCAATGGTGGTTTTGTACTGGAAAATTGGACAGAGAATAAATGAAGATGTTCTGGGGAATAAAAGGGCAGAGTATGGTAAAGAAGTAATTTTACAAATTGCTCAACATCTTACCGTAGAATTTGGAAGTTCCTTTTCTGAAAAAAATATTCGAAAAATGATGCAGTTTGCATCAGTCTTTAATAACTTTGAGATTGTCGCATCAGCGATGCGACAATTATCATGGACACATTTTTTACTTCTTATTCCCATCTCGGAAGATACTAAGAGAAACTTCTATCTCGAAGTTTGTAAAATTGAAAATTGGAGTGTCAGAACTTTAAAAGAAAAAATAAATTCTTTGCTTTTTGAACGTACTGCAATAAGTAAAAAGCCCGAAGAAATCATTAACAACGAACTTAAAAATTGGTCTGAAAATAATATTTTAAATCCTGATCTGGTTTTTAAAGATCCTTATTTCCTTGATTTTTTAGAATTGAAAGACACTTTTTCTGAAAAAGATTTAGAAGAATCTATTATTGTGGAACTTCAAAAATTTATTTCTGAATTAGGAAGCGATTTTGCATTTCTTTCAAGGCAAAAAAGAATCACGATTGATAACAGAGATTATTACATAGATTTGCTTTTCTATCATAGAAAACTGAAATCTCTGGTTGTTATCGAACTGAAATTAGGAGAATTTGAGGCTGGCCATAAAGGACAAATGGAGCTGTATCTTTCCTATCTTAACAAATATGAAAAAGTAGAAGGGGAAAACCCACCGATTGGTTTAATTCTTTGCTCCGGAAAAAATACCGAACATATAGAACTGATGAATCTCGAAGGAGATAATATAAAAATTGCAGAATATTTACTTATCTTACCTCCGGAAAGAATTTTGCTTGAAAAATTGAATCGTTCAATAGAGATAGCAAGAAATAAATTTGAATATAAATCTAATATTAAATAAAATCTGACATCTAATGTCTAATAACAAAAGAATTTTCGTAGAAAAAAGAGGAATTTTCGATGTTGAAAGTCCAAAAATTTTTGATGAAGTAAAAGCAGTTGTTCCGGCAATTCAAAGTGTGAAAGTCTACAATGTGTATGATATTTTTAACTTGAATGACGGGGAATTCGAAAAAGTAGTGAACAACACTTTCGTAGATCCTGTGACTGATATTTTACATACAGAAAACCCTGCAAAAAGCATCCACTTCGCAATGGAGTTCCTGCCTGGTCAGTACGATCAGAGAGCAGACTCTGCACAACAGTGTATCGCTTTATTAACAGAGAATGAAAAGTCAAAAGTAAGAAGTGGAAAGCTGATCGAATTTGAAGGAGTTACAGAAGCTGATTTGGTGAAAATCAAAGACCTTTTGATCAATAAAGTGGAATCTCAGGAAAAAGACCTGTCTGTACTGGATATTCCTGCTGATGAAACCCCTTCAAAAGTAATCATCCACGAAAATTTCATCAATTTCAACGATGCTGAACTTGAAAATTTCTATAACAATCACGGTTTTGCATTAGGATTAGATGACCTGAAATTCATCCAGGAATATTTTAAAACTGAAGAAAGAAACCCTACAGAAACTGAACTGAAAGTATTAGATACTTACTGGAGCGATCACTGTCGTCACACGACTTTCGAAACAGAATTGTCAGACATTCAGTTTGAAGGAAAATTCAAACATACATTGGAAACTATTTTCAATGACTATATCGAAAAAAGAAAATTCTTAGGCCGTGAGCTGAAGCCAATCTCTTTAATGGACCTGGCAACAGTATGTGGTAAATATTTCCATAAAACAGGCAATCTGGATAACCTTGTGATTTCTGATGAGATCAACGCTTGTACCATCCAGATTGAAGCAGAATACGACGGTAAAAAAGAACCTTGGTATTTATTATTCAAAAACGAAACACACAATCACCCAACGGAAATTGAACCCTTTGGCGGAGCATCAACGTGTTTAGGAGGTGCGATCAGGGATCCATTGTCCGGAAGATCTTTTGTATTCCAGGCCATGAGATTAACAGGGGCTGCAGATGTTTTAGAATCAGTAGATAAAACATTACCAGGGAAGTTACCTCAAAAAACAATCACGAAACAAGCTGCGAACGGATATTCATCTTACGGGAACCAGATTGGTCTTGCAACCACGATGGTTTCTGAAATTTATGATGAAGGATATAAAGCCAAAAGAATGGAAGTTGGTTTCGTTACCGGAGCTGTTCCTGTAGATTGGGTAAGACGTGAAAAACCTGCAAACGGTGATTCAATTATCATTTTAGGAGGTGCAACAGGCCGTGACGGAGTTGGAGGAGCAAGCGGAAGTTCAAAAGAACAGGACGAGACTTCTATCCATACCATGAGCTCAGAAGTTCAGAAAGGAAATGCCGTAGAAGAACGTAAAATCCAGAGACTGTTCAGAAACCCTGAACTGACAAGACTTATCAAAAAGTCAAACGATTTTGGTGCTGGAGGAGTTTCCGTAGCGATTGGTGAAATTGCAGACTCTTTAGAAGTAAATCTTGATGTATTACCATTAAAATATGAAGGATTAAACGGAACAGAACTGGCTATTTCCGAATCTCAGGAAAGAATGGCCGTTGTAGTAGATCCGAAAGACAAAGAAAAGTTTATCAAATTCTGTGAAGCTGAAAACATTGTAGCCGTAGAAGTAGCAAAAGTGACAGACTCAGGAAGAATGCAGATGTTCTGGAAAGGAGACAAAATTGTTGACCTTTCAAGAGCATTCCTTGATACCAACGGATGTTCAAAATCCCAGGAAGTAAAAATCAATCATCTTGAAGAAGTAAAAGCAGAAACTAAGGCATTCAACGAAGAAAACTTCCTGAATACTTTAAAAGATAAAAACGTAGCTTCCCAAAAAGGACTATTGGAAATGTTTGACTCTTCCGTAGGAGGAACAACTGTTGCGATGCCTTTAGGAGGAAAATATCAGCAAACCCTGATGGAAGGAAGTGTGCAGACACTTCCGGTCTTAGGCGCAAAAGATATCAAAACGGTTTCCCTTGCAAGCTGGGGATTCGATGCTGAAATCTCAAAACAAAACTCATTATTGGGAGCATCTTACGCAGTAGTAGAAAGTGTGGCGAAGATTGTTGCCATGGGAGGTGATTATAAAAACATCAGATTAAGCTTCCAGGAATATTTTGAAAAACTTGGTCAGGCTCCTGAAAAATGGGGTAAACCTTTAGCTTCCCTCCTGGGTGCTTATGATGCACAGATCAACCTTGGATTAGCGGCAATCGGAGGTAAAGATTCCATGAGTGGTACTTATCAGGATCTGAATGTACCGCCAACGTTGATTTCTTTTGCATGTGCCAACGGTGAGAAACAAAATATCATTTCTCCTGAATTTAAAGCTGCAGGAAACAAAGTATATTTCTTCAACCATATCGCTCAGGAAAACGGTCTTCCGAACTATGATGCTTTAAAAGATATTTATGAATTCATCTTTGAAAACATCAAATCAGGAAAAATCGTTTCTGTAAAAACAGTAAAAGACGGTGGAGTAGCTGTAGCACTGGCAAAAATGAGTTTCGGAAACAGATTGGGAGCTGAAATCAATGCTGATGAAAATGTATTGCTATCTAAAAATATCGGTAGCCTGATCATCGAAGCTACGGAAGAACTAAGTAATGTATCTCTTCAATTAATAGGGGAAGTAAAAGATTCAGGGATCTTAAAGATCAATGGTCTTGAGTCTAGCATCTTGAATCTAGTGTCTGCTTATACAAGTACATTCGAAAACCTTTTCCCAACAGTAGAAAAAGAAAAGATAACAGTGGAAATTGATGAAAAATCAAACTCCATCAATCCAAGAAATATCATCATCAAAAAACACGGAATTGCACAGCCTAAAGTATTTGCTCCGGTATTCCCGGGAACCAACTGCGAGTACGACACTTTAAATGCATTCCAGAAAGAAGGCGCTGTAGTAAGCAGCTTACCTTTAATCAATATCAGTCACCAATTGCTGGATGAAAGCATTGATGCATGGGTAGAAGAGATCAGAACTTCACAGATTCTTGCCTTCTCAGGAGGTTTCTCAGCAGGTGATGAGCCGGATGGTTCTGCGAAATTCATTGTCAACGTTTTAAAGAACGACAAAATGAGAAATGCAGTTCATGAACTATTAGACAGAGACGGTATGATCATCGGGATCTGTAACGGTTTCCAGGCTTTGGTTAAATCAGGATTATTGCCTTACGGAAGAATCAAGGATCTGGATGAAAATTCTCCGACCCTGGCTCACAACGCTATCAGAAGACATATTTCTCAGATGGTAACGGTAAAGGTAGTGAATGACGAAAGCCCATGGTTAAAGGGAATGAAAGATCAGATTTTCACCATTCCGATTTCTCACGGAGAAGGACGTTTCATGGCTTCGGAAGAAGAAATCAAAAAGTTATATGAAAACGGGCAGATCGCAACGCAGTACATCGATTTTGATGGAAATATTGCTCACGGAATGCCGTTCAACCCGAACAATTCATTATTCGGAATTGAAGGAGTTACCAGCCCATGCGGAAAGATCTACGGAAGAATGGGACACCCGGAACGATTTACGGAAGGTCTTATGAGAAACATACCAACCGCGAATTATCACAACATATTCAAAAACGGTGTTGAATACTTCAAATAACAATACAAGAAAAATGATCGTCATTCATGGCGGTCATTTTTCGTCTTTAGAGGGTTTTTACGAAGAAATTTCAAAGGTCTTAATGAAAGACACCGATTGGAAAGTAGGAACCTTAGATGGGTTTAATGATATCCTTTATGGAGGTTTTGGTATATTTGAAAGTCATGAGGAAATTGAGATCCTGTGGGAAGAGTCAGAAAAATCAAGAAAGGATTTAGGGCTCATAGCAACTAAAGAATTTTACGAAAATAAAATCAGGAAAGGTAAGCCTTTCAATATAGAATTGGTCCGGCAAAAGCTAAAGGATCTAACGGAAGGAAAAGGGCAAACATTATTTGAAATTCTGGTGGAAATTATCGAATCGCACAGGAATATTATCCTGAAATTAGATTGATGAATCATCAATACTCCTTAATTAAACCTTATAGGTTTCAAAAACCTATAAGGTTTGAAATACCACCAATTTATCCAATCAACTTGTTGATTCTATCTTAGTATCTAAAATCTAAAGAATCATCAACATAGAAATCTTAATGGTTTAAAATCTTATCAATACATCCTGTCATAAAAAATCTCTCGCAGATTAGGCTGATTTAGCAGATTTTTATCTTACTTTGAAAAATAATTAGAAGCTTTGGGTAAGAAGCAAAAATCAATAAACAAAGAATTAATTGAATGAAGAAAATAGTATATGGACTGTTCTTTGGAGACAGTATAACGTATGGAGAATATGATGGCGTTTTTGGAGGTTGGGTAGATATTTTAAAGAGATATGCCCTTCAGAAATTTCATGAAGGAAATGGGCATGAACTGATCTTATTCAATTTGGGAATCGGTGGAGAAACAACAGAAGGTTTATTGAAGCGGATGCCTGCAGAATTAAGCGCAAGAAATTCCGCAGACGGGAATCTGGTTTTCATAAGCTACGGAGCCAATGATCTGGCTATAAAAGACGGAGTACAGGTAGTAGATCCTGGAAAATTTAAAAATAATATCATCACTGCTGTTCAGCAGGCCAAACAATTTTCAAGCGATATTTATCTGGTAAGTATTCTTCCTGTTTCTAAAAATATTGATGGAGTAGTGACGGGCTCGGGAAAATTAAGGTCAAATGAAGAGGTGATTGCTTATAATGAAATTCTTAAAAGTATTGCTGCAGATTACTCTTTGGGGTATATTGATTTTTATTCAGCATTGATAAGGGATAAAGAAATTCTGCTTTCTGCAGATGGAGTCCATCCCAATGAAAAAGGATACGGAATGATGGCTGAAGTAGCCATACCCATTATTGAAAGATATATATAACGGTTCATTTTTTATTACGAACCCGTGCAGAAATAACAAGTTGCATGGGGCTGTATTTTAAAATACTCAATAAGCGGCGGTCTCAAGAAGGGCAATCTTTTTGTAAATATAAAAGATTATCTCACTTTTGGGACTGCTTCTATTAATTATAATAATTATAAGCTAAAAAGATTATTCATTAAAATAATTACCAAAACAATTGCTATTTCATAGAGGTTGTGTTTTTATATTCTATTTTATTGATATTTAGATTTATATTTTACATTATAAATAAATTTTTATTTAATTTTTTTCTTATTAGTAAAGAAGTGTTATTTTTAGGGTCAACTAATAAAATAATGATCATGAAAAAAACATTTTTATTTGTCTTGATGACATTTTTTATGTCATGCGGTACTTTAAGTGCACAGCTTGACTATATTTTTATGCTGGATAATGGAGGTTCCCTGGATAAGTCCGAATATTTAGTGATGAGGCGTGGCGCTATTAAATTAATGGAACAGCTTATCGCCTGTAATCCTGAAAACAGGGTAGCAGTGGTACAATATGGGACTGGGGTATTTGATAATGACACAGGAGTGTATAAACCCTTAATTTATATAGAATCTGATTTTACCAATGATTTTTTTACAGCACAGAATTTTGAACGCCGGTTGGATTTCGGAGATTATTTTCAACAATCTATGGGCCTGGTGGGAGATGCCTTAGACGGAATTCCAAATCCTGATATTATAAGCCCCCAGAAAACATTGAATTCATTGCAGCAAACAAGGGTTGTTGTATTTACTGATGCAGAAAGAGCTTCAACTGGCCTTAATTCTTATCTTGTAAATCCTGCTTTTGCTGCCAATTATGGTTCTTATGAGGCATTTGCAAATGTGATGGATTTTAAAATTAACAGAGGGATAAGGTTTACGGTTATTCATGCTAATACAAACAATGATGCAATCCTGGCTGCCGCATCTATTGCCAGTCCTAACGGATCGTATACCGGGCCACTTGAAACTGTTGCCCAAGATCCAAGTAATGGTCATGCTAGGTCTTATTTTAATAGAACTAACGGATTTCATATGATGGCAGGAGAAACGAATTACTGGAAAGATTTAGCAGAAACCATATGTGTTTCTTCGGACAGAAATATAGATTTTCTTTATGAGCCAGGGCAATGTATACATGCTACTTCAGACCTTCAGGGATATTATCATCTTCCGGCTGGAATCACTTTGAAGGAGCTTAAATTGGACCTGATTAATTTGCAGACCGGCGCAGTATATCCAGTGAATGCTTATCCTGTGTTATCTGGAAACTTTTTTACTTTTAATTTTGTTACCTATAGCTTTGATGATGCATTGTCTGCTGGATCAACAGGTCCGCATAAATTCAGGCTGACGATGATTGACTCTTATGGGAATGTTGCTTATAGCTGGAACAAATACCCGTATTTTGACTTTGACATTGATATGAGCTGCCAGACACCGTTGAATGCAAGGTCTTCCGTGGAAGAAAAGTTTATCACACTAACCCCAAATCCTACCCATGGACTATTTAAAGCAATTCTGAACAAAGAAATTACATCAGGAACATTGGAAGTAAGCGATATGACCGGAAATACAGTTTTTAATAAAATAGTACGTGGAGAAAAAGAAATAGAAATAGACCTGACAGCTCGTAAAGAAGGAGTTTACATGGTAAGAGTAACAACTGATAAAAACGAAATATACTCAGAAAAAGTCATTAAAAAATAACAATAGGAAAAAGAGTCTGTCTCACTTTTGAGACAGACTCTTTTATTAAAATATATAAGTCAATTGGCTTAAGTCAAAACTTAAAACACAATTGCAGCAGATTTTTTTTAGCTCCTGACATACCCTTGTCACAATTCCTCTATACCTTTGACATCCAACAAAAATAAAGAAATGATTAAAACGAAAATCGAGCCTTTCAAGGTAATTGGCATTACAGTAAGAACAACTAATGAAAACAATCAGGCAGCCAAAGATATTGAAGCATTATGGGAAAAATTCATCACTGAAAATATTCAGGGGAAGATACCCAACAAGGTAGACAATGAGGTTTACTCAATATACACAGATTATGAAAAAGATCATACAAAGCCATATACTACACTATTAGGATGTAAAGTAGAACATCTTGATCATATTCCGGAGGGAATGACCGGAAAATCTTTTGATGGTGGAGATTATATCAAATTTACAGCAAAAGGAGATCTGGCAGAAGGCCTGGTCATTAATGAATGGTTTAAAATCTGGAGTATGGAACTGGGAAGAAGCTTCACGGCTGATTTTGAAATATATGGAGAAAAAGCGCAGGATGCATCAGATGCAGAAGTAGATATTTTTATTGCTGTCAAATAATATGCAGTGATGAAGCTGGAAGAGGAAAATGCCTGAGGTCTGGGAGATAGAAATATTCAACCACATATAAAAAATTAGCCTGGAAAGTTACAGGTCAATAAATTTTTGGGTTTTCTTCTTCCGGTCTAAATAAAAATATATTTCCAGTATACAAGAATTCCGACGATTACTGAAACGATAGCCATAAGAACCACAGCTCCTGCAGCAATATCTTTAATAAAGCCTATTCGTTTATCGAAATCGGGTTGAATGATATCACAGATCCTTTCAATGGCGGTATTGAAAATTTCAGCACTTAAAACGGCAAAAGAAACAATGAGAATAAGGGCTGCATCGGTGCCGGAAAGCTGTAAATAAAAAATTAAAAACAGGTTGATGAAAAATGCCATCAGTTCAACCTGAAAATTCCGTTCTGTTTTTATCATCACAAAAACACCCCGGAAAGCATTGAGAAAGCTGATATGTACAGGTGGTTTTCGCATTTTTATTTTTTACAAAGATAAGCTTTGCACTTTTATAATGGCAGATTTGCTGTCATCTTTGGAAATAGAGGAGACAAAACGCAACGCCAAGCCAGTAAACGAATTAATGATCTTTGTTAAAAACTCCTCAAGATTATTTTTTTCTTTGTTATATCTATTTATTATATTTGTAGAAACTTATTTTTAAATCTATGAAATTTATTATTTCAAGTGGTGAACTGCAGAAGGCTTTGCAAACTGTAAGTGGCGTAATATCAAGCTCTCAATCGAGACCTATTTTAGAAAACTATCTTTTTGAATTAGACGGAAATAATGTTACCATTACAGCATCAGATGGCGAAACGACTCTTGTTACTTCTTTGGAGGTAAAGTCTGATGATACGGGTAAATTTGCTGTTCCTGCTAAAATTTTTCAGGATTTTATCAAGACGTATGGTGAGCAACCTTTAACATTTGTTGTAAAAGACAATGCGGAAGGAACCGGAAGCCAGCTTGAGATTTTAGACGAAAAAGATAATTTTGCGGTAGCATTGGACAATGCTGACGATTATCCGGAATTGCCGGAATTTGATGCTTCCCAAAGCGTAACAATGCCGGCGGGAGTTTTATCTGAGGCGCTTACCAATACCCTTTTTGCAACCAGTAACGACTCTCTTCGACCGGTAATGACAGGAGTACTATTCCAGTTTGGGGAAAACGAAACGAACTTCGTTTCTACAGATTCTCACAGATTGGTTGTTTATAAAAGAGCAGACCTGATGAATGCAGAGCCTATGGAATTCATCATGCCTAAAAAACCTTTAAACATTTTCAAAAATATTTTAGCAAGTTCGAACGAAGAGGTTAAAATCGACTTCAATGAAAACATGGCTAAATTTACATTTGATAAGCATATCTGGATCTGTAGACTGATCGATGGAAAATATCCTAACTATACCGCGGTGATTCCAAAAGAAAATCCAAATGTATTGACCATCAACAGAAATCTTTTGCTGGGGGCTATCAAAAGAGCGTCAATCATGTCTAATAAATCCACCAACCAGGTACGATTTAAACTTTCAGGGAATATCCTTCATCTTCACGCCGAAGATACCGAATATGCAAACAAGGCAGATATGCAGATACCTTGCGATTACAACGGAGAAGATATTAACATCGGTTTCAGCTCTAAGTTTTTAACTGAAATGCTGACCATACTGGGATCTGATGATATCACAATGAAAATGTCTCAACCCAACAGGCCCGGAATCATTGAACCACTTGATGGTCTTGAAGACAACGAAAATATTTTAATGTTATCAATGCCGGTTATCGGATTGTAATTAAGAATAGAAAAACAGTAAAGCCGGAATTTTCCGGCTTTTACTGTTTATGGGAATTGTTTTACTCATTATTTCACAATATATTAGTGAAAAAATAATATTCTTGCATCCCACCGGTTTATGAAAAACATCTATGATCCCAATTATGTTAAAAAACTTTTCAATCATATGGCAGGATCATATGAAAGGATGAATTATATTACTTCTTTTGGTTTTTCTATCAGATGGCGAAAACAGTTTTTAAAAAAATTAGGAAATTCTAATAATGATTTAAAAGTTATTGATTTACTTTCAGGTCTGGGAGAAAACTGGGTTTATTTACATAAGAATTTTCCTAATGCTCAATTTTCTGCTCTTGACTTTTCTGAAAAAATGGTTGATAACTCCAGAAATAAAGCAAAAAAGATTTTCCAGGGAAATCTGCATCTGATTTGTGAAAATATTCTTCATCATCATCTTCCGTCAGACTATTATGATATTGTTTCTTGTGCCTATGGATTAAAAACATTTAATGCAGAACAACTTGAAATATTAGCAAAAGAAATAACAAGGATTCTTAAAAAAGGTGGAAAATTTAGTTTCGTAGAAGTATCCAGACCTGAAAATAAATGGATTTACTTTTTTTATAAATTCTATTTGGGTAAAGTGATCCCTGTTCTGGGAAAACTATTTTTGGGTGATCCTGATGACTATAAAATGCTTTGGGTTTATACGGAGCAATTTCAAAATAGCCGATCTGTAAAGGATATTTTTGAAAAGAATGGCCTGATAGTATCCTATGACAGATATTTTCTGGGGTGTGCATCCGGAATTAGCGGATGGAAAGAATAAATGAAAATCCTAAACTTGTTCTTCAATCTTGAAATAAAAATATGCCTATACACATACAATCATACTATTCCGGTTTCCCTTCAGAATTTACTACTGAAAACTATAGTGTAATAGTATGGAAAGGTTCCGGCTTTTTCTCTGTAGATGAAATAAACTATGCTTATAAAGGTTATAATATATTATTTCTTTCTCCTTATCAAAAATTAAAGCTGTTTTCAGAAACAGGGGAAAATATTTCTATTCTCCTATTTCATGGTGATTATTATTGCATAGAATATCATAAAGAAGAAGTGGCCTGTAATGGTTTACTTTTTAATAATATTTATTTAAATCCTGCTATAGAACTTTCCAAAGAGAGCTATGAATATATTCTCGGACTTTTTAATCACATTAAAAGAGAAGAATCAGAACAACATCCGTTTTCAGAATCGATAATCAAAACCTATATTCAGTTGATCCTTGCCTTAGCAAGTAAACAAAAAAGCAATATTGATCACAACATAACTTCTAGTGGAAAATTAGTCAATAAAAATGCCTCGAAATTTCAAAAACTGTTGGAAACCCATTATAAAAATGAAAAAGAACTTTCATTTTACAGTGATAAACTGAGTATTACAAATAATACATTAAGCAAAGCTGTTAAGAAAGAATTTAATAAAACACCGACCCGGCTTATCAATGAAAGAATCATTCTGGAGTCTAAGAAACTGCTGCACCTTACGTATCGTTCTGTAAAAGAAATAGCATCAGAGCTGGGGTTTACCGATGAATTCTACTTCAGCAGGTATTTCAAAAAATCAGTAGGCTGTTCTCCCAAAAATTACAGAAAAAAGGTAGGAGTTTCTGTGGTGGCGAAAATGTCCATATAATGTCATGAAATATCTATGTTAATACATCTTACATGAGGATACCTTTGTAAAAAAAAGTAAACCACATGCAAAACATTAGCGTATACAACCGTTTATTAAAATTGGATACTTATTTTCTCAATTTTCTTAGAATTTCAATTTTTGTTGTTATGGCCTGGATCGGCGGGCTTAAAGCTTTTCAATATGAAGCGGACGGGATTGTTCCCTTTGTTGCTAACAGTCCTTTGATGAGCTTTTTTTATAAAAATGCAGAAAATAAGGTGGAGAATAAAGATAAAAAAATCGTTGCCGAATACAGTTTATATAAAAATCCGGAGGGAAAAATAGTACAGAAAAATATTAACTGGCATAAGGAGAACGGAACCTATATATTTTCCTATGGTTTGGGCACAATGATTTTTCTGATAGGAGTATTGGTTCTGTCAGGTATTTGGTTTCCTAAAGCAGGTACTGTGGGAGGAATGTTAACGTTTTTAATGTCGTTGGTAACACTTTCTTTTTTAATCACTACCCCGGAGGCCTATGTTCCTAAGCTGGATGGGGATTATCCTACCCCTCAGTATGGGTTTCCGTATCTGTCAGGAGCAGGTCGCTTGGTTTTAAAAGACATTATTATGATGGCTTCAGGCTTGGTATTGTTTTCCGACAGCTTAAAAAAAGCGGTAAATCCTTCCAATGATCTACCCGGAATTAGATGAGAAATTTTACTATTGTTTTGAAAATCTTTTAAATAGAGCAATGAGCACACAGACAGAATTGGGACGGTTCGTAAAGGACCAATTAATGAAAATTTATTATCTTAAAGTTGCCCCTAAATTTCTCTATTTCTCAAAAAAACACGACATTTGTACGTTTAAAATAGTACAATGGTAATTGTACAAATTCAAATCAATTTTGAAAATACACCGGATACATTCATAGGCAGTATCCGGCTTTAGAAAAAATAAAATTATCAGATGAAAATATCAAACAATTGGCTGAAAGACTTTGTAAAAACGGAATTAAAAACTGAAAGAATCGGTGAGTTCCTTACAGATATAGGTCTTGAAGTTGAAGGGATAGAAAAATTTGAAAGTGTAAAAGGCAGTCTGGAAGGAATTGTTGTAGGTAAAGTATTAACCTGTGAAAAACATCCGAATGCTGATAAACTTAAGAAGACAACAGTAGATGTAGGGAACGGAAAAGTGTTGAACATCGTTTGCGGGGCTCCTAACGTAGAAGCCGGCCAAACGGTTCCTGTAGCGGTTGTCGGAACTAAAATTTATGATAAAACCGGAAACTTTTTTGAAATTAAAGAAGCAAAGATCAGAGGAGAGGTTTCCCAGGGAATGATTTGCGCAGAAGATGAGCTGGGCCTTAGCGATGATCACGGCGGAATTATGGTACTGGATGAGACAAAATATGAAGTGGGAAAAAACTTTGCCGATTATTTTGAACTGACCAATGATGAGGTTTTTGAAATCGGGTTAACGCCAAACAGAACTGACGCAATGTCTCACTATGGTGTTGCCAGGGATCTTCATGCTTATCTTTCTACCAATCAATTGAAATCACAGTTTAATAAAGTGGCTTCAGAAGCTTTGAATAGTGAGGGCTCAAATGATTTTAGCATCGAAATTGAAGATGCTGAATTATGTCCAAGGTACATCGGAGCAGTGATTGAAGATGTAAAAGTGGCAGAATCACCATCCTGGTTGAAAGACAGGTTAAGAGCCATCGGACTAAGCCCGATCAATAATGTGGTAGACATTACCAACTATATTCTTCATGGGTACGGTCAGCCTCTTCACGCATTTGATGCTGATAAAATTGCTGACAAAAAAGTGAAAATAGGACTGGTAAAGCCAGGAACAAAGTTTACAACTTTGGATGGGGTGGAAAGAACATTGAATGGTTCTGAAATCATAATCAAAGACGGTAAAGATAACCCGATGGGTATTGCCGGAGTATTCGGAGGAGAACATTCAGGAGTGACTGAAACTACAAAAACAATATTCCTGGAAAGTGCTTATTTCAACCCTGTAGCGGTAAGAAAAGGTGCGAAATTACATAGTCTGAATACAGACGCTTCTTTCAGATTTGAAAGAGGGGTGGATCCCAATATTACAAGAACAGCTATTACCCATGCTATTAAAATGATTCAGGAGATAGCAGAAGGTAAATTGAAGGGAGACCTGTTGGAAGAATACCCTAAGAAAATTGAAGATAACTATGTGATCTTAAGGTTCTCAAAAATTGAACAGATTTTAGGAACAAAAATTCACAGGGAAAAAGTAAAAGAAATTTTAAAGGCGCTGGAAATCCAGGTGTTAAATGAGATTCCTAACGGTTTCGAAATTTCTGTTCCTGCTTACAGGGCAGATGTGACAAGAGAAATTGATGTGATTGAAGAGATTCTCAGAATCTACGGATACAACAAAATCGATGCTCCACAAAAAATTTCATTTACCCCTGTTAAACTAAGCGCCAATGATCAGGATGAATTGGAAAATAGCTGGGCAAGAACTTTACAGGGGCTTGGTTTCAATGAAGTAATGAATAATTCACTGACTTCTGTAAAAGATGAAACGGATGCCGTAAAACTATTGAACCCTTTAAGCGGTGATCTTGCTTTCATGAGAAAATCTTTATTGGAAGGGCTTCTTCAGAATACAGTGTATAATATCAACAGGAAAAATCAGGATATTAAATTCTTTGAGTTCGGGAAGATCTATCTTAAAAAAGATCAATACGAAGAAAGAAAACAATTAGCTATTCTGGTTTCAGGGAGAGATGTTGCTGAGAATTGGCTGCAACCTAAATCGGCAGTAAGTTTCTATAATCTTAAAGCCTATGTAAAAGTATTGCTGGAAAGATTAGCCGTAGACTATAAAGAAGTAGCTTTATCAGACGAAAGATTCTCTGATGCATTAGCGTATGAGGCAGACGGTAAAGTCTTGGTAAGAATCGGAAAAGTAGCGCCGGTATTGTTGAAAGACTTTGATATTGATCAGGATTGCTTCTATGCTGAAATCGAGATTGAATTAGCTCAGGAATTACGTTCTAAAAATGAATTGAAGTTTAAAGACATTCCGAAATTCAACAAAATCAGAAGAGACTTAGCTTTATTGATTGATAAGACTGTTAACTATCAGGATTTATATCAGATTGCAAAGAAAAATAAATCCCCATTCATTAAGAGCATCAACCTATTCGATGTTTATGAAGGGAAAAATCTGCCGGAAGGGAAGAAGTCGTACGCAATGAGCTTCGAGCTGTTAAACGAGGAAAAAACACTGGAAGAAAAGGAAATCACAGAAGTAATGGATTCCCTAATTAAATCTTTCCAGAAAGAATTCAATGCTGAATTGAGATCTTAAATGTAAAAAACAATATATAGAAACGGACTTTGTAAGGTCCGTTTTTTTATTGATGTAGGTCTCAGATAAATCTTGGGATCAGTCTCAAAAATTGGGGATATAATAAATTGGGTCTGAATGTAAAAATTCTGTCTATTATTGATTAGCATCAAAATTATTGAGCTCGTTTTTCACGCAAAGTTTAAAAAAAATAATGTTCCATTTCAAGTAGGCAAAGAAGGCAGCATAGCTGCTGACTAAGCGCGCTTCATCAGAATCGATTAAAGATCGATTCATTTCTTAGCTTACTTAAAATAAAGAGTAATCAAAAAGAAATCTTTGCGTGAATTTTAAAAATTAAATAGATCTAAATGTTACAAGACCCCAACTTTTGGGCTTGATCCAAATCTTGGGCTAAACCCAGTTTCAATGACACACGAAGGAGTCCGGTGACAGATTATAGACAAAGATGGTATTTGTGCTTGAAAACTATTCAAAATGCAAGGTGTTAATGAATAATAAAATTTACAGGAACCCGTTTAAATAATATAATTTCCGTAAATTTGGTTAATTCAAAAAGAAAAAAATGAAAAATCTTTTTTTAAGTATATGTACAGCAGCGGTTTTGGCTTCATGTGGAACCATGACCAGTCCATCGGCTTCTAAGGTAGGAAAAGCTCAGCCTGCACTTGCAAATACAAAATGGACGTTGGCAGAAAATGTAAAAGGCAAAATCCCAACGCTGAATATTGAAGGAGAGAAAATCACCGGAAATGCCGGTTGTAATAACTATTTTGGAACGGCTAAAGTAGATCCGTCTACAGGAAGTTTTTCTGCCGGGCAAATGGGATCTACAAAGATGATGTGTAATAATATCGGTGTAGAGCAGAACTTTATGGATATGATGGGAAAAGCCAACAAGTATGTGATTTCCGGAAATACCCTGGAATTGTATAAAGACAATCTTTTATTATTGAAGTTTAACAAATCAGAATAAAACAAAAGGAACTCTTTGGAGTTCCTTTTTTATGTTTGGATTGTTATTAATCTTCCTCTTCTTCGTCGTACTTAGCCAACTCTTCATCGCACCATTTAAATGCTGCTTCTACCACTTTCGTAGCTTCATCTGCCATCGTTTCTTCATCATCACCTTCAAGATCATCCAACCACTCAACTTCTTCTTCCTCAACGTTTAAGATAAATCTTGGATATTCTGTGTGGACTACGAATAAATCTTCTGGAAACTCCGAATTATCTGCTAATAAAAACTTTGGTAATTTCATTTTTTTAATGTTTTAACTTTCTCAAAGATAAATAAAATTATTGACTTAAAATGAGTTCAAAAACATTTTTGAAACTTTTTCAGCTTTTTTACTTTCAGAATAATCATAGAAGCCTTCCCCTGATTTTACACCCAGTTTTCCGGCTGTTACCATGTTTACCAGCAACGGATTCGGGGCGTATTTCGGATTTTTGAATCCGTCGTACATCACGTTCAGGATAGCAAGGCATACATCGAGACCAATAAAGTCTGCCAGTTGAAGCGGACCCATCGGATGAGCCATACCCAATTTCATTACTGTGTCTATTTCTTCAACTCCGGCAACACCGTTGTAAAGTGTTTCAATAGACTCATTGATCATTGGCATTAAGATTCTGTTGGCTACGAATCCTGGATAATCGTTAACTTCCACCGGAACTTTTCCTAATGTTTTACTCATTTCATAGATGGAATCAAACGTTTCTTTAGAAGTAGAATATCCTTTGATGATTTCAACAAGCTTCATAATCGGTACCGGATTCATAAAGTGCATTCCGATTACTTTATCAGCTCTTTTTGTAGCGGCAGCAATTTTAGTAATGGAAATTGATGATGTATTCGTCGCCAAAATGCAGTTTTCCGGTGCAAATTCATCCATCTGACCGAAGATTTTTAATTTTAAATCCTGGTTTTCAGTAGCTGCTTCTACGATAAGATCAGCACTTCCTACAGCTTCATTAAGGGCTGTAAAAGTAGTAATGTTTCCTAATGTTTCTGTTTTTTGTTCTTCCGTAAGGTTTCCCTTTGCAATTATTCTGTCAAGATTGGTGGTAATGGTCTTTATTCCTCTGTCCAAAGCTTCCTGGGATACATCTACCAGGTTTACTTTAAAACCGCTTTGTGCAAAAGTATGTGCAATACCATTCCCCATGGTTCCCGCTCCGATAACTACAATGTTTTTGATCATTTTTCTTTATTTTTATAGATAGTTAAATTTCTTGCATTCATAAGATCCGGCTGAGACACGGTGACTGTCGGATCAAAGTTGACAAATCCGCTGCTGTTTCCCTTTCTTTTTCCATTTTGAAGAGCAGTTACAGCACTAAGATTTTGGATCAGTTGTTTTTTTTGTTTAGCATTAAGTTTATCCGTTCCCACATACAGATTAAACTCACCTTCCCTTCCCAGGCCGCTCTGAATAAGAATTTCCATTCCTTTGATCTTATTCTTTTTTTCAAACTGTCTCAGGGAAGAAATTACTGGTTCTTCCGAAGGCGTCCCACAGCATACACTTGAATAGCTGATCTCTAGATAGTTTTGACCCTTTTGTGAAAAAAAGAATGCAAAACAGAATGTACAGATTGATAGTAATACCTTTTTCATATTAATACAAGAATTGAAAATATGTTCAATTCTCAGCTCTAAAATTAAGCTTAATATTTTACTTATTAAAATAATCCCATACAGCCTTGGAAATATCAGAGATAATTTTGCAATTTATGACATCTGATTCGTAGGAGTTGTTTACAAAAACGGCAATGGCATAGTGCTTTCCATCAGGTAGCGTTATAATTCCCATATCGTTTTCTGCCACCGTAAGATCATTGTCGTACTTCCCTGAAGCTCCTGTTTTGTGGGCAACCGGAGTTCCTTTTGGCAGTTGTTCTACAATTTTATTGGTTCCTGTTTTGGTTCCCAGCATGATCTGCATCAGATAATCCGTAGATGGTCTGGAAAGTATTTTACCGTCATAAAACTTTTTTAGCAGCTGCACAGCAGAATTGGTGGTGCTGTAGTTTCCGTATTGGTTTTTCCAGTTCTTATGCATATCATCCTCATTGTGCTTAATCCGGAATCCTTTCACTCCTTTGGAATCCATGAATTGCTGGACGGTTTGTGTACCTCCGATAAGTCTTAAAAGAAGATCGCAGCCGTTATTGTCACTCAAAGCGACTGTGTAATCAATCACTTCATTCAGACTTAGTTCAACGTTCCCATCAGGATATTTCTCCCGGATCGGAGACCAGGTATTTTCCGGTAAATCAGTTTTTTTGATAAATATTTTTTGATCCAGAGACAGTTTCCCCTGATCTACAAGATTCAGGACAGCACAGGCAATATGGAACTTAAAAACACTCAACGTGGGAAGCTTTGCCTCACCATTTTTGCTGTATTTGAAATGATTTTCAAAACCCAGAACGGAAATTCCGACAGTCGCTTTTTTATCTTTGGTAATGGCATTAATTTTTTGTTCCAATGTTGTTTGTTGAGCTGACATGAATACAGCAATAAAAAGAAAAAGAAAAGTGATTTTTTTCATGATAATAAGGTTAAAAAAAAACTCCCTTTTATAGACTAAAAGAGAGTGACAATTTAAGACAATTATCTTTATTTAACTTCAAAATAATTCAGATTGACTCCATCATTTTCAAAAATAATCCTGATCTTATTTTCTCCCTTTCTCAGGTGAATATTTTTAACCGAAACAGTGTTCCAATGTTCTTTCTTTCCTGTAGGACTTAAAGAAACAGTGGCTAAAGGCTTACCTGAGGCTGTTTCCAGCTTTATTTTAGAGGCTTTTCTCGAAGAGTACCTGATCTGAAAAAGATAGTTCTTGTCAGCTTTTGCCGTAATGGTATATTGAAGCCATTCCCCGGCTTCTGTTTTTCCTACATAATACCGGTTCGTTATCTTGTCATTACAAAGGTAAATATCAACTCCGTCATTTCTCATCTGCTGACCTGAATTCCATTCCGATCTTTTGTCCGGATCACTTACCCAAAGGTTGATAAAATCTTTATCCACATAGGCTGATCCCATTCTTCCTAAATCATATTCCGAAGCAAATACTCTTCCCGGAACGATATGTTCTTTAAAAGGCTTTGTGCTAGCATCAGTTACCTGCCTGAACATTGCATCGATAACATCCTTTTTAATTTCAACATTATCGAACCTATAATGATCTGCAATCTGCATCAGGGCTTTTTGTGCATATTCCTTTGAGGGCCTTTCACCTCCGTTTTTCCAGTATTGTAAAAGCTTTTCATACTCCGGAGTGGTTTTTACATTGGCGATGCCTGCTATATTATCAATTTTTTTCATGGGCCAGAAGGCATAACCAATAGTATGCTTATCCAGCAGCTGTATTAATTCCGTAAACCAGACATTGGAATTTTCACCGGTTTCTCCAAGCCAGATCGGCATATTATGCTTTTTCCTCAGATCTAAGGCAAACTGTATGGTTTTATCATCATTGTAATTCCAGTATTTATGAAAGCTGAAAGCCATATTGTCATCCCAGATGGAGGGTAATCCATTATAATTGTTACCCCAGCCATTTCCTTCTATGAAGATGATGTGGTTTTTATCAACCTCACGAATAGCAGTAGTGATTTCTTTTTGCAGTTTCCAAAGAGGAGCATTTGACATTTCGTCGGTTCCATTAGGGTTTTTCCCTGTGAAATTGATATTGGGCTCATTGATGATATCATAGCCGCCAATCCATGCTTCATCTTTATACCTTTCAGCCAGTTTCCTCCAGAGAGCAATGGTTTTCCTTTGATTTTCCTCACTTTCCCAGAGAGAGGGCTTCGAAGTATCGTTATCTGAAATATTGGCATCATTTCCTTGTCCTCCCGGGGCAGCATGAAGATCAAGAATCAGATATATTTTATTCTCTCTGCACCATTGCAGCAGGTTGTCGGTCATTGTAAAGCCCTCTTCCAACCAGGTATCTTTACCTTTTACCGGTTCCTTTTCTATAGGTAATGTATATAAATTATAGTGCATGGGAAGCCTTATGGAATTAAAGCCTGCTTTAGCCAGAAAATCAATATCCTGTTTTGTAATTCCGTTTTTCAGGTAAGCCTTATAAAACTCTTTCATCCCGTCTTCCCCAATAAGGCCTGCTATTTTTTCTTTGATTTTATATTGAGGGCCTGCAAAATCTGCTGTCTTTAGCATATATCCTTCCTGAAGCATCCATCCTCCTAATCCAAGACCTCTCAACTGGATGTTTTCGCCTTTGTCATTAACAATTTTTGATCCGGATGTTTTTAATAATTGTGATGTCCCAAATTGAGACAATAGTAAAGCGGATATTAAGAGAGTCCTTTTCATAGTTGTTTTTTGAATATTAAATAAAATAAGAGGAATATTTAGAATTTATTGGTAATGGATAATCCAACCATAAGAATCCTGCCTTATGATGGCTTATTTTGCCGGAAGTCCACGGGATATATAAAATAAAATCTTTCAATTGTTTATTGAATTATTTTCAAATATATCGCTTTTTTTGTTGTAAAAAATGAGTTTGCAAGAATAAATCTTTATTTATTCAATTTTCGTAAATATTGAATTGACGAAATTATAAGAGTTTTCTTTGCTGAATAATCAGAATCCTATCTTGTAGCTTTAAAAGGTACGAGATAGGATTCTGATTTTGCCATAGATGATACAGCAGATTATTTTGTTATCAGCTGATCAGCTTCATAATTTCCAATGCTACTTTCAGCGCTTCAGTTCCGTCCTCTAAGGAGACTTCCACATTTTTACCATCGGTAATGGCATCAGCAAAAGAATTTAATTCATCCAGAATAGCATTATTGGGTTCAATGTTCGGATATTCAAACAGGATCTGATTTTTCTCTCCATCTGCATTTTCAATGATCATATCAAATGGAGTAGGGTTTTCCGGAGCATCTTTCATTCTGATTACTTCTGCCTTTTTCTCCAGAAAGTCAACGGAGATATAAGCGTCTTTCTGGAAAAACCTGCTTTTCCTCATGGCTTTCATAGAGATCCTGGATGTAGTAAGATTGGCAACACAGCCATTTTCAAACTCTATTCTGGCGTTAGCGATATCCGGTGTTTTGCTGACCACGCAAACGCCGCTGGCATGGATATTTTTCACTTTGGATTTTACCATGCTCAACAGAATATCCAGGTCATGGATCATCAGATCCAGGACTACAGAAACATCAGTTCCGCGTGGATTGAACTCAGCGAGTCTGTGGATCTCAATAAACATTGGATTTTTGATATATTCTTTGGTGGCAATAAAAGCCGGATTATATCTCTCAACGTGACCTACCTGAGCTTTAATCCCGTTTTCCTGACATAATTTCAGGATTTCTTCAGCCTGTTCAAGCGTTTGGGTAACCGGTTTCTCAATGAAAAAATGAAGTCCTTTTTCGATGCCTTTTAAAGCATAATCATAATGATAAACTGTTGGCGTTACAATATCCAGCATATCAATCTGGCTCAGCAATTCATCAAAATTTTCAAAATATTTGTATCCGAATTCTGCTTCCAGTTTCTTTCCATTTTCAACATCTTTATCATGGAATCCTATCAATTCATATCTATCTGATTGATTAAGAAGCTTTAAATGTATTTTTCCCAAGTGTCCGGCACCTACCAAACCTGCTTTTAACATACCTGTATTAAATTTTTGTAAATATAGTGAATGTCCTTATATAATGATACATGACTTTTCCCGTGGAAACATTTCAGATGATCAGTACAGATAAGAGAAAAGATCCGCCAGCAATTTTATTGAAGGAATACAGAACGGGAAAGGCTTTTGAGTTGATCAGTATAGATTGTTTTGTTACTTTTGTAAAAACTAATACAGGTACCTAATAACTATTATTTAAATAATGATGCGTGATTCGTTTGTACATAAAGGAAAAAGAAAAATTTTAGTCGATTATCTCCGGCAGAGAATTGGGATCTCAGATGAAAATGTACTTTCGGCAATGAATGAAGTTCCGAGACACCTTTTTATTGAAAGTATTTTTGAAGATTTTGCCTATGAAGACCGGGCTTTCCCTATTCTGGCTCATCAGACTATTTCCCATCCGTCAACGGTGGCTGAACAGTCGGAGTTATTGCAGGTAAAACCTGGAGAGAAGGTATTGGAAATCGGGACAGGTTGCGGGTATCAGACTGCTGTGTTATTGGCAATGAGAGCACACGTATATACTGTGGAAAGACAAAAGGATTTGTTTGATTTCTCAAAGAAAAAATTAAGAGAACTCCATCTTTATCCAAAATTTCAGAGTTTCGGAGACGGTTTTGCCGGGTTGCCGACTTTTGCTCCTTTCGATAAAATTATCGTGACGTGTGGTGCTTCCACCTTACCTGCTGAACTGCTGAAACAACTTAATATAGGAGGAAAAATGGTAATTCCATTGGGACCGACGGATGAACAGGTATTGTACAGATTTACCAAAGTAGGACCTACAGAATTTGAAAAGGAAGAATTCGGAGCCTATAAATTCGTCCCTATGCTGGGAAGTACCAATCAGTAATTTAATCAAACTCATATTGCCTGGCGGCTCAAAGCCCGCTCCTCATACTTGTTTCAAAAACAAAATCTTATTGCCTTTTAAAGTTAAATAAATTAATAGGATTTAATCTTTTTTAATAAATTTTAAATCTGTTTCGGAATGAAAATTGGACTCATATAAGAACCCAATCACTAAAATCTTATTATTATGGATACGAACAGATTTAAGGCGTCGCATGATTTTAGTAATCTTCAGAAAAATCTGCATAACAATCCCGGATATAGTGTAGAAAGCTATTCCCAGCAGGTGAAAGATTATATCAATGACATGAAAAGCAAGAATCAGGAAGCCACCAAGCAGGGTTTTATGGCTCAGGCTCAGAAGTCAGCAAAAGAAGTTTGGACGGAAATTCAGGAAATTGCTTCAGAAGCCTGGGAGAAAAACAAAAACCATTCAGATGAAAAGAAATAATTTTTAATATTAAAGTTCAGGAACCTTACTTTTGCGAGTGAGGTTTTTTGTTTAAAAAATCATCCAGACAATGAAAGTTTTTATTAATAAGAATATTCCTGAAACAGGAATTACAATGCTGAACGAAGCAGGCCTTGAAATTATTTTGCCGGAAGAAGAAAGTCTTTCCTATGAAGAATGGCTGAATTACTGTAAGAATACCGACACAATTTTAAGTATTGGTGCAGAATTTAAATATGATAAAAACTTCTTTGAAGCCTGCCCGGACGTCAGGGCAATTGCTTTGTATTCTGTAGGATTTGATCATGTAGACATTAAAGAAGCTAACAGCAGGAATATTCCGGTCGGCAATACTCCCGATGTTTTAAGCAAGGCAACTTCAGATGTTGCGTTTTTACTGATGCAGTCGGTGGCAAGAAGGGCAAGCTATAATTTTCAGAAAGTAAAAGATGGCAATTGGGGAGCATTCGATCCTTTACATGCTTTGGGACAGGAGCTTTATGGAAAAACACTAGGCATTTATGGGCTGGGTAGAATTGGTTTTGAAATGGCTAAAAAATCCCGGAAAGCTTTTGATATGAATATCCTTTATCATAACCGGCATCGGAATGATGAAGCAGAAAGGGAATTGGGCGCAACCTATGTTTCGTTTGAAGAACTGGTTGCAAATTCAGATGTATTGAGTATTCATGCCAATTATACTCCCGGACAGAAAGAACTTTTCGATCGTTTCGTGTTTGAAAAAATGAAGTCCGGTGCTATTTTTATCAACACGGCAAGGGGCGGTTTCCAGAATGAGAAGGATTTGTATGATGCACTGGTTTCAAAACAGATCTGGGGCGCCGGTCTTGATGTTACCAATCCGGAACCTATGTTGCAGGACAATCCGCTTTTAGAGCTTTCAAATGTTTGTGTACTGCCTCATATCGGGTCTGCAACCATGGAAGCCAGAAACGGTATGGCAAGACGGGCGGCAGAAAATATTATTGCCTTTTCAAAAGATGAAAAAATGCCATATTGCGTCAATCCTGAAGTCTATGATCAGCATTCATGAAAACTTGGAATTATTTTTGTTCTAAACCAGTAAACCTTAAACACCAAATGTTATGATACCAGAAGACAATATTAATCAGCAAAACAGAAGGTTGGAAGAAATGGATTATAATCCCAACGAAGATATATTTAAAAAAGAGAAGCATATTCCCCTTGACGGAGACGGCAATCCTATCTGGAATGAAAATGAAGATGAAGATAAAATAGACGGAGGTCTGGATATTCCCGGAGGAGAAGAAGATGATGATATGGAGGAAATAGGTGCAGAAGATGAAGAAAATAATTACTGGAGCCTGAGTGATAATAACGACGATCATGAAGAGGAAAACGATGATGTTTTAACTTAAACTTTTACAAACAAAACCGACCTCGCTGAATTCAGTAAGGTTTATTTTTGAAAGGTAATCTTATCCGGCAAGAAGAAAATTCCCGTTCCCCGGAAGGAGAGGAATTAAGGTGCTTTTCAAACATAGTATTCAAAACAGGATTCTGGTTTGTAAAAATGCGGAATAATGAACTGTAAATAAGCAATTGCCTTTTTCGTTTTTCTCCCCTTGTCTATATTTTCTAATTTGAATATCTTTAAAACTTCAAACATTGTTTAAAACATAGACCGTTAAATAGCAATATGACATTTCAAGAACAGATACAGCAGGGGATTCCTGATCAGCTGCCACAACCAAAACCATACGAAGCGAATATCAACCATGCGCCGAAGCGTAAAGAAATTTTAGGAGAAGAAGAAAAAAAGCTGGCATTAAAGAATGCCTTACGTTATTTTGATCCTCAGTTTCATGCCGCCTTGATTCCTGAATTCAAGCAGGAACTGGAAGATTATGGAAGAATTTATATGTACCGCTTCCGTCCGGATTATGAAATGAAGGCAAGGCCTATCACAGATTATCCGGGAAAATCCGAACAGGCAAAAGCGATTATGCTGATGATTCAGAATAACCTGGATTATGCAGTAGCTCAGCATCCACATGAGCTGATCACTTATGGTGGAAACGGTGCCGTATTTTCCAACTGGGCACAGTACCTTTTGACCATGAAATATCTGTCTGAAATGACGGACGAGCAGACATTAGTGATGTATTCAGGACACCCGATGGGATTGTTCCCTTCTCATAAGGATGCACCAAGAGTGGTGGTAACCAACGGAATGATGATTCCCAATTATTCAAAACCGGATGACTGGGAAAAATTCAATGCTCTGGGAGTGACGCAGTATGGGCAAATGACTGCGGGAAGTTATATGTATATCGGGCCCCAGGGTATCGTTCACGGAACAACCATTACCGTATTGAATGCTTTCAGAAAGATCAATAAAGAACCCAAAGGAGGCCTTTTTGTAACTTCCGGATTAGGGGGAATGAGTGGAGCTCAGCCAAAAGCCGGAAATATTGCCGGTTGTGTTACCGTGTGTGCAGAAGTAAATCCAAAAATCACAAAAATTCGCCATGATCAGAAGTGGGTCAATGAAATTCATGAAAACCTGGATGAATTGGTAAAGAGAGTGAGAGAAGCACAGGAAAATAAAGAAACTGTTTCTTTGGCTTACCTTGGGAATATTGTAGAAGTTTGGGAAAAATTTGATCAGGAAGATTTAAGAATTGATATCGGATCAGATCAGACGTCTCTTCATAATCCATGGGCAGGTGGATATTATCCTGTAGGACAGAGTTTTGAAGAATCCAATAAGATGATGGCTGAAGACCCTGAATTATTCAAAGAAAAGGTTCAGGAAACTTTAAGGAGACATGCGGCAGCCATTAATAAACATACACAGAAAGGAACTTACTTCTTCGACTACGGAAATGCCTTTCTATTGGAAGCATCCAGGGCCGGGGCAGATGTGATGGCAGAAAACCCGGCACTGGGCAGGGAATTCAGATATCCAAGCTATGTACAGGATATTATGGGGCCAATGTGTTTTGATTATGGTTTCGGGCCGTTCCGTTGGGTATGTACAAGCGGAAAACCTGAAGACTTACAAAAGACCGATGATATTGCGTGTGCTGTTTTGGAGGAAATGATTAAAAATTCCCCTGAAGAAATTCAACAGCAGATGAAAGACAATATCCAGTGGATTAAAGGAGCACAGGAAAATAAACTGGTAGTAGGCTCACAGGCTAGAATCCTGTATGCAGATGCTGAGGGAAGAATGAAAATTGCAGAAGCTTTCAATAAAGCTATTAGAAACGGGGAGATCGGACCTGTTGTATTGGGAAGAGATCATCATGACGTTTCGGGAACGGATTCTCCTTACAGAGAAACTTCCAATATCTATGACGGCTCAAGGTTTACAGCAGATATGGCTATTCATAACGTGATTGGCGACAGTTTCCGTGGAGCCACCTGGGTTTCTATCCACAATGGAGGTGGCGTAGGCTGGGGAGAAGTAATCAACGGAGGTTTCGGAATGCTGCTGGATGGAAGTGATGACGCAGACAGAAGATTAAAGTCTATGCTGTTCTGGGATGTAAATAATGGAATTTCAAGAAGAAGCTGGGCAAGAAACGAAGGCGCTATCTTTGCTATTAAAAGAGCAATGGAGGCTGAACCTAATTTAAAGGTGACCCTGCCTAACCTTGTAGATGAAAATTTATTGTAAATAATAAGATTTTGGCTTCAGTAACCATTAATAAAAAGCTATTTTCCCACCTCAATGTTGAGGAGACTGACCCTGTCTGGGAAAAATTTACTGAAGTATCATTTTCAAAGAAAAATATATTTCCGGACAATAAGGCTTATCTTGTTGAAGATGGGGTTGTCCGGAAATATTATATCAATACGGTATCGGATATTGAGGTAGAAATATCAGCAGATTTTTATTTTCCCGGAGATATCTTTAGTGTCGGGAGAGAAGAGCCCGATGCAATCTATGAATCCCTGGAGAATGGGCTGGCATGGGAAATAACTTTGGATGAGGTAAAAAAAATGTTTGCTGACAATCCCCACTGCCGGTTTGTACAAAACTATTATCTGAGCCGGAAATTGAACGCCGCCATGAAACGCGAAATGCTTCTGCTTAAAAATACGCCTCAGGACCTCTATGAATACTTACTCAAAAACAAACCTCATTATATTCAGAATATTCCTTTAAAATATCTGGCTTCCTATATTGGCATCACTCCTATTTCTTTAAGCAGGATCAGAAAGAGGATTACTTAAAGGCAAGAGTTATCCATAAACCGACGGTTTTTTCGCCATCTTCTTCCTTATAAGCTGCGGTTAATAAATAAAAACTTGGCGCTTACAATGATCTGCATTACTCATCAATTCAAAAAAGCAATCACAAATTAGAACAACCGTTATTTCCATCTTCGTGCTTCCATCTTTCAACCTTAATTAATTATCTTTTGTTTATTGTCTCGCCTTCCGTAACTCTTTTTCTTTGTAAAAAAAGAAATTATGGAAATACAAAAATTAAACTGGGCAGGAGTAAAGCTGATCTCCAATGGCAAAACCATCTTAATAGACGCAGCAGAGGATTTTTCCTATTACAAACCCGTTCTGGGAGATGCTGTAGAGCAGGTGATGCAGTTCTCAGATCATGTACAGGCAGATTACATTCTGTTTACACATATGCATCTCGATCATTTTGATAAAGGAGTCATCAGGAAATGTTTAAAAAAAGACGGAAAGCTGATCGTATACAAAGGGCTTGAAGCTGTGGTAAGAAAAATTTTGGATGAGGTGGAGATCATTGTTCTTGATCTTAATGAAACCTTTACAGAAAACAATATGACCTTCAAACCTGTATTTGCCATGGATGGAGTAGGAGAAATACAGTCTTCCTGGATTGTAGATGACGGAGAAACAAAGATCTTCCATGGCGGAGATACCATCTGGCACAATCAGTTCTGGAAACTTGGAAAAGAAAACAAGGATATCGATTATGCCTTTTTACCTGTGAATGGAGTGGTTGTCAATTTTGAAATCATTGGACTGGAATACAGCCCGGTTCCGGCTTCTCTTAATTTGAAAGAAGCTTTTGCCGCAGCTCATCTTTTACATGCTGAAAAGCTGGTTCCTATACATTATGGGTTGTTTGCACATGAGAAATGCTATATCCCGCAATTGTTTGATGAGAATGATCTGAAAAAAGTTTCTGAGGAAATAGGGCAGGAATATATGGTTTTGAAGGATGGGGAAGTGTTGACAGAGGCTTAACTTTTGTTTGAAGTTCTCGCGAGAAGAATATTGTTTCCAACCTTTTTCACCAATAAAGCATCTTTATAGATAAAATGCCCGCTATGAAAATTACCATCCTCAAATCCTGTCATAAAACCTGGGATAACATAACTGCCGGTGAAAAAGGAAAATTCGGCTCCGTTTGTTCCAAAGCCGTTCATGATTTCACATCTTTTTCAGATGAAGAACCCATCAACATTTTTGATCCTGATAAAGATATTGGCGGAAGGTTTCGGAAAAATAAGCTTGGGGGAAGCCTTACTTTTTCATTAACGAGTAAACTGGTTTTCGGGATATTGCTTTTCATTGGTTTTACAGCTTTGCATTCACAGGAAACAAAACCGGAGATCGAAAAAGTACAGAATGTAATATCCACTGATCCTTTCAATAGGAATCCGTCTTTAAAAATCGGCACTCCCGTTTTAACACCGGAAAAAAGGCCATTGGTATTATTAAATGATAAAAAGATTTCTATAGAAGAATTACGTGCGATAAAACCGGAGAGTATTGAAACTGTTAATACTTTTATTGCTAAGGAAGCCATAGAAAAGTATGGCGAAGATGCTAAAAACGGTGCAATTGTGTTTACCACCAAGAAGAAAGGAAAAAGAAGATAAGAATAATAAAACCTCCGGAACGCAAGATGACCGGAGGTTTTTTATTTATTGTTTCACAGCCCGGATCGCTGCTTCATAGTTAGGTTCCTGGGAAATGTCGGGAACCTGTTCTTCATAAATAATTTTCCCCGAAGGATCAATTACTACAACAGCTCTGCTGAGAAGTCCTTTCATGGATGAATCAATCATTTCCACCCCGTAGTTCCATCCGAAATCGGAACGGAAATCCGATAGCATGACCACTCTGTCTATCCCCTCGGCCCCACAGAATCTTTTCTGAGCAAAAGGCAGATCTTTAGAAATGCAGAGAACTACCGTGTTAGGAAGATTGGCTGCTTCTTCATTGAAATGGTGAACTGAAGCGGAGCAAACTCCTGTGTCTACACTCGGAAAGATATTAAGGATGATATACCTTCCTTTGTAAGCGTCCAGGCTCTGATCGTTCATATTTACATCCGTAAGAATAAACCTGGGAGCGGGTTTATTTACTTCGGGTAATCTGGAGTAGGTGTGTACAGATTGTCCTTTCATCAAAACAGTATTGGCAGTTTGGGTATTTTGAGCAAAACCATATGCCGAGAAAAAAAATAATGTACTGAAAACTATTTTTGAAAACATTGAAAATTTATTTTTACAAAATTATCCTTTTTTTCAGTTGGCTGGGCTAATTTTCGTTCAAATAGCTTTTAAATAGAGCGAATCTATTGAATCATTATTCTGAAAATGAATTTTTACCTCTACCTTTATTCTTCAAAAGTTCAGATTCAAATTATTAAATATTAAAAATATGAGTTCAGCAAACAATGCATCATTTCAAGATATTTTTAAAAGCGAAGGCAAAATCCCGGAAGAATATAAAGTACCCGAAATTCATCAGAAAGTCTATCTCCTGAATGGTGAGCTGGTAGAATGGAAAGGAGCAACACAGAATATCTATTCCCCGGTTTGTATCCCTACTGAAAACGGACTGGAAAGAAAACTCTTGGGCAGTATCCCGGATATCGGCCCCGAAGAAGCCATGGAGGTTCTTGAAGCCTGTGTAAAAGCTTATGACAATGGTCTTGGTGAATGGCCCACCATGTCGGTAGAAGGTAGAATCAAATGCATGCAGAAATTTGTATACCTGATGATTCAGCAGCGGGATCTGATTATCAGATTGCTGATGTGGGAAATAGGAAAAACACTGGCAGATTCCACCAAGGAATTTGACCGTACCGTAGATTATATCAATCAGACTATTGATGCACTTAAAGATTTAGACAGGGAATCTTCCCGTTTCCAGCAGGCGGAAGAAACGATAGCGCAGATCCGAAGGGCTCCGTTGGGGGTTGTGTTGAGTATGGGACCATTCAATTACCCGTTGAATGAAATCTTTACCACTTTGATTCCTGCATTGATTATGGGAAATACCATTTTATTTAAATTACCTAAGCACGGGGTATTGGCACATTATCCTTTATTAGATGCATTCAGGGAGGCTTTTCCTAAGGGAACCGTAAATACCCTGTATGGGAAAGGTTCGGAAATTATTACTCCTATTATGGAAAGTGGAAAAGTCAATGTGCTGGCTTTTATCGGATCCAGTAAAGTAGCCAATGGCCTGAAAAAGCTGCATCCGAAAGTGAACCGTTTAAGAGCCATCCTGAGTCTGGACGCTAAAAATGCCGCGATTGTAACCAGACATGCCAATCTTGATGTGGCTGTAAGTGAGTGTATCCTTGGTGCCCTTTCTTTTAATGGGCAGCGTTGCACAGCATTAAAATTAATTTTTGTTCAAAAAGAAATTGCAGCAGAATTTACAACCAGATTGAGTGAAGCGGTTTCTGCACTGAAGCCGGGATTACCATGGGAAAAAGATGTGAAAATAACTCCTCTTCCTGAAGTGAACAAACCTCCTTATTTAAAAGAATGTATTGACGATGCATTGGCTAAAGGAGCTGCCGTTTTAAATAAAGAAGGAGGATATACGGAAGAATCTTTTGTGTTCCCTGCGGTGGTTTATCCCGTTAACAGTGATATGAAACTATATCATGAAGAGCAGTTTGGCCCGGTCATTCCGGTGGTCCCGTTTGAGAATATTGAGGAACCTATCGATTATCAGGTGAATGCTTCACATGGGATGCAGGTAAGTATTTTCAGTGAAGATCCGCAGGAAGTAGCAAAACTGATTGATCCTTTCGTAAATCTTGTAAGCCGTGTGAATATCAATTGTCAGGCACAAAGAGGCCCGGATGTATTTCCTTTTACCGGCAGAAAAGACAGTGCCGAAGGTACCCTTTCTGTTTTTGATGCCCTCCGTTCCTTTTCAATCAGGTCCTTAGTGGCTGCAAAATTGACGGAATCCAATAAAGAACTACTGAATACCATTGTTAGGGATCATGATTCCAACTTTTTAAGTACCGATTATATTTTCTAATCTCCATAGCAGAAGGACTGGCTTTGAAAATGCTGGAATGTATAGAAGAAAGAGGTTCTTAAACAGATAATAGAGCATAAAAGGTATCGGCGGGCTGAAAGCCCGCCGATACCTTTTACTTTTGTTTTTGCTTCTCTTTATCGATTTCGGCTTTTATCCAATCCAATTGCGGATCTTTTTGATCAATAATATCCTGCATACTTTCCTTAATGGAAATATCAGGAGAAACTCCTTTTTTGGTATCTGAAAAATTGATATTAGGCTGTACAAGAAGCAGCCCGATAGGAAATTTGATCTGGCTGTTGGGCAGCTGCTGATAAGAATAAAACCCTGCAACTGTTCCATCATTAGCCCCTCCGGTTTCTTCTCCCACAAGGGTAGCTCTTTTATTATCTTTAAGCTTTGCCGTTATAATGGAAGAAGCCGAAAAACTTCCACCATTGATCAGAACATAAACTTTTCCGTGGAAAGCATTTTTATTAGGCTTCGTAGGCTTATCTACTTTCATTTTATAGAAAACCTTACCGTCTTTTTTATAGGTGCTGAATGCCTGGGCAAAAAAATAGCTTGGATAGGCAATACTTTTAAATGCATATTCCAGAGGGCTACTTTTTCTAAAGTAATTTGTACGCAGCGGAATATCCCTGGAGGTTACCTGGGAAGGCTTGATCAACGTAAAAGGTTTATCTGCCAGGTAGGAATACAAATTATTAATCTCGTGTAGTGAGCCTCCGTAATTGTTGCGGACATCAATGATAAGATAAGAAGACCCGGCCTCCTTAATTTTAGAAAATGTCTCTTTATAAAACTGATCAGAATATTCCCTGGAGAAGCTTTTTACTTTTATATAGGCAATAGTGCTGTCCTTATCCAGAAATTTAAAACTCCGGTTGTAGGAATTGCTGGAAGCAACATAATCATTGACTTTCTTTTCAAGTGTCCGTTTTTTCATTTCCTTATCTTTTTCAAGATCAGTTTCCGATTTGTGCTCCCTGCTTAATTTATAGGTTCGTTTTTCACCATGATAAAGGGTCTCTATCATTGCAGTATTGGAAAGACCATTTTCTGCGGTATAAAAATTAAAAAACAGATCCTTCAGAAAATAAGGCTGAAAAGTATCATTATATCCGTCACTACTGATCAGTTTTCTGTATTTTATAATATAATCTGCTACAGGAACATTATTGATGCTTATCAGTTCGGTTCCGGGTTTTATATTTTCAATGGAATCCGGGTTCTGAATAATATACATCCGGTTGCCGGATATATAATATTCAAAGCGGCTGAATAAACCTTTTGTATGTTCCAGTTTTTTGATTTCTTTTTTGCTGAATTTTCTTCTCGGAATCCTTAAAGAAAGATGCCCTTCACGAACGCCGGCAATAATGGGCTGAAGTTTAAAATAAAACTGAAGAGGAGTAAGGGGCTCTGTAATCGTTTGCTTAAGACTGTCAAATTTGTGATCCAATTCGGGTTTGGAAATGTACCAGTAAAGCTGCGGATGCATTTGTTGAAGCTTTGAATAAGCATAGTCTACATCCTCTTTGAGCAGCTCAGGGGGAATACATGAATCTCGCTGGGCATTATGCTTTTTAACAGAAGCACATGATGAAAGCAAGGCGAGAATAAATATTACCGAATAATTTTTCAATGTCTTTTTGAGTTTTTTTAAGCTGCTAAATTAAAGAGTTTTAAATAAATGATCACTCAAATGAATAATAATTTTTTTTAAAGCATGATAAATTTAGTTAAAAAGGCATTGCAGAGGGCTCAGATTTTCATGTAAAGATAAAAGTCAATACATTTGATATCCATTTTTTTGCAAATGATATATTGGATCATTACGATTATAACCCTATTAATTGTTGTTTATTTTATAGTAATTAACAGAAAAGCTTTCGGTGCTGTTCCGAAAGGAAAGCGGCTGGAACGTATTAAACGCTCAGAGCTTTATTACAAAAAGCAGTTTCAGAATCTCAGCCATACCCCATCTATTGCTGAAGGTTATAAAATGTCAAAAGTGACTTATGATTTCTTTTTTGGCAAAAAAGATCCGTTGCTGAAACCGATGCATCCCATTCCTTCTGTCCACACGGATTTGAAAAGACTGGATAAAACTGCAGATGTATTCATCTGGCTGGGGCATTCCTCTTATTATTTGCAGACGGACGGAATTTCATTTCTGATAGACCCGGTGCTGAGTAGGTACGGCTCACCTTTTAAATATTTCAATAAGGCGTTCAAAGGATCGGATATTTTTAAGCCTGAAGATATGCCGGATATTGATTACCTGGTGATTACCCATGATCATTTCGATCATTTGGATTATCCCACTGTAAAGGCAATAGAAAAACGGACCGGGATGGCTATTGTGCCATTAGGTGTGGGAGCACATTTAGAAAGATGGGGATATGCTGAACGTAAACTGATTGAAGAAGAATGGGGCACAGAAATTTTACTAAAAAATAATATAAAAATCATTTTTACACCGGCAAGGCACTTTTCGGGAAGAAGAATAAGACAAAATGATACCCTTTGGACTTCATATGTGCTGGAAACCCCAACGAAGAAAATATTCCTGGGTGGTGACAGCGGCTATGATTCTCATTTTAAAAATATCGGAGAACAATATGGACCGTTTGATTATGCCATTCTTGAAAACGGACAATATGGTGAGGCCTGGAGATACATTCATACCTTACCTGAAGATGTCATCCAGGCAGCTGTTGATCTTAAAGCAAAATATATTTTGCCTGTGCATTCTTCAAAATTTGCGCTGGCACTTCACCCCTGGAATGAACCCTTGCAGAAGATTACAAGTCTGGGAAAAGATAAAGGATTACATATCCTTACTCCCATGATAGGAGAGGTTGTACAGCTGAATCTTTCAAATCAGGAATTTAAAGTCTGGTGGGAAAACTGATTCAGGCATGCCAGATGTCTTTATATCTTCTGGGATGATTTTCAAACTGCTGGCGTACAAAATCACATTCCGGGTCTACCAGCAAATCTTTTTCTTCCGCATAACGTACCAGCTCATCCAGCAATAACTTGGCATACCCTTGTCCTTCCAATTCTTCATTAAGTTTGGTGTAATACACAATGAGCAGCCTTCCGTCAACCTCTATGGACATATAGCCTGCTTTATTACCGTCAATGAGCAGTTGTAATTCATCCTGATATGGAGATACTTCAAATTTTATATTTTCCATAATTTCTGAGATTTGATTGATAAAAATAAAATGCAGAGGATCCTCAAAAGCATTCTCCTTTAAAATTACAAATTTTAACCATATGAAATATAGTTTTTAAGAATCTTAACGAATTTTATAAGATAATAGAGTTAGGTATTGGCCTCTTACCATAAAGATAAGTGATTATGCATAATTTTAGAAATTATTTAAAAGATAATCAATAGTTTATGATTTTTTTTAACAAATCTTAAGAATTGTGATGAATAATTGGCACTTTAATTGACTGTATCACCATGTTTAATTCAAAAGTGGAATGAAATGAAAAAGTTATTGTTGACTGCATTTTTTATCGGGACTTTCAGCCTGAGTTATGCTCAGTCAGATTATTATAATGATTATAGAAGAAGTATTACAGATATCAACTGGCAGACTGTAGTGGCAGATCTGTTACTTTCTACTGCTCAGGCCAACCAGGTCTATGCTTTAAACAACAGATACAGGGACTATGATTCCTGGAACCGGGTGTATGTAGTAGATCCGGGAAGATGGAGAGGAGACCGGTATTCAGAGCTGGAAAGGATTCTGGGAAGAGAAAAGTACATCATTTTTAAAAAAAGATACTATAGAGGACAAAATCCTGTGATCATATATGGAAGGAATAAAAATGATTATAAAAAATACCGTAAAGAACAGGAAAAATATTATAAAGAGCAAAGAAAGTATTATAAGAAACAAAATAAACACCGTCATCACGGGCATGACGGAGATTGGGATTAAACCATTATCAACTATATATATCACTATTAACATGGCCGGCAGTTTTGCCGGTCATTTTTGTTGGAAGTGCTGTCTGTCGTATTCATTTTTAGGCAGATTCAGATAATAATATCCATTTTAAATGCCAGAATTTTATCATTTAATTTGTTTGAATTTTATAACTTTGATTTATGGAACCCAACGAATCACTAAAAGGCTTTTATGAAAGAAATGCTCCCAATCTGGGATTACAATGCCCCGGAACAAATGGCATGGGGCACTTTAATGTTTTCTCACGTGAGCACTGCTCGCTTTTAAGTCCCTATAGCCGGCGGGATTATTATAAAATTTCACTTATTATAGGAAAAGGCAAGCTTCATTATGCCAATAAATGGATTCATGTAGACCGTCCCGCACTGATGTTTTCCAACCCCATAGTTCCTTATTCCTGGGAGGCCGAGGATGTAGATCAGAAAGGCTGGTTTTGCCTTTTTACAGAAGAATTTCTGCAGAACGGAAGCCGGCTGGGCAATCTTCAGGATTCTCCGCTATTTAAAATTGGAGGAACTCCTGTTTTCTTTTTAGATGAAGAACAGCAGAAAATACTCTCAGATGTTTATATAAAGATGATGACGGAAATTCAGTCGGATTATATTCACAAATATGATATGCTCAGGGCATATCTTTATCTGATGATCCACGAAACTATGAAAATGCATCCGGCAGAAAGCTTTGAACCGTATCAGAACGCTTCCCAAAGAATAGCTTCCTTATTTATGGAACTTCTGGAAAGGCAATTTCCTATTGATAGCCCTGAAGCATCCCTTAAATTAAAAACACCGAATGACTATGCGCAGAGCCTGTCCATTCATGTGAATTCCCTGAACCGTTCCGTCAAAGAAATGACCGGCAAAACAACCAGTCAGCAAATCGCAGCAAGAATTATCCGGGAAGCTTATGCTTTACTTAAACATACAGATTGGAATATTACTGAAATTGCTTATGGATTAGGCTTTGAAGAACCAGCCTATTTCACCAATTATTTTAAAAAACAAACAGGGATGACTCCCAATGCTCTAAGGATGAATCTTGTTTGAATTTTATAATTCTTAGTTTGAATTCTATATGGCAGCCTGCCGTTACATATTCTAATTTTGTCTTATACAATTAAAATCCAACCATCATGAAATTTAGAAAATTAGGAAGTACGGGAGAGCAGCTGTCTGCAGTAGGCTTAGGCTGTATGGGAATGAGTTTTGCTTATGGACCTGCAGATGAACAGGAAAGCATTAACACCTTACATAGGGCATTAGATTTAGGGGTGAATTTTTGGGATACAGCAGATATGTATGCCAATGGTGAAAACGAAAAATTAATCTCTAAGGTGCTGGTCCCGAACAGAGATAAGATCTTTATTGCCACCAAATTCGGTTTCAGGTTTAAAGATGGAAAAGCCAGCCATAGCGGAGCTCCGGGCACTTACTTTGACGGCTCCCCGGAATGGATCAGGCAAGCAGTAGATCTTAGTCTTCAAAGGTTAAAGATAGATACCATCGATTTATATTACGCCCATAGAGTAGATCCTAATGTTCCGGTAGAAGAAACAGTAGGAGCAATGGCAGAATTGGTAAAAGCCGGGAAGGTGAAGTATATCGGGCTTTCTGAAGCTTCCGCGGAATCAATCAGAAAAGCACATAAAATACATCCTGTTACCGCCCTGCAGTCAGAATATTCCATCCTTACCAAAGATATTGAAAAAGAAGTGTTGCCAACTATCAGGGAACTTGGAATTACGTTGGTTCCTTATTCACCTTTAGCAAGAGGGCTTTTTGCAAATATCAACGAAGTTCAGAATTTTGGAGATGATGACTTCAGAAAATCACTGCCCCGTTATCAAAAGGAATATATAGATAACAATACAAAGCTGGCAAAAGAAATCAATGACTTTGCCGCCTCCAAAGGAGTGAAAGGGACCCAGCTGGCATTGGCGTGGGTACTGAATCAGGGTGATGATATTATTCCGATCCCCGGAACTAAGAGAATCAAATACCTGGAAGAGAATGTTGCAGCCGCCAGTATCCACCTTTCTGAATCTGATCTGGCTACAATTGATTCCATACTTAAAAAATATCCAAACGTAGGGGAAAGATATAACGAAGGCTCTATGAAACTGGTAAACAATTAAACGATATTTAAAACTGAGTTTCTGAATAATAATCAGGAGCTCAGTTTTCTTATCTGAACCTGTCGTGGCTGAACTTAAGACAACGACAGAAGAGAGAAATAACAGGACATCAAAATTAAAAGACATATCTGATATGAATAGAAGAGAACTTTTAAAAAACGGAATATTGGCAGGAACATTGGGATTGGTTCCCTTTTCAACTGTTTTTGCAGAAACAAAACTCCCTGTGGAAAAAGAACAGGATGATTTTTCAGGATCTAAAAAAATAAAGCTCGGGGAATTGGAGCTATTTATCCTTACCGATGGATACATTCATGAAGAAAATATCAATACATTTGCTCCCAGAGGGAACGTTCCTGAATTGAAAACCATCCTTAAAGATCATTTCCGGCCTGATCATTATATTGATATGGCAATGAATATCCTGCTTGTAAAAACCCGGAACAAACTGATTCTGATGGATTCAGGTATGGGAATCTTTGCAGATGGGAAAACAGGATTTCTGTTAAAAAGCCTTCAAAAAACCGGATTTTCTCCAAAAGATATTACGGATGTTTTCATTTCCCATGCCCACCCCGACCATATCGGAGGAGTGATTGATAAACAGGACAATTTTATTTTTCCCAATGCCAATATCTTTATCTCAAAAACAGAACATGATTTTTGGATGCAGGCTACCATAAAAGATTTTAATAACAGCGCTTTACAAGCACAACCCGAATTACTGAAACAGATAATTCCGGCTATACAGCATATTCTGAAAACGATTCAACCTAAAATAAAATACTATAACCTGGATACCACTTTGTACGATACGTTCAACTTTCAGTTAGCTCCGGGGCATACTCCGGGTTTAACCATAACAACCATTTCTTCAGGGAATGAAAAGCTTAATTATATTGCGGATCTGGTCCATTCCGATGTTATTTTGTTTCCACATCCCGACTGGGGTTTTTCCGGAGATACAGATCTGGATATTGCAACGGCATCAAGAAAGAAATTCCTTCAGCAGTTAGCCGATACCAGAACCAGGGCTTTAGCCAGTCATTTACCGTGGCCTGGCCTGGGATTTACCAAGAAAAAAAGCTCCGGATTTGAATGGATTCCCGAAAGTTTTATGAATTGATAATCACTATTTCAGTATTATTAATAGGAGCGGGCTTTAGCCCGCTCTCATCATATAAAATTCCACCGGCTTTAGCCAATCAATGGATTAAAAAACAATAAAAAAGCCCTAAAAAGGATTAACTTTTTGGGGCTATAAAAGAAACTTTTTTATTTTATATCAAAAGTCAGGAATTAAATTCCGTCAATGATTTCATTTAAAACAGTGCTTGGTCTCATGGCTGCATACGTCTTATACGTGTCCGTTTTGTAGTAACCGTCAATATTCTGAGGTTTACCCTGGGCACCAATTAATTCTGCATTGATGACTTCTTCATTTTCCTTCATTGCTTGCGCAACAGGAGCAAACTTAGCGGCTAATTCAGCATCAGCAGTTTGATTGGCCAAAGCTTCTGCCCAGTACATTGCCAGGTAGAAGTGAGAGCCTCTGTTATCTATTTGTCCTACTTTTCTTGCAGGAGATTTATCGGTAGCCAGGAACTTAGCGTTTGCTTCGTCCAATGCATCAGCTAACACCTGGGATTTTGTATTTCCTTGTGTTTGAGCCAAATGCTCTAAAGAAGCCTGCAATGCCAGGAATTCCCCGAGAGAATCCCATCTTAAATAACCTTCTTCAAGGAATTGCTCAACGTGTTTTGGAGCAGAACCTCCGGCACCTGTTTCAAATAAACCACCACCATTCATCAACGGAACAATAGAAAGCATTTTTGCGGAAGTACCAAGCTCAAGAATCGGGAAAAGATCAGTTAAGTAATCTCTCAATACATTTCCTGAAACAGAGATCGTATCTTTACCTTCTCTTGCTCTTCTTAATGTTTCAGTCATTGCATCTTTTACATCCAGGATTCTGATGTCAAGCCCTGCTGTATCATGATCTGCAAGGTATTTTTCTACTTTTTTGATGATCTCTCTATCGTGGGCTCTTCCTTTATCTAACCAGAAAATAGCTGGCGTATCAGAAAGCCTTGATCTGTTGACTGCTAATTTTACCCAGTCCTGGATAGGAGCATCTTTAGTCTGGCACATTCTGAAAATGTCATCTTTTTCTACTTTTTGAGAAAGAAGAACTTTTCCCGCTTCATCCTGAACTTCTACAGTTCCGTCAGCAGATAACTGGAATGTCTTATCGTGAGAACCATATTCTTCAGCCTTTTGAGCCATTAACCCAACGTTTGGAACAGAACCCATAGTTGTAGGATCCAGTTTTCCGTGTGCTTTCATATCGTCAATCACAGCCTGGTAGAAACCTGCGTAAGAACGATCCGGAATAATGGCTACAGTATCTTCTTCATTCCCGTCTTTGTTCCACATTTTACCTCCTCCTCTTACAAGGGCAGCCATAGAAGCGTCAACGATGATATCGGAAGGTACGTGGAAGTTGGTAATGCCTTTATCAGAATTTACCATTGCCACTCTTGGTCCTTCAGCAAGCGCTTTTTCTATGTCAGCTTTGATATCAGCCTCCTGCGCATTTCCTTTGATTTTTTCAAAAAGATCAGCAAGACCATTGTTTGGGTTGATATCCAAAGACTTGAACGTCTCAGCGTATTTAGTAAATACATCTTTAAAGAAAGTTTCTACAATAGCCCCAAAAATGATAGGGTCAGAAATTTTCATCATTGTAGCCTTAAGGTGCGCAGAAAGAAGTACATTTCTCTTCTTTGCCTCCTCAATAGCCTCCTGAACGAATACTTTCAGTGCATTAAGATTCATTACCGAAGAATCAATCACTTCACCGGCCTCAAGGCCTGCAAAATCTTTTAATACGGTTTCAGAACCATCATTTCCTTTGAAAACGATTCTGTATTTTGTAGCATTTTCTACAGTAGTGGATGTTTCTGTACCGTAGAAATCGCCATTATTCATGTGAGCTACATCTGTTTTGCTATCAGAAGCCCAGTTACCCATTCTGTGAGGGTTTGCTTTTGCATAGTTTTTAACAGCTTTTGGAGCACGTCTGTCAGAATTTCCTTCTCTCAATACAGGGTTTACAGCACTACCTAATACTTTGGCATACTTCGCTTTGATGGCTTTTTCTTCATCATTTTTAGGCTCAGCAGGGTAATTTGGAACAGCAAATCCTTTTTCCTGCAGCTCAGCAATCGCTGCATCCAATTGAGGTACCGAAGCAGAGATGTTAGGCAATTTGATAATGTTCGCATCAGGTTGGGTAGCCAGTTGCCCTAGTTCCGCCAAAGCATCACCGATTTTTTGATCGTCCTTTAAAAATTCAGGGAAATTGGCTAAAATTCTTCCAGCCAAAGAAATATCCGGAACTGCGATCTCAATATCTGCTGATTTTGTGAAAGCTTTTACAATAGGTAAAAACGAATGTGTAGCCAGCATTGGAGCTTCATCAGTAAGGGTGTAGTAGATTTTTGATTTTTCTGACATTATACTGTTATTTTTTATTTGAAATTTTAAGTCCCACAAATTTAGTTAAAATTTAATTTTTTGCAGGGATCCGGCACTGAGTTTTTTTACTTTAAGATTAATTTAACCTTTATTCAATAGAAAAAAATCTATTTTTGATTAAATTTGAAAAACTTTAAAAACAAAATTATGTCAACGATCACTTTAAAAGGAAACGAAGTACACACTATAGGAACATTGCCATCAATAGGAACTACCGTTAAAGATTTTGCTTTGGTAGATTCAGGATTAAATGTAAAAACGCTTGAAAACTATGAAGGAAAGAAAAAAGTATTCAATATTTTTCCCAGTATTGATACTCCTACTTGTGCAGCATCTTCAAGAAGGTTCAATGAAGAAGCTTCCAAACTGGATGATACCGTGGTAATTAATATTTCAAAAGACCTTCCTTTTGCTTTAGGCAGATTCTGTGCAGCAGAAGGATTGAATAATGTTGAGACACTTTCCGATTTCAGAAGCAGTTTTGGGGATGATTATGAAGTAACAATTACCGATTCTCCTTTAAAAGGATTATTGAGCCGTGCGGTAATTGTGACAGACGAAAATAATAAAGTAGTTTATACTGAGCAGGTTTCAGAGATTGCCAATGAGCCTGATTACGAAGCGGCACTTGCAGCATTGAAATAAAAACAGTAGAAATAAATTTTTGTAAACGGCCTTGTAAACTCATTTTGCAAGGCTTTTTGATAAAAAATATTCAAAATGGTAAAAAGAATCGTAGCCAATATAAAAACAAATGACCTTTCAAAAGCAGGGCATTTTTATCATGACATCTTAAAACTTGATGTTTTGATGGATCATGGATGGATCCGGACACTGGGAAACGAACAACAGGCAAAAGTTCAGATCAGTTTCGCCGAACAGGGAGGAAATGGTACCGAAGTTCCCGAATTTTCAATAGAAGTGGATGATGTGGATGAAATATATAATGCAATGAAAACAGCAGGTTATGAGATAATATACGAGCTGACCAATGAAGATTGGGGTGTTCGCAGATTCTTTGTAAAAGACCCGTTTGGGAAATTGATCAATATTCTTTCTCACCTGTAAAATTACAACATGAAAGCAGAACGCATCATCCCTATACTCAGAATCTTCAATTACGAAAAGGCAAAAGAATTTTATATTGGTTGGTTGGGATTTGAAATGGTATGGGAACATTATTTCGATGACAATGCTCCGGTTTATATGGAGGTAAAAAGAGAAAACATTATTTTTCATTTAAGTGAGCATCATGGTGACGGAACCCCCGGCACAAGAGTTTCCATATGGGATGAAGGAGTAGCACAGTATCATAAGGAATTAATAGATAAAAAATACAAATACAACCGGCCGGGACTTGAAAAAACATTTTATGGGGCTGTCTCTTTTACAGTAATTGATCCTTTCGGAAATAGAATTACTTTCGAAGAAAAATTTGATGAAGAAAAACATAAAAATTTAGAATTTTTCTCCATTCACTGATCCTTAAATGGTGATCCAGATCATGACAATTTCAGAATATTAAGACTACCTTTGTTCTTTAAATTTAAATATGAAACGTTCAGGAACCGCAGATTTACCACTTCATTATGGCAAAGTACCACCTTGGCTCTATGAACGTATGTCCATTCTCGGGCTTTCTATTGTGGAAGTCATTCTGATGGATTATGGTAAAGATGAAGTTCTGCGCCGTTTGGCAGATCCGTTCTGGTTTCAGAGTTTCGGAGCCGTGATGGGAATGGACTGGCATTCTTCGGGGATTACTACTTCCGTTATGGGAGCTTTAAAAAGGTCTATCAATCCGAATTCCCAATCTTTAGGGCTATACATTTGCGGTGGAAAAGGAAAATTTTCGAGAGAAACTCCCTCAGAATTAATTCAGATTGCTGACAAAACAGGTTTGGACGGAACCGCACTGGTAAGAGCGAGTAAACTTTCAGCCAAGGTAGATAACACAGCTATTCAGGACGGTTATCAGTTGTACCTGCATAACTTTGTTCTGTCCGACAATGGAAACTGGAGCGTCATTCAGCAGGGAATGCATGAATCTGACGGTACTGCAAGACGCTACCATTGGCATTCAGAAAATATAACCTCATTTGTAGAAGAACCGCATACAGGAATTAAAGGGATTTCAAGAGGAAGAATTCTGAATCTTACGGACGCTGAAGCTTCAGAAAATAGAAAAGGGATTTTAGATATTTCCCATACGGATTCTATGGAGGTAATGAAAGATTTTTCAAAACTGATCCTTCCTGCCCATCATGATGTACGGGCCTCCGATGTAGACCTGAAGCGGTTAGGAGCCCTTTTGTATGTTACCCGTGAACAACAACCCCAAAACTTTGAAGATTTATTAATGCTGGAAGGCGTAGGTCCCCGCACTATGCAGTCGCTGGCCTTAGTGAGTGAGGTTATTCACGGAGCTCCTTCAAGATTTAAAGATCCGGCAAGGTTTTCTTTTGCCCACGGAGGTAAAGACGGGCATCCTTTTCCTGTACCAACGAAAACTTATGATGAAAGTATTTCCATTCTCCGGAAAGGAATCGAAAAGTCAAAACTGGGAAATTCAGATAAACTGAATACCCTTAATAAACTTCATCAGGTTATCACCACTGCTGAAAAAGACTTTACACCTGATTTTGATATTCAGGAGGTCATTGAAGAAGAAAGACAAAATTCATGGCGATTTGGTGGAAAAACGGTTTTTGGTGATGCGCAGAAACCTGGTCCTCCAAAACCTATTCAGCTGACTTTATTTTAAAAAAAGGTTTCTACCTTTAACTTCTTAATCCATATAACAACATTTACGGGTGTATATTATCTTTGAATGTGTCAGATCTTAATTTTTACGGGATTGCTAAGCATAATGGTTATAAAAATATCACCGTTTAACTTTTATTGCTTGTAAAATATCTTAGTTACAATGTAGTATATAATGTTTTAGGCAATTTGTTTAATATTCTTTGCCTTTAATTCAATAAAAAATTTTAATTTTAAAATCTTAAAAAGATTTGACCTGATGACCAATAAAGCCTTAGAAACGTGCTATGATTTTCCTTTTTTTCTCAGAGAAGAACTTGATGAAATATTCCGTGCCCATGAAAAAGTATCGTTCCAGAAAGGTGATAGTATTCTTGATGAAGGAAAGACTTCCAACGAATATTATATTCTTGAAAAAGGTCTTGCCCGCTCATATGTCAATGACTTCAATGGTAATGAGGTAACAACACATTTTTTTGCAGATAATGAAATTATTATCGAAGTGCTGTCTATCTTCCAGAGAATCCCTTCCCAGGAAAATATCGTATGCATTACAGATTGCGAATGCTGGAAAATGGATTATGAAACATTCCAGGAATTATTCCATAAAATTCCCAATCTCAGAGAATGGGGAAGATCCTGGATGTCTAAAGAACTTTTTGATTACAAGCAGCGATCTGTAGAAATGTTTACGCTTTCTGCCACCAAAAGATATCTTAACCTTCTTGAGCAGAAATCGAAAGTGATTCAATTTGCCCCCTTGAAACAGGTTGCTTCTTATCTGGGTGTTACAGATACCTCCCTAAGCCGCATCCGTAAGGAATTGGTTTCCCATCCTAAGAGAAAATAAATTTATTCTATGACAAAGCTGTCAGAATGAGATCCTCAGTTTATGGATATCTCCCGGATGCCTGTACAATAGTTTATAGCAGTTAGCTGCCCGCGGTCATTTAATAACAGGTACTCCCTGGTAAAATGAAATTTTTATTCACATAAAATCAAATCTTGTCCTAAGACAAGACGATTTTCCTCTCTCCTTGGTAATTTTGGTTAAAAGTTTAACACTAAAAATTACAAAATGAAAATCAATCAGATTTATGTCAATTTACCTGTAAAAGACGTACAAAAAACCAGAGCATTCTGGACAGAGCTTGGCTTTTCTATCAATGAGCAGTTTTCTGATGAGAAAGCCATATGTGTAGTGATGAAAGAAGATCATATTTATACGATGTTTCTGAAAGAAGAGTTTTTCCAGACATTTACAAACAGACCATTTGCTAAAGGAGATACCACACAGGTACTTCTGGCCATCGGAGTAAATAGTAGGGATGAAGTAGACCATATGGTAAAGACAGCCATCGAAAACGGAGGATCAAAATATAGTGAACCTATGGATCATGGATGGATGTATCAAAGCAGTTTTGCTGATATTGACGGACATCAGTGGGAAGTAATGTATGGGGATGTTTCTCAGATACCTTCAGAATAGTCTGGTATTCACAATTATTATACTTGCAAGATGGAAACCCTATCAAACGAAATAGAATTTGTTAAAAATCAGGTATTCAGTACCGGTAAAGTAATCTCTTTAAACATAGACGGGATTACCCATGAAGAATCAATGATCTTTCCTAATGGTGAAGCCAATTGTATGAACTGGATCTTTGGGCATTTAATTTATATCAGAAATTTTTTTCTGAATACGCTGGGAGAAGAGCCAGTCTGGGATAGTGAAAAATTCTCTTTTTATAACAGAGGTGAAATTGCATTGGACCGAAAGGATGAATTCATCAGTTTTGAGGAACTAAAATCTTATTTCAACCAATCTCAGGACAGGCTGGAAACCAGGCTTAATAACCTTGACCGGTTTAATCCTGAAAACAGTAAAGATATTTCCACTTTCTGCCTTCATGAAATATATCACAGCGGACAGCTTGGCTATCTCAGAAGAATTTTGGGAAAACCGGGAGCTATAAAGTGATCTGCCATTGATACAGATCTGCACAAATCATTACAAAAACAAAAAAATCTGCAAAAATTAAAATATGGACACACCAAAATCAAAAAAAATAGAACTCATTATTCCGGCCTATAGAATGCATACCCAAAGTTTTATGAATGTTTTGGAAGGCATTTCGGAAGAAGATGCATTGAAAAGAATTGAAAATAAAACCAATCATATTATCTGGATGGCAGGGAATTTTGTCAATATGCGTTATGGATTGGGTGGGGTATTGGGATTACAGACCGAAGATCCTTATAATGACCTTTTTTTCCAAGGGAAAGCATTGAATGAAAGTAGTCAATACCCAAGTCTGGCAGAGCTGCAAAAAAGTTTCCACGAAATATCTCCTAAAGTCTATCAAAAATTATTGGAAGTTACGGATGAAGAGCTGGATGAAATTTTTGAAATCGGCATGAACATTCCTTTTGTCAAAGAAACCAAGCTTACTTTTGTGGGAATGTGCCTGGGACGTGAAGATTACCTGTGTGGCCAAATAGGACTGATGCGCAGAATACTGAATTATCCGGGGATGAAATATGAGATGAACGAAAATATTAGCTATTAACCATGAGCCCGATAGAAAAAGGATATAAACAGGTGAACGGTATTAAGCTGTACTATGAAATATATGGAACGGGGAAGCCTTTGGTTTTGATTCATGGCGGAGGCTCTTCTATTCTATATGATTTTAAAGAAGTCATTGCAAGGCTTGAAGATAAATTTCAACTTATTGGTATCGATTTACAAAATCACGGCAGAAGTGAGCACCGGTATATTCCTGAAACATTTGAACAGGATGCAGATGATATCGCTGCCCTTTTAGCAGAACTTCAAATTGGTAAAGCCTCCTTCTGGGGATTCAGTAATGGGGGAAACACAGTGATGCAGGTGGCTCACCGGCATCCGCAATTAGTAGAAAAACTGATAGTAGCTTCAGCCTTTTATAAAAGGAACGGAATGATAGACGGTTTTTTCGAATCAATGAGCCAGGCCACTCTCGAATCAATGCCGGAAGCTTTTAAAATCAATTTTTTGGCTCTCAATCCGGACTTCTCAAAGCTGGAGAACCTTTTTGATAAAGACAGCAAAAGAATGCAGACATTTGAAGATTGGGATGATGAGGTCTTAAGTGCTATACAGTCGCCCACATTATTTATTACCGGAGACAGGGATGTAATGAAGCCTGAGCACACGGTAGCCATGTGGCGTTTGGTGGAAGGTTCACGGTTAATAATCCTGCCGGCAACGCATGGAGTTTATATGATGGCTGATTTTGATGGCAGCCTGAATACTCATATGATAGACTTCACCACCAGGGAAGTAGAACAATTTTTAAATAATTAACTATAATAATACCGATAAGGAATGCTACAGCAAAATATTCCTGTCATTAGCCAATCATCAGTATTATTGGAGTTTAAAAAATATTAACATTATAAAATTAGAAATCATGCCTAAATTAAACCCGTACTTAAATTTTAACGGAACAGCTGAAGAAGCTTTCAATTTTTACAAATCCATTTTTGGAGGAGAATTCGCAGGAGAAATCCATAAAATGGGGAATGCTCCGGGAACTGAAAATTTATCAGAAGAAGAAAAAAACAGGGTAATGCATATTGCGCTGCCTGTGGGAAATGACCTGTTGATGGCTTCAGATATTGTCCCTGGATTTGGACAAACTCTGACTGTGGGAAACAATAATTATGTTTCAATCTTTCCCGATTCAAGAGAGGAAGCAGAGAGAATTTTTAAAGGCCTTTCCGAAGGTGGGAATATAGAAATGCCGCTTGAAGACCAGTTTTGGGGAGACTATTTCGGAAGTTTTCAAGATAAATATGGTGTTCATTGGATGGTGAACTATAATGAGGAATACGGAAAATAATCTTATATTTAACTAATTATAAAAGGGGGATGCTTACAAAAGTGCCCCTTTTTCCCTCATTATAAAAATAAGAACTATGGATCCGATAAAAATAGACATTACGATTTTAGCCCCGGTAGAAAAAGTTTGGAACTATTTCAATGAACCTAAACACATTATGAAGTGGAATTTTGCTCATGAAACATGGCAATGTCCCAGTTCAGAGAATGACCTTAGAGTAGGGGGGAAATTCAAAAACAGGATGGAGGCAAAAGACAAAAGCTTCGGTTTTGATTTTGAAGGTACTTATGATGAAATTATCCCCAACGAAAAAATAAAATATCATATTACAGACGGACGTAAAGTAGAAGTAATTTTCGATAAAATCGATGAAAATACAACGAAAGTTACTGAAATTTTTGATCCTGAAAAACAGAATTCTATGGAAATGCAGAGAGATGGCTGGTATGCGATCCTTAATAATTTTCATAAGTATGTTGAGAATCATTAAAATTTTTTGTAGCCATGATCAACTTAGTCATCATGTCAAAGAGTTTAAATTCCATTTATACCGTTAATTGTGACTCAGAGAATACTTTTCTTCAGGGTGTTATTGCAATGCCGGCAAGGCGGGCTCTTGAAAAAGAAAAGATAGACTCTCTGGAAAAGCTGTCGGATTATTCTGAAAAAGAAATTTTACAGCTGCATGGCTTCGGTAAAAATACAGTAATGAAGCTGAAAAATCATATGAAAGAACACCAGGTGTTTTTTAAGGAATTGTAAAATATACGACGACAAATATTCATTATCATACCATTGCAGGAATGAGGATTTTTTTATAGGCAATGGCCTGATAAGGTCTTATCCCGTTTATGATCAATAAAAAAATTAACGATTAATAAAATCTAAAATTATGAATAACGATATTTTTCCATGTCTTTGGTATGACGGAGATGCCAAACAAGCTGCTGAATTTTACTGTAAGGTTTTTAACGGTGAAATTACTGCTGATACACCGGTTGTTATGAACATTGATGTATTCGGGCAGAGACTGATGTTGCTGAATGGAGGCCCTCAATTCAAGAAAAATCCTTCCATTTCTTTCATGGTTATCTGTGAAACTGAAGATGAAGTTCAGAAATATTGGGATCAGCTATTGGAAGGGGGGATTGCTCTGATGGATCTGGGATCTTATTCCTGGAGTAAGAAATATGGCTGGGTACAGGATAAATATGGAGTAACATGGCAGTTGTTTTTCGGAGAAAAAGCAAGTGATCAGACAATAGTTCCTACGCTGATGTTTATCCATGGTAATAATGGTAAAGCTAAAGAAGCTATGGAGCTTTATACACAGATTTTTCCCAATTCCAGAATCGGAAATGTTTTAAAATATGGAGATAGTGGCGAAGGTCATCCTATTCCTGAACCTACGGAAAATGTTCAGCATGCTCATTTTGTATTGGATAATTACAGCTTTTTCTGTATGGATAACTCTTATGATCACCAGTTTGATTTCAATGAAGGAATCTCAATGGTGGTTATGACGGATGATCAGAAACAAACGGATGACTATTGGAATGCCCTTACTTCGGATGGAGGCAAAGAAAGTATGTGTGGCTGGCTGAAAGATAAATACGGACTTAGCTGGCAAATCGTTCCTAAAAGACTCATCCAGCTGATGAATGCTTCTGACCGGGAAAAAGCGCAAAAAGTAGTAGAGGCTATGATGAAAATGCAGAAAATTATCATACAGGATCTTGAAGACGCTTATAACTCTTAAAGTTATTTCGGCTTATTGTTTGATGCTATTTAGAGAAAGATTTGCTTATGAAAACACAGAACAAATCCCAATCTAAATCGAAAGTCCCTAAGGATGGGATTTTTCCTGAAATTATCAGGAATGATTATCAGGGAAGCAGGAAGCTGCTAGGTAAAAAAGCGGTTATTTCCGGAGGTGACAGCGGTATAGGACAGGCTGTAGCCGTCCACTTTGCCAGAGAAGGGGCCGATGTTGCCATTGTTTACAAAGAAAGCGTTGATGACGCGAAAGAAACTCAAAGGCTGGTTGAACAGGAAGGGCAGAACTGCCTTTTACTGAAAGGAGATCTTACCCGGAAGTCTTTCAGAACCCAATGTGCTGAAAAGATCAAATCAGAATGGAAAGGCCTGGATATTCTTGTTAATAATGCGGGGATACATACTTCAAAAGATCACCTGGAGACGATCTCTGATGAACAGATTCAGGAAACATTTGATACCAATATCATTTCAATGATCTCTTTCACCAGGAGTTTTCTTCCATTGATGGGAAAAGGAGCCAGAATTATCTGTACAACATCGGTTACAGCCTACCGGGGAAGCGATCATCTGATTGATTATGCTGCTACCAAAGGAGCTATTTTATCCTTTATCCGTTCTTTGTCTGCTAATCTTGCGGAAAAAGGAATTCTTGTGAACGGGGTTGCCCCGGGACCTATATGGACGCCCCTTGTAAAGGAAGCCTTTGATGATCTTTCCACGTTTGGAAAAGATACACCGCTGAAAAGAGCAGGTCAACCCTCTGAAGTGGCTCCGGCTTATGTTTTTCTTGCTTCTGAAGATGCCAGTTATATTACCGGGGAAGTAATTCATATCAACGGAGGGGATTTTGTAGGAGGTTAACAAGTTGTTGTTGTATATTGTTGCAGTAACGGGTGTTTGAAATTAATATCTTTAAAACCGTAAATTTTCATTGACAATAAATTTAAAAAATATGGAACTATTGACGTACGAGGTTGAAATCAATGCAGAACCGGAAAAAGTATGGAGTGTTCTCTGGGGAGATATTACTTACAGACAATGGACAACTGCTTTTACAGAAGGTTCCTTCTACGAAGGGACATTGGAAGAAGGTAATATCATCAGATTTTTTGATCCTAAACAGAACGGAATGTATAGCAGGGTTGAAAAAGTTATTCCCAATCAGGAAATAAAATTCCTGCATCTGGGAGAAATTTATGAAGGTATCGAAGTGCCTCAGGATTGGGGAGAAGCAACAGAATCTTATGTTCTGGAGGAAAATGATACCGGAACGCTGTTGAAAACAATTATCCAGACTCCGGCAGAATTTAAAGATTTTTTTGAAGAGAAATTCCCTAAAGCACTCGGGATTATAAAACATCTCTCAGAAAATCAACTATAATACAAACCTATCACACTACAAATTAAAAATATGGAAACATTATCTTACGAAACAGTAATCAATGCTCCTAAGCAAAAGGTCTGGGACATTCTTTGGGGGCCGGAAACGTATACTGAATGGACAAAACATTTCGGAGCAGGTTCCGTCATGAAATCTGATTGGAAAGTAGGAGGAAAAACCTACTTTATGAATGCTCAGGGCGAGGGAATGGTATCTACTATAGACAGCCTTGATGAGCCCAACCAGATAGTTTTTAAACATTTGGGAATGGTAGACAAAGACGGTCATGAAGATACTCAAAGCAAGGAGGTTATGGAGTGGAGTGGTGCTTTTGAAAAGTATTTTTTGACCGATTTCGATGGAAAAACAAAACTTCATACTGAAGTTCAGGTTGATAAAGAATGGAAAGACCACATGGATACGGGTTTTACGAAAGGGTTGATGGTGGTGAAAAGCCTGGCGGAAGGAGTGAGCCTGGATGCGGTGTAATAACTCCTGATCTTTAAAAATATCTCCTGTTTACATATGAAATTATTAATCATTCTTTTTGCTACATTCATTCTGGCTTTGCTGGGAACAACAGTGTTTCATGGAAAGCCGGATTTTTTATTTTCAGGAAATCTGGGGATGGCTATCTTTATCATTTTTACCGGATTTTCCCATTTTAAATTTCAGAAAGGAATGGCAATGATGATTCCCGATTTTATTCCGGGTAAAATGTTCTGGGTGTATTGTACGGGATTTCTGGAAATAGCAGCGGGAATAGGGCTGATGATTCCGGCAATCCGGGAAATTACAGCTATTTTGCTTATTGTTTTTTATCTGTTGGTTTTTGTAGCCAATATCCACTCGTCCCGGAGAAATGTTAATATTTTCAAAGCAGATTATACGGGGCCGGGAATGAAATATCTTTACACTCAAAGAATTCCCATGCAGGTTATATTAATCGTATGGACCTGGTATTTTGGGATTTATTTACATTAAAGAATTACGTTTTGTCTGTTACAGTCACGCTGTTTTTATAAATAACGTGATAAACAGGCATTGCATGATTTTATAGTATCGTTTGCTTTTTACACGGCTTTTAACAATCCCGGATATTTCTATTATCAGATGATATTGGGATTTTTGTTTAAAGAGAAGTTTAAATCCATTTGCTTTAAAATTTCTACCTCAAACTGAGAAGTAATTTAATCAAAAAAATGCGATGGATAAAAGAAAACCGGATTATAAGAAAAATATTTTAAATTTATTAAAGTAAAACCAAAAGCATAACCGTCATGTCAATATGGAGGTTGTCGAAAAAATAACAATGCCACAGAAGGAGAAAGAAAGCATCATCTCACAAACCGTTTCCAACTACGGCGGGAAGCTGATGTCTTACATTCGTCCTAAAGTGAAAAACACGGAGGATGCAGAAGATATTCTGCAGGAAGTGTGGTATCAGTTCAGCAGTCTTACCAATCTCTCAGAGATTGTAAATATAGGAGGCTGGCTGTACAGGGTGACGGCAAATAAGATTACGGACCGTTACCGTAAAAAGAAAACAGAAAATCTTGAAGATTTTGTCTATGAAGACGAAGATGGTGATTTTTCCATCAAAGATATTCTATTGATGGATGAAAGCGCAGGTCCTGAAGTTAAGATGTTTCAGGATGAGATCTGGAAAAAACTGTTTGAAGCTCTTGATGAACTTCCCGAAAAACAAAGGCTGGTGTACGTAGAAAATGAACTGAACGACAAAACCCTCCAGGAAATAGCCGATGAACAGGGAGAAAATATTAAGACCATCATCAGCAGAAAAAATTATGCTGTGAAGCATTTAAGGAACAGATTGAGAAAGTTATATGAAGATTTAAAAAGTTAGAAAAAGAAAGTATGAATCATAAACACAAAAAAGGCTGGATTTTCTTATTGTTATGTCCACCATTGATCTTTGCCGCAGTTACATGGATTGTGATGTGGCTTTGGAATTGGCTTCTTCCTGAGATTTTAGGAGCTAAGGCTATTACATTCTGGCAGGCAATGGGGATTCTTGTTCTGAGTAAAATTCTTTTCGGAGGTTTCCATTTTGGAAAAGGAGTGAGGGATTTCAAAGAAAGAAAGATGAGACAAAAAATGGAGTCCTGGTCCCCTGAAGAAAGAGAAAAATTTAAAGAAGTCTGGAAAAACAAATGTTCCGGAGGGTTCTTCACCAGAAATAACGAATAATTTTAAAATTGTAAAGAAGTAGTAAAGTAAAATTAAAATTGATTCGTCTCTATAAAAAACAAGAAGTAGTAAAATTTAAAATTTTGAAAAAATGAAAAATTCAGCATTAAAAGGTGCTCTTGGAGCACTAGCCGTAGTAGGTGTAGCCTTCATTGCAAAAAAAGCAGCACAAAGAAAAAGATTTATCAAAGGTATTTTTGACGAATATGGAATTAAAGAAAGGTCCCCTTTCGGATTAGCCGATAAAATCAGAGAAATGAATGATGAAGAATATCAGGAACTGAAAGGGAAATTCAAAAAGGAATTCCATTCAGGATGTTGCAGGAAAGATAATACCTGTGAAGCATAAGAAGTAAAAACTCAATTGAAATTGTTAGTTCCGGCGCGGGAAGCAAAGCTTCCCGCGCCGGAATCTTTTTACCCTACGGCAAAGAAAGGATCTATACATTAATCCAATTAAAATCTGCATGTTTTTACCATAAACATCCGACGCAAAGAAAAATAAATCCTTATTTTTGTATTGTTCAATGAAAGATTACTATTATTTTCTCGGGATTTCTCAGGATGCTTCAGAAGAAGACATCAAAAAAGCTTATCGGAAGCTGTCTTTGAAATACCATCCCGATAAAAATGACAATGATGACTTTTTTGCAGACCGATTCCGTGAGATTCAGGAGGCGTATGAAACATTGAGTGATCCGGGCAGGAGGCATGCCTATGATCAGAATTTGGAAAACCATCAGCGAAGTTTCAGGTATAATATTCCACCTGCAATCAAAACTTTTACAGCGAATAAAATTCATGCGAAAAAAGGGGAGGAAATCATTATCAGCTGGCAGACAAGTAATGCTGATGTGGTGAAGGTTCTGCCTTTCGGATTGGAAAAGCCGTACGGAGAAAGGATCTTTAAGATTACAGAATTTAAGGATGGAAAATTCCAGCTTTTGCTTCATGCTACCAACTCGCTTTTACATAAAACAGTTGTTCAGGGAATTACCATTACAGAAGTTTTCGAAAATGACACCGAGAAATTCAAAAGTAACGTTGAGGACATGTTCAAGCCACAGCCCAGGACAGTTGTAAACCGGTCGGGTCAGCCTAAAATTGTAGTATTGTTTTGGGGACTTATTATATTGGCGTTAGCTATTTATTTTTTGCTAAAAACTTTTAGCTAGCTTAAGCCATTTTTTTTCTCCCCGGGCATTTTTTACATCTTTTGCCTTTCTTGAATTTTTTACAGCATGATTTCTTTTCGCAGAACATCTCTTCATTGTTGAATGAGTATACAGGGGCCAAAGGCGGAACTTTAAATGGGATAATCATATTCATGCTGCAAATATATTAATTTAGAATAAATATAATTAATAAAATTTCTTAAAATTCTTATAACCTGATGAATAGCAGTATATGTATTGTTTTATATTCCTGAAAATTAAATGAGCTGGACCTAAGTAGAGTTCTCCGGGTTGTAAAAGTTTTTTTTCATAATAGGCTTCCCGTTCTTGTAAGGATAAATTTCTTTCTGAGGGCTTATTAAGCAAAATTGTTAAATCATTTACATAATTAATCAATTCAGTTTTTTACATGGTTTTAATAAATAGTTTAATGTTTATTTAATAACTGTTTTTTAATATTGTTATCTATTATTTATAAAATCAATGTAATTGTTGTGTAAAATGAATAGATGCTGCTATTCCCGGCTAAAAGTGAATTACATTGCCGCAGTAATGATTTTCTTTAAATAATCAGGCATTTCAGGCTATTGTACAATCGTGCAAAAAAGTGTAATTTTAGCCATCTTTTTTACAAACAAAATCTAATAAAAAAAATGAATACAGAACAGTTTGTGAGCCGTCACATTTCCCTTAATGAAGCCGATAAACAGGCGATGTTGGAAAAACTTGGCGTTTCTAGTATTGAAGAGTTAATTTCTCAGACCATCCCTTCTTCTATCCGTTTAGAAAAAGATCTTGAGATCTCTGAACCCCTTTCGGAATATGAAATGTTGAATCACTCGAAAGAGTTGGCCTCAAAAAATGTTGATTATACGAGTTATATCGGGTTCGGGTACCATAATACACTTTTACCATCAGCAATTCAAAGAAATATTTTTGAAAACCCAAGCTGGTATACAGCGTATACGCCTTATCAGGCGGAAATTGCGCAGGGAAGACTAGAGGCTCTTCTTAATTTCCAGACTGTTGTATGTGATCTTACAGGCTTTGCCCTGGCAAATGCATCGCTATTGGATGAATCTACTGCAGCTGCAGAAGCTATGCATATGTTCTTCAACAACAGAACTAAAGATCAGAAAAAAGCAGGGGCTAATAAATTCTTTATTTCTGATTTAGTATTGCCTCAAACGATTTCTGTATTAAAAACAAAAGCGGAAGGTTTGGCCATTGAAGTAGTAATTGGTGATCATAAAACCCATCAGTTGGATGCTTCTTATTATGGAGTACTGTTACAATATCCGGGGAAAAACGGAATTGTATTGGATTATACTGAAGACATTGCAGAATATAAAAAACTTGATCTTCAGGTAGCAGTAGCTTGTGATCCTATGGCATTGGTAAAACTGAAGTCTCCTGCTGAAATGGGAGCCGACTGTGCTGTGGGGACAACACAAAGATTCGGAATTCCATTGGGATATGGAGGACCTCACGCGGCATTCTTTGCTTGTAGAGAAGATTATAAAAGGGATATTCCGGGAAGAATTATCGGGGTGTCTCAGGATATGTACGGAAAACGTGCATTGAGAATGGCTTTACAAACCAGGGAACAACATATTAAAAGAGAAAAAGCAACTTCCAATATTTGTACTGCACAGGTTCTCTTGGCGGTAATGGCGGGTATGTATGCTGTTTATCACGGTCCGAAAGGATTAAACTATATCGCAGATCAGATCCACTTTAAAGCCAATGCTTTAAAAAATGGACTGAAAGCTTTAGGATATCAGACTGCAGAAGAGCCTATTTTCGATACAGTGAAAATTATAATGGCCGAAGATGAAAAAGGAAGATTGATGAGAATGATGCAGGATCACAGAATCAATCTGAACTATTTCACAGAAGGAGTGGTAAGCATTGCGATCAATGAAAGTACAACATTGGAGAAATTGAATTATCTGATGACTTCTTTCGCACAATTTAAAGATAAGCAAAGCTTCAAATTAGAAATAAAAGAAGGATATAGCATCCCTGAAGAAAACCTGAGAAAAGACGAAATTCTTACAGAAGAAGTATTCAATAAATACCATACTGAAACAGAATTAATGCGTTATATCAAACGTCTTGAAAGAAAAGACCTGTCATTGACGCACTCGATGATTTCTTTAGGATCCTGTACGATGAAACTGAATGCAGCTACTGAAATGTTACCTTTGTCATGGGCAGATTGGGGTAGCGTACACCCGTTTGTACCGGTTGATCAGGCAGGCGGTTACCAGCAGATGATCGCTGAGCTTGAAAAAGACCTTGCTGAGATTACAGGCTTTGCAGGAACTTCTTTACAGCCTAATTCAGGGGCTCAGGGAGAATACGCAGGATTGATGGTAATCAGGGAATATCATATTTCAAGAGGTGACCACCACAGAAATGTAGTATTGATTCCTCAGTCAGCTCACGGAACAAACCCGGCTTCTGCAGCAATGGCAGGAATGAAGATTGTGGTAGTGAAAAATCTTGAAAACGGAGAAATCGACTTCGAAGATCTTAAAGCTAAGACAGAACAGCATTCAGAGAACTTATCGGCTGTAATGATCACTTACCCGTCTACTTATGGATTCTTTGATGCCAATATTAAAGAAATTACCAACCTGATTCACGAGCATGGAGGACAGGTATACATGGATGGTGCCAACATGAACGCTCAGGTAGGATTTACAAGTCCGGGAAATATCGGAGCAGACGTTTGTCACCTGAATCTTCACAAAACTTTCGCCATTCCTCATGGAGGAGGAGGTCCTGGTGTAGGTCCTATCTGTGTTGCCAAACATTTGGTTCCTTTCCTTCCTTCCAATGCGAATATCAGAATCGGAGCTAAAGAAGCTATTGACGGTATCTCTGCAGCCCCTTACGGCTCAGGTCTTATTCTTAATATTTCTTATGCCTATATTAAAATGTTAGGAGCAGAAGGCCTTAAAAAGGCTACAGGGCACGCTATTCTGAATGCCAATTATCTGAAAGAAATATTATCCGAACACTTCCCGATTTTATATTCAAATGAAAATGGAAGAGTAGCTCACGAATGTATCGTAGATTTCCGCCAGTTCAAGTCTTTAGGAATTGAAGTAGCGGATGTAGCGAAGAGATTGATGGATTATGGTTTCCATGCTCCTACAGTTTCCTTCCCGGTTGCAGGAACATTGATGATTGAGCCTACAGAATCTGAAAGTAAAGCTGAAATCGACCGTTTCGCAGAAGCGTTAATTTCTATCAAAAAAGAAATTGATGAAATTGCAAACGGAGAGGCAGATGCAACAAACAACGTATTGAAAAATGCCCCTCATACCGAGCAAATGGTTATCTCTGATTCCTGGGATAAACCATACAGCAGAGAAAAAGCAGCGTATCCGCTGGAGTGGGTAAGAGACCACAAATTCTTTGCTTCCGTATCCAGGGTAGATGAAGCTTACGGAGACAGAAACTTAGTATGTACTTGTGAGCCGATTGAAGCTTATATGTAATCAATACTGAATCAATAACAAATAACGAGGCTGCCTTTAAGGCAGCCTCGTTTTATTTTAGTAATTCTCTTAGTTATCTCCTTTTGTAGGTGTAGGCAATCAGGATGGCTACTCCCATAGTAAGTACGGTTATCATTGAAATTGTTTCAATTGAGATTCCACTTTTCATCTGTGTGTTTTCTTTTTCACATGAGTAAAAGAATAATACTGTCATCAGAAGACAGCCCGATAGTAGTTTTTTAATCATAAATGTATTGGTTTGGTTATTAATTTTTTATGATCAAAAAGTATACCGGATTTGTAGACTAGTAGAATGCAGTTTTTATAGAGAAAAATAATTAACCGGATTCTTTATGAGGAAATAATTTTTTTAGCTTCTAATTTTTTGATTAAAGCAGCTTTTACAGCCGTAAGGGCATGATCTTTAGCTTCAGCAAAAGAAATGGCATATTTCCTTTCTATAGTCGTCATCTCTGCCGGGAACTGACTCAGCAGCTGATCGTAAAAAGCATCCAGGAATTCAGAAGAAGGCATTTCATAATTAATTTTTAATTGAAAACGCCTCAGGATAGCTGTATCAATAATCTCAGGATGATTGGTGGCACATAATAAAAGCGCATTTTCCGGATAGTAGTCAATCAACTGAATTAATGTATTCACAAGCCTTCTCATTTCGCCTACATCCTTATCGTCACTGCCTCTTGCTTTTCCAATCTGATCCAGTTCATCAAGAAAAAGAACGGATCTTTCCCTTGCGGCTTTATCAAATATCATTTTAATATTCTGGGAAGTTTCTCCGATACGTGATGAAACAATATTGCTCAGGTTTAAAATAATGATATTCTTGCCTAATGCATGGGCCAGCGCTTTAGCAGTCATGGTTTTTCCACATCCCGAGCTGCCCTTGAGGAGAATCTTATTATTTACCGGAAGACCATATTCCTGAAGTTCCTTAATGTAAGTGTGCTCTTTGATCAGCTGTACAAGGATTTCTTTGTTTCCTTCATTAAGGAACACATCATTGAAGTTGATCTGTTCTTTGTCCTGGATAATAAGATTATAAAGATTCATGATAATAATTCAAATAAGATTCTAGCAATCGCAAAGATAAGGCATTATAAAGTTTTGTCAGATATCCTGAAAATAATAAGCCGATAGATAGGCTGGGAAGATGTGATGAATAAATTGTAAATGTATCAATAAGGATGAGAGTCCCGCTCAAATTTAAGATCCTTGATTCACCTTCAGTTCCTTATATTATTGTAAAAGAAAAACCGGACATAAGCCCGGTTTTCCTTTTGGATATTAAAATTTGTTATGAAACTAAGATCTTTTTGTTATGTTTTTGGGCCCTTTTACCCAGCGAGTAAAAGAGCGGATCTGAAATTCAGACTAAAAACATAAACAATATAATTAGTATAGATTTTCTATAGGCTGTCTTGTTATAAGAATTAGTTTCTTTCTCTTTTTGCTGTCATGAAATATGAAGTAAACACTACTACGCAAGTTGCAATACCGATGTAAGTTATCATTTTGTATTATTTTTAATTATTTGACTTTTTTTTATCAATTTTTCAATTGCAATATTACAGTTTTCAAATCACGTGCCAAAGTAAAATACTATGATGTATATCAGTATGTTATAGGTGTTATATGTAACATATAAGTAGTTTTTTGTTTACGATTTATTAATATATTATTGTGAATTTATTGATAATTTTATTATTCTATGTGTAAAAAAATGTAAAAATATTAACTGTTTTTCTGCTTCTATATTGGACTTGATAAAACAAAGAATAAATAATGCTTTGCATAACATTGTTTTTTATACTATTTCTTACATAAAATTTTAGTCAGAATCATTCTTTATGTTAATGAAATTTATTTTTAACGGTATTTTTTATGCTGGAATTTTTGTCAGCTATCCTGTTTTTGTGACATTGATGATGTTATGATGTCACAGACCAGAGACGATAAGATCTTGGTCAAATGAACCCTTTTGGAATTCCTTTGGAAATACGAAATCAGTTTTATTATTTTTGCATAAAGAATGATCGTATGGGACGCAGTTATATTTTTCTTGCTTTGGCAATTGTATTCGAAATTATAGCCACTTCTTTCCTGAAGAAATCAGAAGAATTTTCAAAATTGCTACCCTCCGTTGTTACCATTGCAGGGTACGCCTGTGCTTTTTATTTCTTAAGTCTGACGCTTCGCCAGATTCCGGTGGGAATTACCTATGCAATTTGGTCGGGAGTAGGAATTGTATTTATTACCGTGATTGGAGTCATCGCTTTTAAGCAGGTTCCGGATCTGCCTGCTATTATCGGTATTGCCCTGATTGTCCTTGGGGTGATTATTATTAATGTGTTTTCAAAGATGGGAACCCATTAAGCAATAATATCCTGTTTCATTTGCAGCTTTTTCCAGTGTAATGATTTGCTTTTGTATAAAAAGAATTTTCCCAGCTTATATTTGAATTGTAAATAGCCTCGAAATTCGATACCCTCAAATAAAGTATAGGGAATGTCGGGATGTTCTTGTAAAGCTTGTCTGATCCCTTCACTGAATACGGTGGGGCCTGTAGTGGCATGGATATTATTCGGATAACGGTGGTTTTGTATATTATCAAGCATCAGTTCCAGGGTATATTTCAAAAAAGGATGGTTTTTATTAAAAATGAGCCCCCATTGTACATATAAATTTTCGTGTCTTTCCGCACTGATCACGGCTTCATCGTCTTCTTTAATAAGCTGTCTCAGCGGTTTGGTTATTGCACTGTCTATATCCAGGTATACCCCTCCCTTTTTATAGAGGATAGCATATCTGAAGAAATCAGCTTTGGCGGCTCCAATGGTTAGTTTCCGGTAGCTTTCAATGTATTCAGGAGGAAATTCTTCAGTGATAAATTTTTCAATATCATGATCGTCATAGAAAAAATAGCGGTATTCCGGATTTCTCCTTTTTATATTCCAGATGTGAAATCTTGTAATCAAAGGTAGTTTTTTTGTTTTAAAAGTCTGAAATATCTGTTTCGGTATAGCCATATTCTTTCGTTTTAATGATACATGTTTATCCACCCACTAAATTTTATAGCAGGGAATAATATTTTTTAATAAAAAGAGGGGAACAATGTTACGTTACCGAATAATGTATTCGATGTAGAACTAGTCTTTTGATTATATTTTCAAAGAATGGTTAAATACGTTTGGGTAGAAATTTTAATTTTTTTTTAATTTCGTACAGAATATATATTGTTTAAAAAAATATATCTTATAAAATTTTAATGGGTTGTCAATAAGCATTTCTAATCGTTATTTTGTGAGGTTACAGTGAATGATTGAATGACCGACTGGAAAAAATTGAAAAGGAATATTTTATCATAGAATATATCCAGACCATTTTCAATAATACAATCAAGATGATGAGCGGTATCGGTAACAGCTCCTTCTTCTACAAATACAAACCAAAGCTCTGAAAGCCCGTTTCTTTTTTTAAACTCTTCAGAAGCATTACAGTCCGGCAATGTGCAATGGTTCCTGTCATAAAACAAAATGCCCTTTGTACTTCCGTTATGCTTTATAATGTTAATAGGATGGTGGATGTAGCTGAGGATCTCTATTGTGGAATCAAAACACTCAATAAAATGATGAAGATCGATAAGTTGTATTACTTTTTCTTCCTGTTGCGATTCTGTCATAAAAAAACATTCCGAAGTTATTTCCTGAGTTAATTCCTGAAAAACGGCTAATTCCATATGCATCAATTATACAGCGCAAAGAAAGCCAGAATAACAGTGATGAAATTTATTTTTATACAAAACGGCGGTTATTTTATACGAAATCCGGATCTATAATTGGTATAATAAAATAAGGATTTTGTATAATAGTATAGATCTGAGCAACGGTATTACCTATTTTTGTAACACTAAAGAATCTGAGCCGTATGAATTTCAGCCCATGGAAGTTTAAGGAAACACTTGTAATGGACTTTCTGATAGAAAGCCGCTACAAAACCCGCAGGCATCTGCTATTCCTTATTTTCTTTTTTTTCCTGTTGTATAGTGCCAGGTTTTGGCATTCCTATTCCGGGGTATATCAATACTATGTCCTGTTTTTCGTATATGCTATACTCATTGCTATGGTTTATATTAATATTTATATTCTGGTCCCACGGTTCTTTTTTAAGACACAATATGTTACCTATCTTGTAGTACTGGTGCTTATGGGGGTAATAGGACTTAATATCATCGGATATGGTTTTAAATGTATTTTTGCCGATTTCAGGATTGGAAATACCCATAGGGCAAACGAAAAGGGGGGAATCTATGAAGGCGTGCTGATGTGTATTCCAATTATTTTAACTACAACAACTGTGAAGCTTTTACAGAAATGGATCAGTGATAATAAACGGATCAATGAGCTGAGTAATCTCACCCTGAATATGGAGTTGAATGAGCTTAGAAACCAGATCAATCCTCATTTCCTGTTTAATATGCTGAATAATGTGAAGGCACTTATCAGAACAGATCCTGATAAAGCCTCTGTGGTAATTGTCAAGCTTTCAGAGTTTCTCAGATACCAGCTTTATGAGAATAGCGAAGAAAAAACCTTGCTGACTTCAGAAATCGATTTTCTCTCTAATTTTTTGAACCTTGAAAAAATAAGGCGTGAGAATTTTAATTTTTATATTCATACGGAAGCAGATAAAAGAACCATCAACGGAATCTTTGTCCCCCCGAATTTATTTACCACCTTTGTTGAAAATGCGGTGAAACATAGTGTGGATATCAGTGGGAAAGAATCTTATGTACGGATTCTGATAAAAGTTGAAGGAAAAGAGCTTAGTTTTACCTGTATCAACTCCAGGAACCCGGATTATTCCGTTTCAGATAAAAAGAACAGCGGGCTGGGACTGGCCAATATTAAAAGAAGGCTTGAACTTCTTTATAACGATGAATTTGAGTTGAATATCATTTCAGAGAATAAAGAATTTTCTGTTATTTTAAAAATTGCGGTATGAATTGTATTATTATAGATGATGAGCCTCTGGCAAGAGCGGAAATGCGATCATTGATCCATGAAACCTCAAAAATTGATATCCTTGGTGAATTTTCCAATGCGCCTTCAGCACTGGAATTTCTCAAAGATAACGATGCGGATCTTATTTTCCTGGATATTGAAATGCCTTTAGTGACAGGCCTGGAATTTGCAGAAATGTTACCTAAAAAATCATTAATCATTTTTACAACTGCCTATGCCCAATATGCGCTGAAAAGTTATGAACTGGAAGCGGTAGATTATCTGCTGAAGCCTATCGATCCTCAAAGGCTGGAAAAAGCTATTGATAAAGCAGTATTGTATACGGAACTTTTGTCCAGGGATACCGTAAAGAGCACGGTAGAGTCAAATACAAAAGATTTTTTATTTATCAAAGCAGAGCGGAGATTTTATAAAATCAGTTTTTCAGAGATTAAATTTATTGAAGGACTGAAAGATTATGTTGTGATCCACACTAAACAACAAAAACTGATCACAGCAATGAATCTGAAAACCATTCATCAGAAGATTTCAGGAGAAACTTTTTTAAGAGTCAGTAAATCTTTTGTAGTGAATACAGATTATATTGATTCATTTGACAACCACAGTATTTATATTGATGAATCGGAAATTCCTCTCGGGGAAGTCTACAGGTCAGATTTTTTCACAAGATTTGCGGGGGGACTTCTTAATTCAGACTGATCAAAATGTTCTTTATATTAATACAGTTCCTGATCCTGCTCACAATAGAAACTTCTCCTTTTTCCTTTACCGGTTTGCTTTTTAATAAGCTTCTGACCACACGTCGGACATATGGATTTTGTATGAACAAGCCAATGTTTTTTTAGCGTAAATTCCCTCTTCCATTCCAGGAAATCAAAACTGTAATTTCTGGATTCGGCAATAAGTTCTTTTCTTTTTTGAGCAGGAAGATTACCGACCAGGCTTTCAGGCTGCACTCCGATTCTGAAAAGCACTTCATTTTTAATAATATTTCCGACACCTGAAAAAATATCCTGGTTCATCAAAGCATCACAAACCATCATTTCAGGATTGGCCTTCAATTTTTTTTCTGCCTTTGAAGGATCCCACCGATCGCTCATCACATCAGCTTCCCAGTCGATTTCAGATAAATATTCAGTTCCAACAGCTTTTACAGAACACGTGTAAAAATACATTCCACCTGCAGGAAAAATGAGGGCTAACCGCAAACTCTGATCCGGCTTTGTCTGTTCATCAATACTGTAAGAACCAAACATTAATAGATGAATACGAATCGCAGCTTTTTCAAAAACCAGATAAGTTTGCTTTCCGAATGTACGGATTTCCATAAGAGTCTGACCAAGAAACGGATCTTTGTCAAATTTAGCATTGCCCGAAGCTTCTGTTACTTGTTTTCCAACAAAAGGCTGCAGGCTTTCTTTCATTAAAATTATTGAGGGACCTTCAGGCATAGCATTACTATTTAAGAAGGAAAGTCCAAATATTATTCCGTAAAAGCATATAGTAAATTAAAGTGAGTGGATTACTACTTTTGTTCTGTTTTTAGAATCACCTTTTTCATCTTTTGAGAAATATAGATGACTTTTGCTGAATGCCGAAAGAAATAATCCGCCTTTTAAATGATGATTCTGTGTAATAAAATTTAAATAGTATTCCGTAAAACTAAAATTTGAAGTAATTTTGAAAAATGATGAATTTAAACCAGATTTTCACCAATCAGCGTACAGGAAACAATCCACATACCAAAGCTTCGAGAACTGATTTTCAGAGGGATTTTGATAGAATTATTTTTTCTTCAGCCTTCAGGAGGCTGCAAAATAAAACCCAGGTTTTTCCGCTTCCCGGAAGTGTATTTGTTCATAACAGGCTGACACATTCTTTGGAAGTATCGTCGGTAGGGCGAAGCTTAGGAAGTATTATCGGTGAATTTATTGCTGAAGATTTTAAAAACGAGCTTACAGAAGAATCCAGAAATTTTTACTTATATAATTTAGGAAATGTTATTGCTGCAGCGTGCTTATGCCATGATGTGGGAAATCCGGCTTTCGGGCATTCCGGTGAAGATGCTATTGCCAGTTATTTTGAAAGAAACGAAAAAGACCTGAAAGCTAAATTCAATGAAAAGGAATGGGCAGATCTGGTTAATTTTGAGGGAAATGCAAATGCAATCCGGGTATTGGCACAACAGCAGCAGGGAAAAGATGCAGGTGGCATTCAGTTGACCTTTTCTACACTGGCCAGCATTGCAAAATATCCGTGTGAAGCCGTAGCCAAGAAAAAAGGAATTATTCACAGGAAAAAGTTCGGTTTTTTTCAGAATGAAAAAGATATTTTCCTTGAGATAGCCCAGGGAACACAGCTTATTGCAGAAAATGAAGAACCTTATATCTTCAAAAGGCATCCTTTTGTATGGCTGGTGGAAGCAGCCGATGATATCTGCTATAATATTATCGATATGGAAGATGCCCACAGACTGGGAATTGTATCAACTTCCGACTGTGAAAACCTGTTTTTCGAATTGGTAAAATCTGAAAGTAATGATATCGACAGGGTAAAAAACAAACTGGCTTCCATCTCCAATGAAAATGAAAAGATTTCTTACCTGAGAGCAAAGGCTATCAATGCCCTCATCAATAAATCTCTGGAAATTTATAAGCAGAATTTTGAAACCATTCTCCAGGGGAATCTTGATATGGCTCTTCTGGACAGTTATAAATCTGAAAACAGGGCATTACAGGATATTGAATCCTTTTCTATTGAAAAAATCTACAATCACAAAGCAGTGGTAGAAATTGAAAATGCAGGATATAACGTAATGTATGAATTACTGGACCATTTTATTCCTTCTATTCTAAAACCTGAAGACGAAAGAAAATCTTATGATAAAAAAGCACTGAAACTTTTACCAAGACAATTTGTTTATGAAAATGGAACAGATTATCAAAAAGTACTTGGTATCATTGATTTTGTTTCCGGAATGACGGATAATTATGCAACAGATCTGTATAGAAAGATCAAAGGAATAGATATCGGAATGACAGTTTAGTTTGAAAATAAGTAGTATATTTATAAAAACGGTTTATAGCTTGGCTAATGCTGAAACTTAAAAAGTTTTAACAAAAGCCGGCTTATTACTACTTATTATTAAAAACTGAAACTATGGGGATTTTTCTAGCGCCCGTTATTGTCTTTGGGCTTATTATTTTATTTGCTTCGTTTTTTGTGGTGAAACAGGAAACAGCAGCCATTATTGAACGCTTTGGTAAATTCCAGGCGGTGAAACATTCCGGACTTCACCTGAAGCTTCCGATTATCGATCAGATTGCCAAAAGGCTCAATCTTAGAATTCAACAGCTTGATGTAATGATCGATACCAAAACCCTGGATAATGTATTTATCAAAATGAAGATTTCTGTACAGTACCAGGTGATCAGAAATCAGGTAGGGGATGCCTATTATCGCCTGGAGAATCCGGAAAATCAGATTACATCTTTTGTTTTTGATGTGGTACGTGCTGAAGTGCCGAAGCTGAAACTGGACGATGTTTTTGTGAGAAAAGACGACATTGCTGTAGCTGTAAAAAGCGAATTGCAGGAAGCGATGAACAGCTACGGGTATGATATTATCAAAGCACTGGTGACGGATATTGATCCGGACGAACAGGTAAAGCATGCCATGAACAGGATTAATGCAGCGGAAAGAGAAAAAACAGCAGCTGAATATGAATCCGAAGCGCAAAGAATCAGAATTGTAGCGGTAGCAAAAGCTGAAGCAGAGTCTAAAAAGCTACAGGGTCAGGGGATTGCCGATCAAAGAAGAGAAATTGCCAAGGGCCTTGAAGAATCGGTAAGAATGCTGAACAATGTAGATATTAATTCTCATGAAGCTTCTGCGCTTATCGTAGTGACCCAGCATTATGATACATTACATTCTGTAGGTGCCAGTAACAGGAGTAATCTGGTTTTACTGCCTAACTCACCTACAGCAGCCAGCAATATGCTCAATGATCTGGTTGTTGCCATGACTACGGCAAACACAGTAGGCGAAGTAAGTAAAGGAAAATATCCGGACCCGCCTAAAAAAGAAACTGATTTTTAAAGTGATCCTTATTGAAATAAAAAGCTCCCGAATTTTTTGGGAGCTTTTATTGTTATTTCTTTGTTTTAGAAACCTGTTCTGTTAATATATATTTAATGGAAGAGGCATCTGCGGGAGGGTTCGCTATTTTTTCAGTTTTTACCTTCAAAACATATTCATATCCCGGTTCATAGGTAAATCCTTCGATATTGCTATAGAAATTCGTCCAGTTTTCAGAAGCATTTTCTTTTACCTGCAGGCATTTCATGCGGCCTGCCCCTGCAGAACAGTCTGCAGTTTGTGCCCCTACGATAAGTGTTTTTTCGTTGGCATCAGCCGTTTCTTTTTTAGTTTTGGAAACCTGTTTTACCAAAGTATATTTAATGGAAGATCCGTCAGCCGGAGGATTGGCGATTTTCTCAGTTTTTACTTTCAAAACATATTCATATCCCGGTTCATAGGTAAATCCTTCGATATTGGTGTAAAGGTTGGTCCAGTTTTCGGAAGCTTTTTCTTTTACCTGCAGACATTTCATAGGAGCTACCCCTGTACAGTCTGCGGTTTGTGGTCCTACAATGAAAGTTTTTTCATCAGCTGGGGAACCTCCCGGAATGGTTGTACATTGTGTCATTGCGAATAATGCTAATGCGGGAGCTGTCCCTTTTAGAATTGTTGCTATACTTTTCATAAACTTGATTTTAGCGCATACCTCGCAATTACCATGCCGAAATCTGTTTCTTCAATTGTCACAGTTCTTCTATTGTTTTTTACTTTTTTAATTATTTAATTTGAACTTTGTAACAATCATAACCAAAAACGTAATTCATAAATATGGATAATCAAATTCAAATTGAAAACTACAAGATTCAAAAACCTGAAGAGTGGGCTGGAAATATCGGGGACCAGGAAATTATAGAAAGAATCAAGGATTCCGAATTTGCCAGAAAACAGATTGATGAAGGAAGAGACTACTGTTACTTTTTAGATAAAAAATATTATACAAGCAATAAAGAAAACGGTGAATACGCCTGCATGGCTTATACACTGAATGAGCCGGGAAACCTGGAGAGGGCTTCCGTGTCTGATGTTGTAGTAGAAGAGAATGAAGTCTATCAGATTCATAGGATCAGTGTGTTAAGGGATGGAGTGCTGATTGATAAAATTCCGGATACAAAGATCAAAGTCCTGGATAGCGAAAATCAAAGCAGTGGAGGAGTATTGAGCAGCAATAAGAAAATCAATATTACCATTAAAGACCTCAGATTGTATGATGTACTGATTTTAGAAGATTCCAGGGTTAAAGTTTTTACCGATCGTGATTTCCTTAGAAAGGAATTTTCGAAATATGTCTGGGTGAGTCCGGATAATTACTGGGCATATGGCAGTTTTAGATTTACTTTTATTAATGAACGTGAACAGACCATTGCTTATAAAAAGACCTTTTTCAGAGATGAACAGGGAAATGTTCTGGAACCGGAAATCAATTATTTAAAGAAAGGAGACCGGTTTGTATTTGAAGAACAAAATTATATCAATCCGGTAGACGCGGGGCGTGAAATTTTCCCTTATATAGATTTTGCTACGGAAAGTACCTGGAAAGACCTTTCAAATTATATCGTTCCTATTTACGATGAAATTTTCAGCAAATCTTCTTTACAGGAATTTGCTCCCCATCTTGTTGAAAAATTAGATGCTATTGCAGATCAGGATGAAAAGCTTCAGTTTGCAATTGAATATGTGCAGAATCATATCTATTATATTTTCAATGCTGATGAAATGAACGGCCATAAGCCACAGGAACCTTCCATCACCTATGAAAACAAGCAGGGGGACTGCAAAGCTAAATCTGTATTATTGAAGGTTATTCTGGATTATATCGGTGTAGAAGCATCTGTGGTACTGGTTAACTTTCATACAGACTATTATATTAAATATTACCTTCCTTCATTATTAAGTTTTAATCATGTGGTGGTTAAAATAAATTATAAAGGAGAGGAATATTTTGTAGATGCTACTATCAGGGATGAGTTTGGTCTGATCGAAAACAGAGGTTTCATGTATTTTATGCATTACCTTGAAGTTAAAAAAGATCAGGAGCTACAGGTAAGAAAGGCTTTTAAGTTTCCTTACTATTGTGTGGATGAAAAAGTTGATTTTACCACCCAGGGAAATACCGGAAACCTGAAACTGGTCACTACCTATAAAGGAAACAGGGCCAATGCCATGAGAAGGTATTTTAAAAGTACCAATAAAAGAGAGATTATAGACAGCTGGAACAGTTTTCTCTTTTATAGCCTGAACTATTCCGGCGACAGGAACGGGACTGATGTAAGGAATATATTTAAAGATGCAGCCATTGATGTCATAAGTGATAACAAAAAATTAAATGAAGTAAAGATTCAATATACGGCTGTAGTGGAAAACCCCTATTATACAGATCCGCAGAAAAACCGTTTCCTGATGTATTTTGACAGAAACGTAGTGAAAGCCAGTGCAAGAGATTTTATGCATAAAGACCTTCCTTTCTGGCATAATTTCGACAGTGAAAAGTATGAAATCAACTTATATACGGATCAGAAAATTGATACTGAAGAAAAGTATACCGTTCAGGAAAGTACAATAAACAATCCTTATTTTGATTATAAAAGCCGTAAGAAAATTACAAAAAACGGAGCCAGCGTGTATATCGAGCACAATCCTTTAGTTAACCTGGAAATTCCACAGGATGAGTTTGAAAGATTCAGAACAGATCATCATACGGTAGCCGACAGCAATTTTGGCTTGGGAGTTGATGTCATAGAGCCTGGGCTGATGAACAGGCTTAAATTCAGCTTTAAGAAAAAATTTAAGTAACGGGATTAAGATTGTAAGAGGCCCCGGGCAGGGTGCGGCTTCGCCGCCCTGCCCGGGGCCAATATGATATCTAAAAGAAAGAATTAATGAAAAAATTGTTCATACTCACTTCTGCTGTTTTTATTACCGGAATTACGTCTGCTCAAAAAGCAGACAATGCATTGCAGGGTTACTTTGAAGAGCAGGGGGATGAGACTTTTTATAAAAGTTTTAATTTTGATGGAAATGGTAAAATAGCGGGTGGATTTAAAAGCAGCTATTACTTTACCAGAAATGATAGCCTGGTGATACTTCCGGATAAAGATGTATTCATTTTTAAAATCAAAAAAGATAAGTTAATTGGTATTTCCGATTGGGTTAAAAACGGTGTGTGGATCCGTAAAAAAGACAGTACTGAGATTAATAACAGAAAAAATCCTGAAGAGTCTCAGAAAAGAGCAGCTTTATTGGCAGCATATTATGATAAGACTAAAAATATGTCTGGGCTGGATGCCTTGTTTTCGAATGCAAACGACTTTACTAAGATCAGTGAAGACTTTTGCAATCAAGGGGTAGCTAAAGCTTGTCTCAATGCTTTCGGATTAAAGATGATGGAATATACTCCCGGCTTTTTTGATGATCTTGAAAAAATTAAAGATAAGAAACTGAAGCCTCATCCTGAGCTGATTGAGCTTTCTCAGAAAATAATCAACCTTGGGGAAACAGAAGGGTATAATGTTTTGGGAGCCTATTATCACCTTTTAGGACTTAGGGAAAAGGCTTTTGAGGTCTGGAAAGAAGGTGAAAAGCAAGGAGATCCGGCTTCTATGATCTCTATGGGACTTATTGAAGTCACGGAAGAGATGGAAAAGACGCCTGAAAGCCCGGATATAAAAAAGAAAATGAAAAAGAAAAAATAGATGAAGAAATTATTATTTTCTTCTGCCTTAGTTTTTGCCTCTTTTGTGAGTGCCCAGAAACTAAAGAAGGAAGACGTTACAGGGTTTTGGAAGCTGAAAGAATCAGGTTTTTATGAAAATAAGAAGAAAGTTATTAAAGACTTCGATAATTGTCGCCTGATGAGAAACTATGCAATACGGGAGGATGGTTTTGCCATTTACAATTATGTGGAAGGAAGTGTGGGAAATTGTTCTCCATCTGAACCGAGACTTTCATTCTGGCGGATTGCAGGTAACAGGATTCAGTTTTTTACGGATGATCAGAATATTCTTGAAGAGGTTGTGGTGACCTTGAATAAAGATAAAACGATGACATTTTCAGACTATATTCCGGAAAAGATCAAGATAGATGGGGATGCCCTGGCTGAAAAGGTAATGAATACTGTGCATTACAGTATTCTTGAAAAACAATAACAATCATACATCCAAATTTTTTGTCTCATGAATTATGTTACGATAGTTTATCTTATCAACTTATTTTTGTATTCCTTCTATTTCTTTGGGCGAATCGGCAGTGAAGGAGATACTTCAGGCCTGGATGTGGGTGTTTCAGGAGTCTTATCTCTTTTTCTGATGGGAGCCGGATATCTGAATGCAAAGAAGGGAATGGTTTACAGGTCCGTATTGTGGATGTTTTTTATTAATCTTTTGCTATTTGTCATGGCTGGTGTATTCGATCAGTTTGGAAAAGACTTTAATATTCTTTCAACGGGGGGAAGTGATAGCTTTTTATTTACTCTGGCATTAATTGCCTATAACGATTATCTCTTTCCTTTAACGGTATTGCTTGACGGATCAGGATTGGCAATTATAATTCCTGTGATGTTGTCTTTTATCCTGCCTTCTTTAGGGTATTTAATAGGAATAAAAAGGTATTCCGCAAAAGAAGATGCTGATAAAGTTGCTAATGAAGTTAAAAAGTAGACAGGTAAGGATTTTATTTTGGCCAATTGGTTGTCATATTATAATGATATGATTTCCATGAATATACTTAAAGAATCTGTGTATTCGAGGTAAAGCAGATATTCTACTGATATATTTTAACGTTTTACAGCCTGTTTAAAGCAGGGGAATACTAATGTTCTTCTGTTGTACGGCTGGAAGGTGTAGTTTCTCTGAATTTCTGTTTGCCCGTCAACAGTTCAAAGAAGAGCCTGAAATCCGAAACTAATGACCATAAAGGGTATTTAAAAGTGGCAGGCTTGTTTCTTTCTATAACGGCGTGACTGAACCATGCAAAACCATACCCGAAAATCGGGATGTACCATAAAAATCTTTCTTTTCCTGAGCTGATTACATAGCCTATTACTACAAATACAAGCAATGTGCCTATGAAATGAAAAATTCGTGTTCCTGTTTTACTGTGTTCGGTAAGGTAAAATTGATAAAATTCCCGGTATGTTTTTATTCTTTCAGACATGGCAAGTAGTTTATTGATTCTATTTATGTTATAGCAATAATTTTGCCGATTTTATAGGAACTAATAAAAAAGCGAAAAGGCAAAACAGCAAATCAGTCACATAAATAGATAGACCTTTTGTCATTTTGCCTTTCCGCAGTTTTACTTTGAGTTTAATTATTCCTTAATTCCTTTCCCAGCTTACTGTTCTTATATCCGTAACAAAAATAAATTACCATGCCTATCAGGAACCAGATTCCAAACCAGAACCAGTTTTCATGGCTCATTCCGGTAAGCAGATACAGGCATGAGCTTAAGCCCACCAGCGGAATCAACGAAAGGTTCCTGATGAAAGCTACCACACACATGACCAGGTTGATCAGAATAAAGAAGAAGATAGAAGCTCTGAATTCTCCTTCTTGCGGATCTGCCCAATCCATCAGATTTTGGAAAAAATCGGGCTGCAAATAATAGAATGCAACCAATCCCCCGATAAAAGCAACCGGGAAGATAATTTTACCATTCACGTAAGGAAGGTGAAATCTGCCTTTTATTTTCTCTTTTGCCGGAAGAAGCAGTACTCCGGCACAAACCAATACAAAGGCGAAAATAGTACCGATACTGGTGAAATCCAATATAAAGGTTTTATCCGTGAACAGAATAGGAATACCTACCACAATCCCCGTTACAATAGTTGCATAGGAAGGAGTTTTATATTTAGGATGTATTTTCTGGAATCTCTGAGGCATCAGCCCGTCACGGCTCATTGCGTACCAGATTCTTGGCTGGCCCATCTGGAATACCAGTAATACGGTAGTGATTGCTACAATAGCCACAAAAGATACAATAAGCTCCATCCAGGCAACATTGGCATTTGTTTTTTCAAATATAAATGAAAGAGGATCTCCCACACCATCAAATTTTTTGTAATCTACCATTCCTGTTAATACCAAGGTAAGGGCAATGTAGATCACGGTACATAAAACAAGAGAGATGATCATCCCTTTCGGAAGTGTCTTCTGAGGATCTTTTGTTTCTTCTGATAGTACACTTAAAGCATCGAATCCGATATAAGCAAAAAAGACACCCGATACGGCACTCATCACCCCTGCAAATCCATTGGGCATAAATGATGGTATTCCCGTAGCCGGACTTACCGGAGTCCAGTTATCCGTATTGATATACGCAAAACCAACCAGGATAACCAATATAATAACTCCTAGTTTCAGAAGAACCAGTGAGTTGTTGAAATTTTTACTTTCTTTCACTCCTACATAGCAGAGCCATGTAATTAACCCATTAATAACCAGGGCCGGAATATCTACAATGAATTTCAGATTTCCGATCAGGGGAGCATTTTTCCAGGCATTCAGCAGTTCTTTATTTTCTGAACCATTTTGAAACGCCTTTCTTGCTTCCGTATAGCTGCAGGTGAGGTAATCAGGAATATGCATGCCCAGACGGCTCAGGAAACTGGTGAAATAATCTGACCAGGAAAAAGCAACATAGATATTCCCGAAAGAATATTCCATAATCAAAGCCCAGCCGATCACCCAGGCAATTAACTCTCCAAAACTTGCATATGCATAAGTATATGCGGAGCCTGCTGTAGGAATTCTGCTGGCAAATTCAGCATAGCATAAAGCCGTGAAACCACAGGCAAAACCACAAATCAAATATAGAAGGATAACACCGGGGCCACCTCTAAAAACGGCTTCTCCCAAACTGCTGAAACTTCCAGCTCCGATAATGGCCGCAATACCAAAAAATACGATGTCCCACACCCCAAGAACCCTTAAAAGCCCTGTCGAAGTATCTGTATCTGAATAGATTTTTCTTCTAAAAAGTTGACTCATTCAATAACTATATTTGATTTGAAAAAAAGCAAATGTAATGATTTTTTATTTTGATGTTAACAGTTGTTAAGAACATTTAGGCAAAAAAAGCACAGCGGAATTCCTTGAATCTTTATCAACAGGTATTCCCACATAGCTGCTGTTGTACCATTTAATTTCCAAAGGGGCTCCGGAATCCTGTATGATTTCATCACTTACATCTTTACCGGTTCCGTAATTGATCTGCCAGTTGGGATTTTTATTTACACAACCAATAGCAGGAACTTACTTCCTTTTTCTATTTTTTTACTGATGTATACAGAATTTTTGATAGGTATCTGATACTCTTTACCGGGCTCCAGAAGCTGCCGCACTACATTGTCTTTTGCATAACTGGCCCTTGCCATATGGGTGGAGAGTAAAAAAGATTTGCCATCAGGCTGTATCTGGTATAAAAGGTATCTGTATCAAAATCTTTTTTATTAATGGAAACATTGAAAAAACGGATAAATTTCCACTTATGATCAGGTCTTTATCCAGTACCTCGCATTCAAAATATAATTTGCAGAGCCAGTTCAGGCATTTGATTTTCTAAAATAAGTGAGTCTTTTACGGCTGTTTTAGGGAAATAAAACTTTTGAGCCTGAAGAAGGTTGATAAAAATTAATGCTAAAAGTATCTTAAATTTCATGTCAGAGTGTATTTATGGTATGTTTTTAGCTGCTGTTGAAAAAGTATCAAATAGAAAAAAAATCAAACCTGATGCTTAAATTGTTTACGTTTTTTCAGACTAAAGTAAGAAATTTTATCATGAAGTTGTGAAATGATTTCATTTTTGTAAAATTGATACTTTAGAATTATTAAATCTGTTAAAACTTGCTTAAACAATAAGTTTTTAATATTTTCGTTAACTTATGTAGACTAATTTTCTTATATCGAGAAGAATGAAATCAAAAAAAATACTTTTAGCGGCTGCCGTGTTTTATTTCGGAATCTCCGAAGCTCAACAGTCCCAATATTTTACCCAGAAAGAAAATTATAGATTCAATCTAGCAGAAAATCTTTACCAGACCAAAATATACAACGCTTCCCAATACGAATATGCCAGGCAATATTTCTACAATCAGAATCTGACACGTTCCAAAAAGGAAGCGGCTCAGTTTTTTGACAATGTGATAGGAGTCATTCTTCAGAAAAATCATGCAGAGGAAGGATTGACTGCTTTCATGAAAGAATACCCGAATTCCGCTTATTTTGCCCAGGCCAATCTTCCTTTAGCGGATTATTACTTAGCTAAAAAAGACTTTGATAAAGCATTGGAAACTTTGAAAAAAGTAAACCAATATCAACTGTCAAAGGAAGAAAACACTCAATATATCCTTAAGCTGGGATATGCAAAATTTATGACCGGGGATTCTAAAGGAGCTATTGATGCACTGGAAGAAGCCTACAAGTCTGCTGATACCTCTCAGAAAGGAGATATTGCTTATATGCTGGGACACTTGTATTACAGCAACAGACAGAACGATAAGGCTTTCCAGTATTTTGATTCCATCAAAGACCAGGATAAATTCTCCAAACTGGTACGTCCTTACTATGTACAGATGTATTACAATGACAAGAATTATGATCAGGCAATTTCAGAAGGGAATGCTTTGCTGAATGAGAATATTTCAGATGCTTATAAAGCTGAGGTTCATAAGATCATAGGGGAGAGTTATTTCATGAAAAATGATTATACTTCTGCGTATCCGCATTTAAAAGACTATCTGAATGTACAGCAGAACCCTTCTGAAAATGATTTATATGAGATGGGATTTGTGGCCGCTCAATTGAAAAAATATGACGAAGCGGTTTCTTACTATAACCAGCTTGTCAACAGCAATTCAGCGTTGGCTCAGAATGCCTATTATCAGCTGGGAAATGCTTATCTCGCTGTAGATAAAAAACAGGAAGCGCTTTCTGCCTTCCGTTCTTCTTACCAGATGGACTATGATGCCAAGGTGAAAAAACTGGCTCATGAACAGTATGCAAAGCTGAGCTATGATATCGGGAACCCATTTGAAAATCCTTCTGCGGTTATCCAGAGCTATATTAATGACAACCAGAATGCAGCCAATGCCTCAGAAATGAGATCATTATTGGTAAAGTCTTATTTGTATTCAGGGAACTATAAAGAAACTCTAAACGCGATAGACAGGCTGCAAAGCTCTACGCCGGAAATCAATAAAGTAGATCAGGAGGTATCTTATTTGCTGGGAACGGAAGAATTCAACAAAGGAAATTATGATGAAGCTGAGAAATATTTCTTAAGAAGTCTTGGTTTTAATATTAATAAAGAATTTAATAGCAGGGCTTTATACTGGCTGGCCCAGGTCTATTACCAAAAAGGAAACTATCCGTCAGCCATTGTTCGTTACGAAAAGCTCCTGGGGGAAAGTTTTCCTGAAAAGCAGCAATTGCCTTATGATTTAGGGTATGCTTATTTTAAATCTAAAAAATTCGATCAGGCTGCTACCTATTTCAAACAATATCTGACAAACCCGAAGCCTGAATTTAAAAATGATGCGGAGCTGCGTCTTGCAGATATTCACTATGCCAATAATGACCTGAACGAAGCGATTGCCATTTATGATAAAAATGATGATGCTACAGATTATACCCTGTACCAGAAAGCAATGGCTTTAGGTTTCAAAGGAGATACGCAGGCTAAGATCAACAACTTAAAAAATCTTTTATCAAAATATCCGGATTCTGAATATTACGATGATGCGCAATATGAAATAGGAACAGCATATGCTGCTCAGGATGATTTTGCAAATTCCAATGATTATTTCGGAAAAGTAATTAAAGGCTCTTCTGATAAGGATCTGATCGCTAATGCTTCTATCTACAGAGCTCAGAATTATATAGACCAGAATCAGAACGATAAAGCACTTTCTGAACTGAAATCCCTGGGCGAGCAGTATAAAAATACCGCTTATGCACAAAAAATCGTTCAGGCTGCCAAGCCTCTTTTCACCAAAAACGGGGACGTGTCAGGATATGAAAATTTTGCAAGAAATATCGGTGTGAACGTAGATGCTTCGGAAATTGATGAGATCAACTTATCTACCGGAAAACAGTATTTCTCTAAGAAAGATTATAAAAATGCAATTTCCTATTATGAGAAGTATCTGACTCAAAATCCTACAGGAGAAGGTCTGTATCAGGCTAAATATGAGCTGGGAGAGAGCTATTACCAGACCAATAATCCTACCAAAGCTCTCCTTGTTTTACAGGAGGTAGCTGCTGTTCAGAATGATTATCAGGACGATGCCCAGACCCGTTTAGCCCAGATTTTTATTGCACAGGGAAATACAGCTGAAGCCAAAAAGTATCTTGAGGGAATTAAAAACTCTTCTGATATCAGTATTAAAAACTATGCAAATGTAGAACTGATGAAACTGTATGCTGAGGAGAAAAATTTTTCAGAAGCCGAAAAACTGGCCAATGCAGTGATTGCCAATTCCAAGAATTCAGCAGCAGTAATGGAAACAGCAAAAGTAATCAAGGCAAGAAGCCTGATGAATTCCGGAAAAGATAAGGATGCACAATCTGCCTATGCTTCTCTTGAAAAATCATCCAACACTTCAGTGGCTGCAGAAGCTTTATATGCGAAAGCTTACTATCAAAACAAAGGGAAAGCCTTTAAGTCTTCCAATGAAACGATCTTTAAGCTTGCCAACAATTATGCATCAGAAGAATACTGGGGAGCAAAAGCCCTGGTACTGATGGCGAAAAATTATGTAGGATTAAAAGATACCTATCAGGCAAGCTATACATGTGACCAGATTATTGCGAACTATAAAGACTTCCCAGAGATTGTTGCCGAAGCAAAAGAAGTAAAAAAGCAGATTAAAAAGTAAAAATGAGTATCATGTTCAGTAAATCATTAATAGATTTTATCTGAATACATAAATACAATAATAGTAATGAACAGAAAAATTCAATTATTATCCATATTATTTTTAGGAGTTTCGCAGTTTGCGTTTTCCCAGATCAAGGAGGAGAAACTGGTTCTTAATAAGAAAAGAGAACCGGAAGTGAAGAAGATCGAAAAAAAGAAGACTTCTGTAGAAACCATCAAAAATTATCCGCCGGAAGAGAAATCCCAGAATCCTGTAAAATATACCATTACGGATGTTCCAGCGGTTTCAGACTTCAAAACCTCAACGATTCAGGGAGAAGATGTCGCTCCAAAATTCGATGGGACGGCCCAGAATAATTATTTCCAGTTTGGGATGGGGAATTATGGGAAAATCTTGGCAGATGGAAATATTTCCAAAACCTTGGAAAATAAGTTTGAAGTAGGAGCGGATGTGCATGTTCTTTCTACAAATGGTCTCAAAAAGGACTACGACTGGAAATCCGGACAGACTTCTGCAACAATTGGTGCTTTCCTTAACTCCTATGGGGAGAAAGGAAAATTCAATATCAATGCGGAATATGGTTTAGACAGCTATAATTATTACGGGATCTATGCACTTCAGCCTGCCGGAGATGTCGACCTGAAGCAGAAAGTGAATCAGTTTAAAGTAAACGGATATTATGATTTCTATTCTAACGAAATTTTAAATGATGTAAGAGTGAAATCTTCCTTCCTGAAAGATCATTTTGATGCTCAGGAAAACCAGGTCTCCATTCTTGCAAATTTATCCAAACATGCTGTAGAATTAGGAAAATCCGGTATTAATCTGAATGCGGATTTAGGCGTAGGATTGGAAGCGGTAAAAACAGATTTTGCAATCAGAGATAAAAACTCAGCCAATTTTTTCAATACGAATTTAGCTCCGAAAGTGACTTTCAAAAAAGGAGATTCCTATTTGATGATTGGTTCTTCATTTTCATTCCTGAATGCTAAGAATTCAAATGACCTGATGGCTGAAAGGATGAAAAACAACAAAACGTATTGGTTCCCCCAGGCTGAATTCCAGTTTGCTGCCGCTAAAGAGTTTAAATTCTATGGAGGAGTAGACGGAGGTCTGAAGCTGAATACCTATGGAGACCTTTTACAGGCGAATCCATTTAGCCTTTCTGATCAGTATCTAAAGCCTACAGAAACTAAATACCATTTTTATGTAGGTTTGAGAGGGGATATTGATGAAATGTTCAAGTATGATTTTTCTGCAGGTTTTGGAAAGATGAAAGATATCATGTTCTTTAAAGCGAATGACCTTTTCGATAATGCATACACACTGAACCGTTCTGCATATAATTTTGCAAACACTTTCTCAGCGATATATGATGATGGAAATGTAAGCGATATCAAAGGAAGCCTTCAGTATTTCCCATTGGAAAACCTTGTTGTGGATGGAGAATTAAGGTTTACCAAGTACAATCTTAAGAACTATGACAATATTTATAATGTTCCATTGTTCAATGCAAGCATCGGAGCAAAATATACCATGCTTGACAAGAAATTGCTACTTGGCTTCAAAGGAATCTTTGCAAGTGACAGAACCACAAACTCTTATGCGATAGAAGGAGTAGGCGCACCCAATATGATTTTCCAGTCTACGGAGAACACTAATGATAAAGTTGGGGGGTATGCTGATTTAAATCTTTCCGCAGAGTATAAAATTCACAAAAATTTCAGTATTTTTGCACTCGGAAATAATCTTCTAAGCTCAAAATACCAGACGTACAAAGGATACAAAGTCCTGGGTGCCCAGATTCTGGGAGGAGTGAAGATTACTTTCTAATATCAATAAGCAATGGATACAGGCATTTTGAACTGCCATTACTTATTATTCATAATTCATGAATATGGCTGCATAGTTTAATGGATAGAACTTCGGATTTCGGCTCCGACAGTGAGGGTTCGAATCCTTCTGCGGTCACAAATCGCCCCTTTTTAGGGGCTTTTTTGTTTCTTATCCACATGAAGTACTCTATTTGCAACCTGTTAAAACATAGGAAGATTTGAATAAGTTGGGAATCATGTGTAAAAGTTGAGGAATTAGGCTATTTATCTTTGTGTTTTAAATGTAATGCAAAAATTTTTTGTATTTCATATTATACTGTAAGAGTGTAAAGAGGGAATCAATTTCACAGCTTATTCACCGACTTGTCTCTTTCTGCTACCTGCCTGACTGGTCCATTCAATCAGTTTTATTTTCTTAAGAAACTCAGACGAAAAAGAATCGTAGTTCTACTACAATTTTTTAATTTGAGTAATAAAAATCTTTTTTGGTATTATTTTTTATCTAACTTTAGTGATATACTATTAGAAAAACACACAAATCAGATGAAAAAAAACACATCAAATTCAGATAAGATATCAGAAAATCATATAGCAGGCATTAACCGTGTGGTAAAGCTTGATATTGTGATTGATGGAAAATCTATCAGCCATTTTAAGCAATTCCGCCTACAGCAAAGCACAAGAACCCATCATATTTTTGAACTTATCTTAGCACATGATTCTTTAAATGAAGCGCAAAACCATAACTTAGAACAGGCCAAACAGTTTTTGGGGAAAAGATTAACTGTAACTTTCAAGTATAAAGATTCTGAAAATGAAAGTCCGGAACGGACATTTGTAGGAGTTGTTATGAAGGTAGCATTCAGTCAGGAAAAGATGAGTCTGGGAAATATTGTCTTGAAAGGAAATAGCCCAACAATCCTGATGGATTCTGCACCTCATACTCAAAGTTTTGGAGGTAGCCAGCCAGTCAATACATCTATTATTGCTGACAGGATCATTAAAGAGTCTTTGGGTACTAATAATTTCGATTTCAGAATAGACACCCAAAATAAAGGATACATTAATTATAGCTCACAGTATTGCGAAACCCATTATAACTACCTTGCCAGAATTGCAGAGGCTTATGGAGAACAATTCTATTATGATGGAGAGGTACTTCACTTGGGAAAGTTACCATCTCATAAAAAGTCCATAAAGCTTATTGAGGGTAGTAATGTCAGTGATGTACAAATAGAGCTAAATGCCATACATACAAAACCTGAATATTTTGGTTATAATAGTAGTAACCATGCAAAGATGATCGGAGTTGATAATAAGATCAAACATCTTGGTGAACTATCATCGGAAGCTTACGAACTTAACAACAATATATTTAAAACCCGCTCACTGACTCCTGCTCCTATAAATCCCAATATGTTCCTTGATATAGATGATTCTCAGAAAAGTGCAAGAGGGAGTAAAGCAGTGGACGTTTTTACAGTCTCAGGAAAGACAACAGTACCGTTTCTGTATACAGGTTGTGTTGCGGATTTAGCCATGAGAAAACCAGATAGCAACCAAACTTCACATTTTACCACTTTGATGATGACTGAAGTAAATCATGAAGTTGATGCAAGAGGATATTATACAGGCAATTTTGAAGCGATAGCAGAAGGAACTGGTTTTATGCCTAAGCTTGATTTTGTAATGCCAAAAGCCGAGCCTCAACTTGCCAATGTTGATCCTTTAAATCAAGGAAGAGTACAGATGAGATTCGACTGGCAGTTAAATGATACAACCCATTTTATCAGAATGATGAGTCCTGATGCTGGTGGAACAGGGGCAGTTACCCAAAACAGAGGGTTTGTAGCAATCCCTGAAGTTGGAGACCAAGTGATGATAGGATTCGAATATCATAATCCTGATTTCCCTTTTGCAATGGGAGGAATGTTTCATGGAAAAGTAGGTTTGGGTGGAGGTATAGACAATCATTTAAAATCTATACAAACAAAAAGCGGAATCAAGGTTTTAATGAATGATACAGAAAGAAGTGTAACGATTGAAGACCCGAGCGGAAACATTTATTTTATGGACGGACAGGGAAATATTAATGTTACTGCTCCAAATAAAATAATCATGAATGCTACTGATATCCAAATGAATGCTTACAATAATTTGGAAATGAATGTTTCTAATAATGTAATCATTAATGCAATGTCTAAGTTCTTTGTCTTTACCCCGTTTATGAAGCAAGTTGTAAGTGGTTTTATGAGTTTCTTTAGTGGCAAAGCGTTGTTCAGTAGTCAAAACACATTAGATATCGAAGCCAAAGAAGCTAAATTACACGGTACAGAAAAAAACCTTGTGCATTCAGATAAACAAGCTGTTATTAATAGCAAGGGAACTGCGGAAATGTATGGCGAAAGCGGAAACCAGCTTGGGAACACCGCTAAACAAGCAACAACTGTCCCACCTGAACAAATTGCAATTGCAATGGTATACTTCAGACCTAATACTGCTTGGAATGGAGAATTTGGGTTTGATTGGATAAGGGAAAAAGACAATGGGCTTGCTCCTACCAACGACCCTGCATATGCAGATATTATAGAAGGAGGATACAAAGATGGAGTAACAGACCTGACAGGGGGAAGCAACAGGTACAGCCTACACACAGCTAAAGACTCAATATTCAATTATTCCGATTTCAAGAAAACCATTACCTGCTGGTACTCCTGCTCCTGCAACAACACCATCAATTGAATATATCGTGCCTTATCTTACTTTATTTTCCAAAGATTTCGTTGATGCTATGCCTACAGCAATAATTAATAAACCAAAATATGAAGCCGAGTTAAAGGTTTTGGTGGAAATAGAAGAAGATATAGATAAATTAGAATTTGATTTAAGTTCCATCAATACATCTACAGATACATTTATAACCATTGACAAATTAACTTTACAAGATAAAACTAAAACAGCAGGATTAGTTAATTCAGCAGATTCCACAATAAAAATAACTTGCCTGAAAGATTTGACGGCTGATAAGGAAATAAAAATCTATGCTTATCCCAAAGGGAGTAGTGTAAAAACACCTGCCGAACAGCTTACTCTAAGAACATTGGTAGGAAAAATCATAATTTTGAAAAATGATGCCACTGCAAGAAAGAATCAAAAATTTGTTTTGGTGGGCGTAACTACTAATATAAAAGGAACAGGCAATGTAACGGGAAGGTTTTCACCATCCGAACAACAAAGATTGCAGGAAGGATTACACCAATGTCTCATTACCAGCGAGCTGGAAACTGGTCCAATATTGGATTTAAGTGCAGACCCAAAATTCCAGCTTATAACTGATGCACATGGTAATAAAACGTATGGAGATTATATTTTCAAAAATACTTCAGGCAGTCTAAATCATACAGATGGTAATATTTATGAGGATGAAAAAGGAGCTTCTGGTAAAACTCCTATTTTTGATTATGTAAAAAACTTATATATCAGCCAAAATCCTCAATACACGGGTTATTATACTATGTTTAGCTTTAATGAAAACACTTATGATAGCTTTTATGACCCTTCAACAGGTTCAGCAGGAGCAGTTCCTGGACAAGTTCAGGATATAAAAATAAAAAATGTATTTTTATTTAACGGTATACAAGGTGCAGCAAGAGGTAGTGATACTATTTCTCATGAAGGATTACATGGATTAGGTTTGCACCACACCCATAGAGACGGAACTCCAATAAAAGAAGCTGACAGAAAATTTGTGTATGCAAATGGAAATAGTAACCCAACAAACTCCACAGATAATATTATGAGTTATGGTCAGAAAGTGAAAAAGTCTACGTGGAAATGGCAATGGGATATTGTAAAAAGTAATGTATAAAAAATCATATGAAACATATATTATTAGCAGTATTAATGATAAGTACATTAAACTGCAAAGGCCAAAAAATCAAGACATTTAATACAAAAGAAATGAAGACATTTAATATACAAAATTTTGAGAAGAATAAAGGGAAGCAAGGCTATATCAATGAGTATCAATATAAATTACCAGACAATTCTGATGTAAGAGAGTTTGCTACCAAAGCTGCTTCGGATAATTTTGAATTACGTTATCAGAGAGAAATTACAAAAGAATTTAATCCAACTAAATACTATTTTTATTATTATTCAAATGGTGTACTGATTAAAGAAGTTCTTGATTTTAATAATTCTGTAGTAGGGATTAAAGAGTATGACAAGAATGGCAAACTTATCAAAGAAACAGATTTTGACAAAAACTTCAAACACACATTTGAGCAGATACATGATATTGTTTTAAAAGAAAAGAAAGTTGACATATATGATACAAGACAAGCAGTAGCGTTAAGACATGACACCCCTGATGCTACAATTAAAAAGTATTATCAAATTCACGTTCTCAATAGTAAATTAGTAGGCAATGAATGGTATTCACAGCCTGATTATAGTTTTATTATTGATGATGCTACAGGTAAAATTATTAAGTCAGATGAAAAGTCTAAAAAATAATATTAATGAAATTATATATTAAAATTCTATATATCTTAATACCACTTGTATTAAATTCTGATTTATATGGACAGCTTCTATATAAAGAAAATATCATACTTTATTAGAAACAAATATAAAAGATAGAACAGACGGCAGTTGTGAAGTTTCTCATTATGCCACAGTAACGTTTAAAAAAAATGGAAATGTTGGTATTATGTATAAAACGAATTATTCTTGCAATCCAAAAGAAATAGAGAAAATTTACGATGAATGTAAGCAAGTCAATAGTTACAATAGCACAATATCAAATCAAAAATAATAAAATCTATATAAAAGACTTTCAATATTCTCCTTTAATTATTGGTAAAAAAGAATTAGTATATAATAATGTTATTTTCAAATTAGAAAAATAATTCCCATGCCACAAAAAATCACAGATACCGCCCAATTATCCTGCAATCAAGGAACAGCACCTAGTAATTTAAAGGTTACCAGCCAGAACTTCTCCATGGCTGAAGAAAAATATATTGCTACACAGCAGGATAAACAGGTAAATATAAACATCAGACCATTTGGACAATGTAGATTAAAACCTGCTTCGGGCGGATATTTGCCGTGTATTCCTGTGCCAGTTGCCTGGGAAAAAACAACAGAAAAAGATACTATCAATAATTATAAAATCCTTACAGAAGATTCATTTTGTATGTGTGGAACAGGCGGTAAAATTGAAGTAGTGGACAAAGGGCATGGAGAAAAACATGAGGTACAATGACTTTGATAATTCAGCCATAAACAAACCCATATCAGATTGAAATGAGATAATAAATTGCCATTCTCATTGACTGATGAAAGGTTTATATTGAATGCTGTATCTCCAGAATGTAAGGGTTTGGAAACCTTTCCTATACGGGCATTTGCTCCCTTTCATATAATTTAAAAATAAACCTTCCTGCAAAGGAAGGTTTATTAATTCTAGAACAAAAAATAAGGATGAAAATTTTAGTACTATCAAATTTATGAATGTAATTCTGTATGCGTTATGATTGCAGTCATATCAATACAATCTTATAGAAAAATATATAACATTAATGGAATAATACTAAGTATAAGGCTGGCTGCTATTTTAAATCAGTTAAAAAAAGATAAGAATAAAGCTTTATTATGATACTAGTCATAAAATGCGGCAAAATAAGTTTATACCTTTGACTTGCACCCCTTAAAAATATTATTATGAAATTAATTATGATGTTAATGTTATTTACCGGATTTTTAATTATCAGCTGTAAAAAACAACCTCAAACCGAACAGACTCATATCGATACTCTGAATACAGGAGACAGCATTGTTTCCGGAACAGCTCAAATCACACCGGATTCAGGAGACAATACGCTGCCTATGGACAGTACGGCTTACGATGTAGACTCCATTAAAAACAGCAAATAGTTTTGTACTTTCAGCCTGGAATGTTCCATTCTAGTGAGGCTGAACCGGGACCATTCCACAGACATGTAATACGGGTATAACCTGTAGAATTTACAATTACACTCACATTAATCCATACCTATTTTGTTATGGCAGAATCATCATTGTTTAATCAGACTGGTATTCAGCTCACCTTGCTTTTAATGTTAATCATTATTGTAGCAGGTTTAATTGTACTTGTCTTTAAGTTTTTATCTGTTTATTCCTATATTTTAAGGCGTAGAGAATATCTTGAAGCACAGAAAAAGATCAAAGAACTAAGTCTTTCAGAAATAGAGGAATATCAGAAAAGAGAAGAAGAACTGGAATTTGAGCTACCTGAGAATGAACTTTCCGGAACCTTGCCATCTTCTGATGAAAAAGGGATGGTCCGCAATATTAATTCGGTAGAAGAATTCAGGTTTTTTCCCAGCAAAAGAAGGACCTCCTCTTTTCTGAATTATGTATCACCCCAGCTCACCAGGCTTATTTTGTTATTTATGGGCACTGCCATATTCTGGCTCCTTATCGGGACGTCGTTCGGACTGTATGCAGGAATAAAGTATGTGGCACCAGACATAGATCATACAAGCTGGCTGAGCTTCGGAAGGCTGAGACCTGCCCATACCAATGCCGTATTCTGGGGATGGGCGTCTCTTGCTATGGTAGGATTATCCTATTATGTGGTTACAAGGGTAAGTAATGTAGAGAACTATAATATAAAATTCGGGTATGTCTCATTGATTCTTATGAATGTCGCTGTTCTTTCGGGAACCATATCTTTATTGGCGGGAATCAATAATGGAGGAGGAGAATATCGTGAATATATCTGGCCTATTATGGGAACTTTCGGAATAGGAGTAGCTTTTTCAACATACAATTTGTTTAAGCCCGTTGCCAAAAGAGTGGTGAAAGAGATTTATATCTCAAACTGGTACATTATTGCAGGCTTTATGTTTATTGTTATTGTAATTATAGTAGGATATTCACCTATTTGGCAGGACGGAGTCGGAGAAACCATTACCCAGGGTTACTATATGCATCAGGCAATAGGGATGTGGTTTATGATGATCAACCTGGGGCTCATGTATTATTTTCTTCCCCAGCAGCTCAATAAGCCTATTTATTCTTACAGTTTGGGAGCGTTGGCATTCTGGACCCATATCCTTTTTTATACCTTAATAGGAACCCATCATTTTATTTTCAGTGCTATCCCATGGAGGTTACAGACTACGGCTATTATTGCAAGTATGGGGATGCTTATTCCGGTAGCGGCAGGAACAACCAACTTTCTGCTGACTTTCAATAATGCCTGGTATCAGCTAAAGACAAGCTATACACTTCCTTTTTATTTCATGGCGATTATTTTTTATTTCACAGGCTCATTTCAGGGAACGGTAGAAGCGTTCAGGTATACCAACTTACTGTGGCATTTTACAGACTTTACCGTTTCCCATTCCCACCTCACAATGTACGGAATCATTACGTTTATGCTCTGGGGATTTTCTTATACTCTGATTCCCAGGCTTACAGGAAAAGAACCCCCGAAATTGCTGGTAGGGATACACTTTTGGTTTGCTCTGCTGGGGCTGTTGATGTATGTCATTGCCTTAATGATTGGTGGTACGCAAACCGGACTGATGTGGATGAAGAAAAAGCCTTTTATTGACGGAGTCATCAACATGTTTCCTTTCTGGTTATGGAGAGCTATCGGAGGGCTGTTTATGTGGATTTCGCATTTGATTTTTGCCTATAATTTTTACAGGATGGTAAGAACAAAGGAAAGCTTCAGGATTCCCCGGACGCCTTCCGAAATTCTGGCAGCAAAAAAACAGTTCAGAAATACAGAGTTCAATTCTTAAAAAAAAACAATTATGGTACTATTAAATGATCATAGAATATTATTTGGATCAGCTCTTTGCCTCTTTGTTTTCCTTACCCTATACATTGCAGTATTGCCTGCACTGGATAATCAGAGAATTAATAAACCGCTGCCAAGGCAATCAAAAGTATTGACGAAAGAGGAAAGAGCCGGGAAAATGGTATACATAGAAAATGGCTGTGTGGCATGTCACACCCAGCAAGTCAGGAATGTTGAAATGGATAATGTTTTTGGAAAGAGACCCAGTATTCCTGCTGATTTTGCGATTAACAGGAGAACAGATTTCTGGAGAAATACAGCCAATCTGATGGGAACACAAAGGGCAGGGCCGGATCTAACCAATGTCGGAGAACGGCAGCCCAGCGCCGAATGGCATCTGATCCATTTGTACCAGCCCCGTGCTGCTGTAGAAGCCTCTATAATGCCGTCCTATGAATTTCTTTTTATAGAAAGAGATTACCTGCAGCCCGGAGATGTAGAGGTGAAGATACCTGAAAAATTTTTGAAAAATAAAAGAAAAAAAATCGTAGCAACGCCTAAAGCCCTTCAGTTGGTTGCTTATTTAAAATCTTTAAAGCAGGCCGATTTTACAGATAAGTCAATTGTACCTGCATTTTTGTATAAGCAACAGAAAAAAGAAGGAGGGAATGAGCAGGGAGGCGCTAATCTTCCTGATGGCGCAGAGCTCTTTACCACAAATTGTGCATCCTGCCATCAGGCTAATGGAGAAGGGGTGCCCGGTGCATTTCCGCCACTGAAAGGCAGCCCCGTGGTGACAGGAGGAGATCTGGAGCTATATGTTACCATAATCATGAAAGGATACGATCCAAGACCGGAATTTGCAACAATGCCGCCGGTTGGAATGAATGCTAATTTTACCCCGGAAGATGTTACTGCCATTATGAACCATGAGAGAACTAGCTGGGGAAATAACGCTAAGAAAGTAACGGTTGAAGAAGTAAAAGTGATAATGGATAAGATTAAATAATATGAAAGTTTCGTTAAAATATACAATTACAGCGGCTGCTCTGTTTTTTACGGTATATGCTTTTGCGTGTGATGCCTGCAAACTCAGACAGCCTGAGGTTACCCGGGATTTTACCCATGGAACAGGCCCTGAAAGTGATTGGGACTGGTTTATTGTGGGAATTGTTATTGTTATAACGGTATTGGCTTTTGTGTATTCTCTTAAATACCTCATTAAACCAGGTGAAAAGAATACCAATCACATTAAGTATTATTTTTTAAAATAAGATTCATGACAAAAGATAAAAGTAAGGTTTTTCTGTTCATTGACGACGGACCAGCACCTATTGCGGAGCTTGAAACCCCGATTGTCTTTGATCTTGATACGAAAAAACTGACTGATGGGGAACACATTTTAAAAATAGTAAGCCACTCCCCGTCAGGGAAAGAAGGAATCCGGAAAATAAGCTTTACGGTAGCCAATGGCCCGGCAATCAGAGTGGAAGGACTTAAAAATAAAGATGTCGTAGACGGAACCCTGTCATTAATGATCAACGCTTATGATAAAGGAAATCAGAAAAGTTTTCTGATTAATGGAAGTGAGACACCCCAAACGATTCCTTTCTGGATCTGGATCATCATTATTTTATTTAGCGGGTGGGCCCTGTATTATGAAATCACAAGTGCTAATATGCAGTAAACCATAAGTGGTATGGTAATTAGTGAAAGTTCTGGAAGAGCGCCGGTACAGAAATAAAAGAACATTACCAGCAACAATAAGGACCATTAAAAAATGAGAGAAATCACTCTCTGATGAAATCAAAGATCATAAGATTTTCTTTTCAATATAAAACTTAACTGGATTCTATGTTGAAAAGTTAACTATATATGATTATAGTTGAAGATAATTAACTTCTTTTTAAGATAAATTTAATAAAAATAAAAGCCTAATATGATTCAGATCATACCTTTCCCAATGATTGATGAGTAACTTTGGTAAACATTAAATCATACCTTTCAAACGATCTTTTTGAAGAGCATCACCGGATCAGGGTGCTGTATAATAATTACAATATAAATAACTGTTATTGCTGTCTAATACTAGTCACGGCCAGCAATAATTATCACTAAATATTAATATAAAAAATTTCAATTATGAACACTAGAAATTCAAGAAACCGCAGTTCAAGAGGAGGTTCACATTCATCAGATAACCTGGAAGAAGTTTACCAATTAGGATACGATCATGGTTATAATGATGCATCTCAGGATGAAGACTATGATGATGATTTTTCAGAGTATGAAGACTACTTTGATGATGAGTATGACGATGATTATGATGACGATGATTATGATGATGAAGATTATGACGATGAAGATTATGATGAAGATTATGACGACGATGATGAAGATTATGACGACGACGATGATGAAGATGATAATAGAGGAAGAAGAGGTCGTGGAAATAGTGGAAACAGAAATCAGCAAAGAGATAGCCAGGGAAGATTTACTTCCGGAGGCAGCAGAGGTGGTTCGCGTGGACGTTCAGGTTCAGGTTCTAGATCAGGCTCCGGTTCTGGCTCACGTTCAGGTGGAAGAGGCAGATCTTCATCATCAGGAAGCGGAAGCGGTACCTCAAGACGAGGTTTTGCATCTATGAGCAAAGCAGAGCGTACAAGAATCGCCAGAATGGGCGGTGAAGCTTCTCATGGAGGAGGCAGATCATCAGGTTCTGGCTCTAGATCCAGATCAAATTCAGGTTCAGATTCAGGAAGATCAGGATCCGGTAGAGGTTCAAGATCAGGATCCGGTAACAGCAGCTCCGGACGTGGTTCAAGCTCAGGAAATGGAACTTCAAGACGAGGTTTTGCATCCATGAGTAAAGCAGAACGTACAAGAATTGCCAGAATGGGAGGCCAGGCATCTCACGGTGGAGGCAGATCATCAGGTTCTGGGAGATCAGGCTTTGGAGGCAGACGTAATAATTCATAATTCATTTTCAAGATTACCTCTTTATAAACAATAAAGAGGTAATCTTTCTAAATCAAAATAATATTTAGTAAAATGGCAACGAAAATCTTAGATACCAATAGTATAAAAGGGGCCTCTGAAAGCACTTCAGGAGCAACCAAGAAACCATCAGCAAGCACAAAGGTTAATGAAGATGGAAAAGAAGACTCTAATCTTCACAAATTTTTTGTATCAGCACTTAAAGATATTTATTATGCTGAAAATGCAATTATAGAGGCTTTGGACAAAATGCAGGAAGCCGCTACTACAGAAGAATTAAAAGATGCTTTTGAAGATCATCAGCTTCAGACAAAAAAACATGTAAGCAGACTGGAAAAAGTCTTTAAATTACTTGACGAAACACCTGAAAAAAAAGAATGTGAAGCCATCAAAGGTATCATTAAAGAAGGTGAAGAAGTGATAAAATCTACTGAGGACGGGTCTATGACACGCGATGCAGCATTAATAATAGCTGCACAAAAAGTAGAACATTATGAAATTGCAACATATGGAGGACTGGTTCAGCTCGCTCTTACCATGGGACATGATAAAGCAGCAGATCTTCTTGAAAAAACATTACAGGAAGAAGAAGATACAGACTATAATCTTACAGAAATTGCTGAAAATTATATCAATTTTGACGCAGAACAAGAAGATTAATGCTTAAACCGGTAAATCATATGCTTTTTAGGCATATGGTTTACTTTTTTTTAAAAAAATCTTTTACGTAAGAATGAAAACTCAAAAACTGATAAAACTGCTTCAATCACGAAATTTCTCCGAGATAAAAAATAACTGGAGCGGATTCGAAGGCGGATCTGTAATTTTTTCAAAACCAATAGAGGGAAATATTTATCTGTTATTTATAATATGGGAAGATCATAGTAAGGCACTGATCGCTAAATTTTACGACCAGAGGTTTATAGGAAGGAAAGAACCTGCCGAAGTGATGTTCAGCATGTCGGTAAAAGATAAAAAAGATGTTGATTACCTTGAGAAATTTTTACAGGTTCCGATAGGATAATAATTTTCCGATCCCCGGAGTAACTACGCTATAAAACAGCAAGCAGATTGACAGCCCGTCAAAAAAACATCATTCACCTAAATATTTAAATATGAAAGCAGCAGTCATACACTCGCCGGGAACTATTACTTGTGATACCGTAGAAGATCCGGGTATAAAAAATCCCACCGATATTATTTTAAAAGTCACTTCAACAGCAATTTGCGGAAGCGACCTCCATATGTATTCAGGAGCGATCCCCCAACTGCGTCCTATGGTGATGGGACACGAATTTATGGGGGTTGTTGAAGAGACTGGTAAAGACATCACTCATTTAAAGGTGGGAGATAGAGTAGTGGTACCTTTTCCTATTTCATGTGGCAGCTGTTTTTTTTGCCGGCATGATTTACCGACAGCCTGTGAACATAGTAATCCAGACCATTACGGGCCGGAAGGAGGCCTCATTACAGAAAAAGGAGGAGCATTATTTGGTTATACAGATCTGTATGGCGGGTATGACGGCGGTCAGGCACAGTATGTAAGGGTTCCTTATGCCCATGTCGGGCCCAGAAAAGTCCCTGAAAACCTTACCGATGAGCAGGTCTTATTCCTTACAGATATTTTTCCCACGGGATATACAGGAGTAATGTGGGGGAATTTAAAAGGAGGCGAAACGGTTGCCATTTTTGGTGCCGGACCGGTAGGATCAATGTCTGCTAAAAGTTCCATTCTGCATGGGGCAAAAAAAATAATAGTTATTGATACCCGGCAATACCGGTTAAATCAGATTAAAAACCTTACAGGATGTGATACGATTCTATGGGAAGACGGCAAGGAAGTCATTCAGCAGATCAGGGATCTTACTGACGGAAGAGGGGCAGATCTGTGCATTGATGCAGTAGGATTCGAACCCGATAGAAATTTTTTAGACAGAGCAAAAGCGGTGCTAAATCTGGAAAAAGGCTCTATTAAAGTGCTTGAAGCTTGTATGAGCTCTGTACGAAGGGGTGGAACGGTTTCCATATTGGGAGTTTATCCCGTGAATTATGATAATTTTAAACTGGGGCAGATATTTGACAAAGGTATCACCATTAAAGCAGGACAATGTAATGTTCATACTATTATTGATAAATTACTGGACTACGTACAAAGTGGACAGGTCGTTTTAGATGATATTATTACCCACAGGCTCTCATTAGAAGACGTGGCGAAGGGGTATGATATTTTCGACAAGAAACTTGACGATTGTGTAAAAGTTGTCCTCGATCCCTGGAAGCCTTCAGCACTTTAAAAACTGATAGTATACCAAAAAATAGTACCCATGAAAAGTAAATCTAATTTTGTTTTAATAATCGGAGCAACGGAAGACCTGAGCTATAAAATAGCCAGACAATTAGCCATAAATGGTTACAATCTTATTTTAGTAGCACAAAATATTGACGAACTGGAAGAAAAATCAAACAGGTTAAAAAAAATAGGGGCAGAAGTGATTGCTATCACAAAAAACCTTTTAAGGCAAGAAGAGGTCTATTCTTTATATTCCGAGTTGAAATTAAATGGAATAAGCCCCGAAATTCTCATTAATAATACGGGACGGGAGTTGTACGGGAAATTAAAAAATATGGATGTACACAGGGAAATAGATATCGTTAATCTCAATATTATATCCACAATGTTATTAAATGACCTGTTTTTGAAAGAACGTATGCAGGAGGGTTCCGGAAAAATCTTGAATATAATACATGCTGCCCATACTTCAGATCCGGGATATTGGATTTTTCATGGTGTGCAGTGTTTTATCCTGTCATGGTGTCATGCCTTTAAGGATAAGCTTGCCCATACAGGAATTACTCTGTTTACACACGTTGAAGAAGCCGCTGATACAGATAATACAGATAATACAGATAATACAGATGAAGAAAGCATAATACACGCTTTACTTAAGATAAATGCATCCAAAGAACGGAATAGTTTTCCGGATCAGAATACTAAGAATTCAGCGGAATACAGGACTGTTTTATAATCAATTATCAACAGGAATGAAATATAATGTTTCCCGCGGGGAATGTAAAGGTAATTGAATGTAATTAACCCAAATAATCAGTTTAACCAATAAATTTAATATATGTCTGTAACACCTTGCGGAAAACTCCTGCTCATAGGAGGAAAGGAAAATAAAGAGGATGGGGGTAATGAGGAAATGAGAGAAAAAAATAATAATTTTCGTCCCGGAGAAATTCTTAAACTCCTGGCCGGTTCAAAGGATGATAGGATAGAAGTGATTACTACAGCCAGTGCTGAACCGGAAAGCTTACAAAAAACATATACCGAAGCCTTTGAAAAAATAGGGTATTCCAATTTCGGATTTTTAGATATTTGTGATGAGCAGCTCCATACCGACTATCAGATTAAGCGGGCATCAGCAGCCAAAACTATTTTTTTTGCAGGAGGAGATCAAAACAGGATTTGTGATGTTTTGAAACAATCCGCTTTGAAATATATCTTAAAAGAAAAATATATCAACGAAAAAGATTTTACCCTTGCCGGTACCAGTGCAGGTGCTATGTGTATTCCCGATATTGTCATTCTTGAAGCAAATAATGGAGAAGCCATTTTAGAACATGATATTAAATTAGATTCAGGATGGGGTTTTATAGGAAATTGCATTGTAGATACCCACTTTGTTCACAGAGGTAGGTTCGGCAGGCTTGCGCATGCCGTTATTCTGAATCAGGATTGCTGGGGTTTAGGATTGGGGGAAGATACGGCATTAGTAATTGAAGAAGGCAGTACCGCGACCTGTAAAGGATCCGGTATGACCTGGCTTCTTAATGCGGAAGAAATAGGCCAGACTAATAGTAAAACGGTAAAAAACGGAGAACCCATTTTTGCGGAAAATCTTAAAGTACATATCTTAACAGATAACTGTAAAATAAATCTCAGGAAAGGTATATTTACAGGAGCATCCTATTCATAATGCCTGGCGAATACGGCTATCAATCTTAATATGACCAGAAAACCTCTTATGGAATTAACAATATAATGATTTCATGAGGTATCAGGCTTCTTACTTTTCATACAAATGAAATCAGGAGAAACAACCAGTAATAAAGTACTGTACTCCCATTGTATATAAGGAGCTTAAAAACACAATAGACAAGCGAAAGGCAATATTGAAAAATCACAGTAGTCGCAATATGTTCAATTCTATCTGTAAGAAACTGTCTATCTTATTGTATATGCCTTCTAACCTTTTAAAGTACTAATATGAATAGCATCAGAAACTTAAACCTCACATTAAAAATATGGAGGCAAAAAAATAGAAAAGCAAAAGGTAGGTTTGAGCTATATAAAATTAATAATATCTCAACTAATTTATCATTTCTTGAAATGCTGGATATTCTCAACGAACAGTTAATTGATGAGGATAAAGAACCGGTTGCTTTTGATCACGATTGCAGGGAAGGTATCTGTGGAATGTGTTCCCTCTATATTAACGGAAGAGCTCATGGCCCGGACACCGGAATAACTACCTGCCAGTTGCATATGAGAATGTTTAAGGATGGAGAAGTAATTACTATTGAACCATGGCGTAGCATAGCCTTCCCGGTGATAAAAGATCTTATTACGGACCGCAGTGCTTTTGACAGGATAATGGCCGCGGGAGGATTTATTTCTGTGAATACATCCGGAAAAACATTGGACGCCAATGCTATAGCCGTTCCAAAAGAAGATGCCGATAAAGCAATGGATGCGGCAGCCTGCATCAGCTGTGGAGCATGTGTAGCTTGTTGCCCCAATGGTGCAGCTATGCTTTTTGTAGGTGCCAAAGTATCCCATTTTGCCTTGCTTCCCCAAGGGAGAGTGGAAGCCAAAAGAAGAGTTCTCAATATGGTTAAGGCTATGGATGATGAAGGATTTGGTAACTGTTCTGTAATTGGCGCTTGTGAGATAGAATGCCCTAAGCACATATCTTTAGATACAATTGCCAGAATGAACAGGGAATACATGTCTGCCTGGATAAACGAAAAAGAATAGAAGGATTATTAAATAACTACTGTTAATATGGTTTTTATTACCGGAGCCACCGGAATTCTTGGTAGAGTGATTACTTTGGAATTGCTGAAGCAGGGGAAAACTGTTATCGGATCAAAAAGAAAGAGCAGTAATCTTGAAGAAGTAAAAAGCTCATATCAATATTATACCCGGGATTATGAGCTCTTCTTTGATAGAATTCAGTGGATTGATGTAGACTTTGATAGTGTCGAAAGCATCAGGAATGCACTGGCAGACGTAGATGAGGTGTATCACTGTGCTGCAATTGTAAGTTATGATCCTGAAAAAGAGGATGAGGTGAGCTATTTTAATATTAATGCAACGAAAAATATTTTAGAAGCCTGTCAATATTGCAAGATAAAAAAAATCCTTTACGTGAGTTCATCTGTTATTTTTAAAGATAACTGTCAAAGCCAACTCATCCATGAAAATTCTGAATTCATCCCGGACTACGATAATACGGTATATGCCTTGTCAAAACTTAAGGCAGACAAGGTCGCTGCCAGGGAAATGGAAAATGGCTTGCCTGTAATCATTATAAATCCGGGTATGATCATAGGTACCGGAAACATAAAAAAAAGCAGCACCGGCTTTTTACACTTTCTTACAAATAATTTTTATACATTCTCCGGAGGAACAGCCTGCGTTGATGTAAGAGATGTTGCCAGAACCGGTATTAAACTCATGGAGAAAAATAAGTTTGGGGAGCGATTTTTAATAGCATCAGAAAATAAAACCTACGAAGAACTGTTTATAATGGCAGGACTGCATACGGGAAGAAGAAGGGTACCCCTGGTTTTGGGCCCCTTTATTTTAAATATCGGGAGAATAGCCGCTATATTTGTATCCTGGCTGTTTCCATCATTAAGACTCCTCACAAAACAAAATATCCGGTTTCTTACCACCTTTCCAAAGGTATCTAATAAGAAAATTACAGATGAATTGAATTATACGTTTATTCCCATTGAAAAAAGCCTGGCTTTCCATCTGGGTCATCTGGAAAACTGATTGTTTTTCTTCAAAGAATTGATAATGTAAAAGAGCCAGTATATCAGGAATATAGTCTGAATAAAGGCGTCTATCAGGTATACCCACTTGATAACATTGCTGAAATAATAATAAACATCTATAACAGCGAGGCTAAGACCACCAAGAAAAACGGCAGCAACAATAATGAGGTTCTTTTTTGAATTCAATGAAAGCAATAATAAAAGAATACAATAAGGTAAAAGTAATACGCTGACTGTTTTTACGAGCCATAGATCTGTTTTATCCCCCGTAATGTCCAAAAAGCTCTTCATATGAATAAGTGGCCATACTGCCGTAATAAAATAATAAAGCAACTGGATTAACGGAAATATTCTGGGCTTGTGAACAGGCATGTTTAATTTTACAATGGATATACATTCTACAGCAGAGGTTGTCTGATATTATAGTAGCCTATTTTGCAGGCCGTGCACTGTCTGATACCGCAGCATTGATATTACCCGTACCATTACCGGTATTGTTATTGCTGGTTCTCCGTCCCCCTATATGGGTTTTTGTGTTAATACTGTCCCGGCTGCTTAAACTATCCTTTGGATTCTGTTTTGTAGAAGTAGCTGTGTCGGAATAGGTTCTTTGTACTTCAACAGAATCGGTGGCAGGCATATCCTTTTGGGTATCGTTTTTCTTGCAGGCTGCCATGAAACTTATGGCAATGATTGTTAAAAATAAATTTTTCATAAGATATTCAGAGTATTATTTTAAATGCTCTGAATCAAAATTCGATATTTAATCCCCAATAAAATATGAGTAAGATCATAATGCGGAGAACTGATGAAATCCGGATGGATGATTGCAGAAATATTATAATATCCTTGCCAATTCAATAGTGAATGTTAATCCGGAATAATATATCCGGATGTCTATAAAGAGCTGATGAAACTCCATTGATTGATTTTGCAGAATGCTCTCAGGCTCTTTTGCCGCTTTTACATGTTAATTAGACAAAAACAATCATCTAAATTGTGATCTTTCTCGTATAACAATACAGCGAACGATCTCCATCTTATTAAAGACGGATCGTGAAAGACTCCTTTCTGGCTCCGGATAGTCCGGCTTTAAGAATATGAATTTTAGATTTTTAGATAATCTATACACATCACTCCGGTATTGAAAACTATTGTTTATTACCTGAAAGCCGGTGCCCGAATTTAATTAGGTACTATAAGCCTTTATACCAGGGAAAACCGAAAACTAAAGATTGTAGTTCTTGTCCATATTCTTCTGATGGTGCAATATACAATTCCCTAATTAAGATCATAGTTAGCAATCACCAGGCTCAGAACAAAATGAACATAGTTCTGTTCAACCTCTTTTCTGTTGATCAGCTTGTTTTTATATTCGTAAGAGTTCAGATCTTTTATTAATTTCTGATAAACTTCAAAATCATTACCCTTAATCTTTACCCTGGTATTCCCATCTCTTCTCGGGATAAGCTGGTCATCTAAAGTTCTTACTTTAAATAGCGCTTCACATAATACCGGACGAGCTTTCATAGATCCCATATACCTTTCAACTATATTAATCTTGAACACATCAAATAGTATTGTATTAAAAACAACTTTAGAGTTGGGCTCCTGTGTATTGAGCTCAAGTTTATAGTTCATAAATTTAAATTTTCGCAAATATATGCTTAATTGTGCCAAAATGCAGCTCATTTTTGATAGATTGTTCCCATAATTTAATTATGACATATCATTGATTAGTTATAATTCACTATTAAAGAGATAATTTTTTATTGATAACAAGGTAAAATAAATTTTTAATTATATGGTATAACAGGTTAATCTTGAATGGCTTGGTGGTATTTGCTGCAAGTGTATAAAGAGAAAAGCAACAGTAGGTTATCATTTATATGGTAACAATAAATTAATACGACAATAGATTTTTTTAGCAGGTTTTATTTTTTTCCTCCTAAGCATTTATGTAATTTTATTCTTTAGATCATAAATTCATACGGCCGGAACTATTCGAGGAAAGGGTATTAGAGAGAGAATGAGAGGTAAGTAAATGGAAATGAGAGGGATTTGCGCCATATCTCGGTGGTTTGCATTGAGGGATAAAGTGCAGAAAGCGTGGATTTATGCAGAAGTTCCGTTACCAAATCGTTAGTCCATTTCTCTAACGGTAACGAAGAGGTAAGAGAAGGTAACTGACAGAAGAGTGTTCGGCAACTCACTGTTCCTTTATTTCGGCTCTTATGCTTTGTATTACAATGTTTTGCATAGCTGAAAATGCTTCGATAACGGGTAACTTTGCCCATAAAACAGAAGCGTATGCAAACAGGCAAATTCAAGGTTTTGCTCTACCTGAAAAAGAGCGGATTGGACAAGTCGGGGCAAGCCCCGATAATGGGACGAATAACATACGGACGAACAATAGCCCAATTTAGTTGTAAGCTTTCATGCGATCCCAAGCTGTGGAATGCTCGTGAGAGCAGACTGAACGGGAAGAGCCGTGAAGCAGTGGCCACGAATGGCAAGTTAGAACGCTTGCTTCTCGCAGTGCAGTCGGCTTATAGAGTGCTTTGCGAGAGAGGTGTAGTCTTTACGGCAACAGACATCAAGGAGCAGTTTCAAGGAAGTATGCAAAGCCAGACAACCTTCTTGGAGCGATACGACCGAATGGTCGAAGAGATGGAGCAAAAGGTGGGCATCGAAATAAAGGCTACGACTATGAGGGGTTACTATACTATTCGTAAGCATCTGCAAGCTTTTATCTGTGAGAAGTACCACACGACAGATATTCCTTTCGGTCAGATTGAAGAAGACTTCTTGGAGTGCTTGCAACATTACTCTGTCGGAAAGCTGGGACATTCGCAAGGTCATTATCGTAAGATGGCTTTGTCAGTAAAGAAAGTCTGCCGTTTGGCGTATCGTGAGTGCTTGACAGAGCGACAACTATTCGCCCACGTAGAGATAGAACGAGGTGAGAATAAACAACCTCGTGCGTTGGACAGAGCCTCATTGGATAAGTTGTTGGGCTTGACATTTGAGCCTTATGAAGCGGAGTTGGCGACCGCTCGCAATCTCTTTCTCTTCTCCTGTTATACGGGCGTTGCCTATTGCGATATGATCGCTTTGAATCGGGAACACCTCTTTACGGACGATGAGGGGACGTTGTGGCTGAAGTTCCGCAGACAAAAGACGAATACCCTTTGCCGTGTGAAACTCCTATCCGAAGCGGTGCGTTTGATAGAGCGATATCAATCGGATGAGCGCAACACTCTCTTTGCTCCCATTGTTTACTCAGCTTACCTCGTCCAACTCAAAGCCTTACAACTTCGGGCAGGTATCTCCATTCCCCTTTCGGCACACGTTGGTCGCCACACTTTTGCCACCTTGATTACTTTGGAACGTGGTGTTCCCATTGAAACGGTAAGCCGAATGTTGGGACACAGCAATATCCAAACGACCGAGCGATACGCCCACGTTACCCCAAAGAAACTCTTCGATGAGTTCGAGCTGTTTCTCTCTTTCACTGAAAACCTAACCTTAACCCTGTAAAAGCTATGCGCAGTACATTCAGAATCCTATTCTATATCAATAAGAACAAGACCAAAGCGGACGGCACAACGGCAATCCTTTGCCGTATCACCATAGACGGAGCGAACGTAGTGATAAGCACTGGGGAAAGCACGACTCCTCACGATTGGAGCGTGAAGCGAGGAGAAACAACGGACAAGAAGACCAACCAACGCCTGCAAACCTTTCGGGAGGAAATTGAGCAAGGGTACAATACTTTGCTTTATAAATATGGAGCGGTGAGTGCCGAACTTCTGAAGAACCACCTGCAAGGCATCGGGAGGACTCCAACGACACTTCTTGCCCTTAGTGCAGACGAACTCAAAGCGCAGCGAGAAAGCAAGAGTGAGGGAACGTATAGCAACAATCGAAGTTCCGATAAACAGCTCAATGCTTTTGTGCGAAATCGTGGCGAAGAGGATATTCCCCTAACGGCTCTAACGATAGACTTTTTTGATGATTACCGTTTTTATTTGAAGAAGGAGGGCTATGCTCCTGCAACGATAAACAAGCATCTCTGTTGGTTGAGTCGGTTGATGTACCGAGCTGTCAGCCAAGGGACAATACGCTTCAATCCGTTTGAAGAGGTGAAGTATGAAGCCGTGGAGCGCAAACCTCGTTTCCTGAGCAAGGGCGAGGTGGCAAAGCTCTTGGCATTCCCTTTGCAGGAAGAAGGGGCGGAACTGAGCCGAAGAATGTTTCTTTTTTCTGTCTTTACGGGTTTGGCATTTGCCGACTTGCAGAGCCTAAGAGCTTCGCAAATCGAAACGAACAGTGAGGGGAAGCGGTATATCCGCAAGGCAAGACAAAAAACGGAAGTGGAGAGTTTGATCCCCCTGCATCCGATAGCGGAGCAGATACTCTCCCTTTACACAAAAGAAAAAAGCAAGAGGGATTATAAGAACGACAACGAGAGCGATTGCAAGACACTCCCAGACACGAAGATATTCCCCGATACGATAAGCAAAGGCAAGCTATTCACTTACCTCAAATCCGTAGGTTTGGCGTGTGGCATTCGAACTCCGCTAACTTGGCACGTTGCCCGCCATAGCTTCGGTACGCTGACTTTGGAGGCTGGTATCCCGATGGAGAGCATTGCCAAGATGATGGGGCATTCATCCATTGCCAGCACACAAATTTACGCTCAAATCACTGACCAAAAGATTGCAAACGATATGGACAAGTTAATAAACAGGAAGAAAGCAGAGGCTAGATTTATATTGTAGTGTGTAATGAGGCGTGTTTTTGCACCCCCATTATTGGGTATTTTTCATTCATTTGCGCGAAAAAACACACCAAAAGTTTGTGGAACAGTTTTTTTTGCTATATTGCGTGGCGAAAGGAGGCAGTAGAGTGCTTTCCATAGTTTTCGAAAGGACTATGAAAAGATTATTTGCATCGTTAGTCGTGGCTATTGCTGCGATGTGTTTTGCACCCCAAGCTACGGCAGCGAAGCTTTGTGCCACTGAAAACATGACAAACTGAAAACATGACAACACCCCAAGAAGTACAGGTTGATGTTGAGAGAGGTATTGTTGTCATCGTCGAAGAGACCATTATTGACTTCCCTGATAATGGTAGTTTGGTTACCCCTAATATAACCCTAAAATCCGCAACTATCATCCAATACACGATTAAGGGTAGATTTATGAGTCGTTAGTAGCAGCTTTCAGTAAAAAGCAACAGCACAACATCAATATGTAGCCACCATCCCCTTACCCCACGATGCGACTTGAGGTAATACGCAGATTCAAACCGGAAAGAAAGGATTCTTATCCGAATTCTGTTTTGAAGGGTTTTGCATAAGCTCGGTTCTCTGTGTAGATATTCAGCACGTATTGCCTTGCAGTCATGATCCACTTGGCAGGTACGGAGATGAATCTGAAGACAAAAGCCTTTATGCGACTCGTTTTCTTGAGCCCAAAAGCCTTGGTGTCAAGCCTGCTCATGATGGTCTTGTAGAAATTGTGTATCAATGCAGTAAGCAGAAGAAAGACAGTATTCTCCGCCATGAATGACTTGGGGAGCCTGCTCCAACCGAATCCGTTGTTCATGTCGTCAAAGATACGTTCCTTGCCGCCACGCAGATTGTAGAATTCAACAATGTCCCTTGTCGATGACTTGTAATCGTTGGTCAGAATACAACGGTAAGTGTATTCGCCTTCCCACAGGTCAAGGTCGCCACTGTTGCGTCTTTGTCTCTGGATGACAAGACGATAGCACTTGCCTTCCCATTTCTCAACGAGAATGGAATTGAGTTCGAACTGGATGCCGTTAATCTCCTCCGTCTTCCATCCTCTCAGAGCAAAGATGTCATTGTAGAGCGAACTGCATCGGTTGGCACGGATGTAGAAATGTTTGCAATGCTTCTCTATCTCACTGACGATTTCCTTCGAGCAGGAACCGCAGTCTGCCCTGAAGCGATTTACACGGATGTTCTGGGATTCCAGAAGAGCGAAGAATCTCTTATGGGTGTCTGCCTGATGAAAACGCACATTCGTGTTACCATCGCTGTTCTCGATATAGACTATCTTGTCACCGATAACATATACGCCAGGCCTGTAGCCGAGGAACTTTTTGTAGGTCGGTTTTGCATCATACTTCTCCGTTTCAAGGAACTGATGGTCAAAGTCAACATCGTATTCCTCAATTTCCTTCAACTCGCCTGTAGAAACCAAAGCGTTTATAAGCAATGTGTTGAGTTTGTCTGCAGTATTGAAATCATAGGTCTTGCCTTGGTCGGAAGTATAGGAGATGTTTTCCTGTGTCAGTTCCTTGATGGCTCTGAGGATGGTATCAGAGCTGCATGTACGAAGGGTAGGATGATACGAGAGATGGCGCATCAGTTGTGACGTTACATCTTCCACGCATGAGCCGCCACAGAAATAAACGCTCATCAGCGAACGGACTATCTCGCTGAACTGATATCCGAAGATACTGCTGCATCTCTGACCCAGTGTTGAGTCGATAACGGGTGAAAGCATGGAGTCAAATTTCTCCATGATTGAAAAAAATCCTCCAAAAGGTGTGAGTTTCTCAGATTTAATTTGTATTTTTGCCATGTCATATTAGAGTTTTGCTTGTTTTCTTTTTGCAACACTAAGATAAGTGAAAATTCTGACATGGCAAAATCCTGGGCAACTTTTTGTTGCTCAGGAACTTATAAATAAAGTTAAATTATAGTGTTGCGGAATTAAGGATAACGAAAAACCTCATACGTGTGCTTTTATACTAATTACGATTTATTAAGAACTGCTTCATGGCTTCTATTCAAAAAAAATGTAATTTTGTAATCATATTTGTCTCTAAAACTAGAAAGGAATGAACAGAAAAATGATTGAAGCATTATTGCTGTCCGTAGTGACATTTTGCGGATGTAACAATAAGATGGCTCATACAAGCGAACCGGTTGACGTTACGGACAACATGGGTATGTACTCCGCTACACTGCCTTGCGCATCTTGCCCGGGTATCCACACACACCTGACTCTGAACGCAGATAGCACAGCCTATCTGACAAGAATGTATATGGACTCGGATAATACGTCTGAAACAGTAGATGGTAAATGGTCATTTACCGACAGCATATTTACCGTTAAAACATTTGATGGCGAAACGCAAATGTATAAACTGATTTCTGCAGACCTATTGGCTCAAATCGGCGAAAAGAAAGAGGTGAAAGAGGAGTATATGCTCAAAAAAGAAACTGAAATGTTGGCAGACAAGTTCGTGGGCACATATAACTGCGGTTCTGACGAAAAAGGTGCTTACAAACAAATGCTGACAATTACTAAAATAAACGACAGGCGCGTGGAAGTGGCTATCGCACAAACCGGCGGTTCTGGAAAGGGATGTGAATTTAAAGGTCAAGGTACAATTGTGAACAACCAGATTGAGATTAACATGAAGGATGTTAATCCTGATATGAAATCGGTAATGACCATTCGCCCAATGAATAACGGCAACGAAATGAATGTATTCACCTCTAAGTTCGACGACCGTTACGACTTGATGTTCTTCTGCGGTGGTGGCGGTAGCTTGGCCGGTGACTACCGGAGGGAGTAGCTCCCTTGTGTCATCTTGGTAATATAATGCAAACGAGCATGTGTTATTTTAACAGAAGGCCATAAGCCATAAAAATCTTAACTTTATGAACAAGTTAACAAAACTAATTTTAGGAGTTCTCTTTGTGCTTTTTATAGGAGATTATCATCTGTCGGCACAATGCGTAAATAAATCTCTTGATTTAACACAAAATGGAGCCTTGAAATTGGCTGAGCAGGCGAAAGTGGAAGCGAAGAAGATGGGCAAAAATGTATCTGTAGCTGTAGTAAATTCTTCCGGAGCTACAATTCTACTTTTGAAGGGAGATAATGTCGGCGTTCATAATACCGAAGCATCTCGAAGGAAAGCATATACTTCAGTATCTACAAAATCTGCAAGTTGGGACTTAATGAAAAAGGTGTTATCGGATTCTTCTTCTGGAAATCTGGAATCAATGCCTGAATTGTTGCTTTTAGGAGGAGGTGTTCCTATATGGAAAGACGGCATATTGATCGGAGCCATTGGAGTTTCCGGAGCTGGTGGTGGTGAAAATGACCATAAGATCGCAAAAGAAGCAGTAGAGTATTTAGGATTTACTATTCAACCATGAGATTTTGTTTTATATTTATGTTGCTATTTCTGCATGTGGGAATGAAAGCACAGTCAAAACAGGTTTATGAACCAATTTTGACAGGAGATATGGCAATGAAGATTGCGCAAGCAGCCTTTGAAGAAGCTGAAAAAAACGGCTTTAAGATTTGCGTCACTATTGTAGACCGGTCGGGACAAGTCCTTTCGGTATTGAGACATCAGGACGCAGGCGTGCACACGTTGAGAGCCAGTTACAAAAAAGCTTTCACAGCCAATTCCCAGAAAAGAGAAACCTCAGAGATTCTTAAAGGGGTCAAAGAAGGTAAGATACCAGAGGATATTCGTTATCTGGATGAAAATATTTTAATTATGGATGGGGGTGTTCCTGTTTTTATTGATGGGAAGGTTGTAGGTGGAATAGGTGTCGGAGGCGCTCATGGTAGTGAAGATGTCCGCATTGCTAAAGTAGGTTTGGCTGTAATGGAAATAATAATTAACAACTTAAATAATAAATAAAATGAAACGATTCGTATTAATAATATCATTATTGTTGGGATTCTTTAGTTTTACATTTGCTCAGGATGTGAAGTTTCAATTATCCAGCCATATTTTAGATATTACTCAAGGTCGTCCTGCATCTGGAGTAAGTATTAGACTTTCGAAATTGAATGGAGATAAAGACTGGGTAATCATTGATGAAAAGATTACAGATAAAAATGGACGTATCAAAGATTTTTTGAAAGAGAATGGAACCGATCATAGAGGTATTTACAAGTTGACATATTTTACATTACCTTATTTCGAGCGGCTTAAACAGGCTAGTTTTTATCCTTTTATAGAAGTCGTTTTTGAAATAAAAGACGACAGCCATTACCATGTACCTATTACGCTTAGCCCATACGGATACTCAACATATAGGGGAAATTGATGATTTATCTATAGAACGGTAACCTCGCTAATGATGAGTTGCCTAAGTAGTGTTTTTATTTTTTGTCATGTATAAAAATATGGCGTTGTTAAATTCATATAGTTAGTTCATTGTTTAAAAAAAGAAGTTTTAGCTATCTTTATGATGATGTATGCTTCCGCATAATCTTTTATAACATACCCCCAAATGCCGTTTTTATGAAAAAGAAACTTGTAAATAACATGCCTTGCTAACATATACACAAACAGAGAGCTTCTAAAAAGATCTTTGCTTATAGTTTTCTTCCAAAAGCTTCTCCAAGTCGGAGAGCTTGTAGAGTATCTTCCCTGCGATTTGAGTGTAGGGAATAATGCCCTTGTCCCGATAGTCTTGCAAGGTGCGAGGACTGACGAAAAGGTGTTCGCACACTTCTCTCCCCGTGAGATAGATTTCTCCTCCGAACAGCGGACGATGCGTTTGGGCAATCTCCCGAATACGTTTGCTTACTTCTTGAATGCCCGAAATGAGTTGTTTCATTTCGGGCGTTTCTTTATTTATGATTTCGTGTTCCATAGTCATTGTATTTTTCGGTTCGACTTTTCGAAGAGTGCTTCCACATCCTCACGTTTGTAGTAGCACTTATGCCCGATTTGAATGAAGGGCAATACGGAAGTATCCCGATAATGCTGGAGCGTTCGCTTGCTGATGTTGAGTATTCGGCACACGTCCCCATTGTGCAACAAGTCGGGGACTTCGGGCTTTGTCCCGAAATGTTCTCTCATGCAAAGAGCCAGTTCTTCGATGCTCTTTTTCAGTTCCTCCCAAGCGGAGGAGTCGATGGCTGTAAATCTCATATCAATATCGTTTTAATTGTTGTTATTTTCTCTTTTCGGTGCAAATGTATGCAGCCGAAATCCTTGTTCTCTGACCTGATGAGATCAAAGGAAATCGCAGGAACTTGCAGGCAAATGTATAAGTAAAACCTATCTGTTTTTAGAAGGGATTCCCTGCCATTTCTCTCTGTTCCCCCGAATTCCTTCCGAGGGAAAAAATCCTGTTTCGATGCGAAAATAACGAACCAGCATATACTGTTTACCCCATTCCTGTTAAGTGGATACTTTCGGCGTCGAAATGGTATGAAGTGGCTCTGTTAGAGAGAATCTTCCTACCTGTCTTTTTAGGCTTTTCCTTCTGCTTTCATCGAAAAGGCAAAGGCATGCATCTGCATGCAATCCGATACAGCCATTCGGGTAGCGTTTCCCGTTCTTCCATTTGTCGTTTTCTGATTTTTGAGTAGAAAATATGAGGTATCCTTTCCTTTTGCCGAAGAAATATGCAGCACCTCGATGCAACAACGCCACAAGGCTTGGCTTCACCTGTTCGCCTCTCTAACTTAGTTTCAGCATCCTGTTTCGGATGAAAGTTCAAAATCAAGCAAATAAAAGAGATACGAACAATGAAAAAAGAAGAGAAGGACAACCTCTCCAAGAACGCCCAAATAGAAGAGTTCCTTTCGGCTCGGTATGAGTTTCGGTACAACACCGTGTTACACCGAGCGGAGTACCGTCCACGAGGAACGGACGATTACACAGCCATAGACCGCTACCGTATCAATACCCTCAAACGAGCTTTAGATAAGGAAGCCGATGTACAGACCTCGCCCGAGAACCTGTACAGCATCATCGAAAGCGATTTCTCCCCACGTGTTAATCCTGTACAAACCTATTTCCAAGCGTTACCGCTGACGAAAGGGAATGCGGAAACTATCACCGCCCTTCCCGACTGCGTGAGCGTAACCAACCCCGAGAAATGGAGGGAATACCTCACCAAGTGGTTAGTGGCAGTGGTCGCCAATGCGATGGACGACAAGCAATGCCGTAACCATACCTGCCTTGTACTGACAGGCGATCAGGGTAAGTTCAAGACCACGTTCCTTGATTTGCTCTGTCCTCCGTCTCTCTCCGATTACCGCTATACGGGGAAGATATACCCACAGGAGAAGGACGTGCTGAGCCTTATCGGTCAAAACCTCATCATCAACATTGACGACCAACTCAAAGCCCTTAACAAACGGGACGAGAATGAACTGAAGAACCTCATTACCTGTCCGCAGGTGAAGTACCGTATGCCCTACGAGAAGCATATCGAGGAGCGACCCCACTTGGCAAGTTTCGTGGCTTCGGTCAATGGCAACGACTTCCTCACCGACCCGACAGGGAGCAGACGCTTCCTGCCCTTTGAAGTATTGGCAATAGAGATAGACCGAGCCAAGAGCATTCCGATGGATGCCGTTTACAGCGAAGCCAAGACACGGTTGAATGAAGGGTTTCGCTATTGGTTCAATGATGAAGAGATTATTGAATTGCATAGAAACAGCGAAGCCTTCCAAGTCTATACGACAGAGATGGAACTGTTGCTCCGCTATTTTACTTTTCCCACGGAAGCAGAGAAAGCCACCAAGCGTTTCTATATGACCAATTCGGAGATAGTGGGGTATCTCTCCTGCTATACCCGACAATCCCTCTCCACCAAACGGATGGGTGAAGCCTTACGAAAGGCCGGTTATACAAGGGAGTGCCACAGGGTAAACGGCAATCCCGTATATGTCTATGCCGTCCGTAAGATTTACCCCGAGCAACCGCCATAGCACCCTGTTGTTGCCAACCTCTTTGTAATACTCCTTTCTCTTTTCTTTCCTATTCTCCTTACTACGTTACTACAACTAAGGATAATACGGTGAAAGAGAAAGGATTGCAGGAGGTGTCCATCTTGCGACACAGCTTACTACCATCTTTCTACGCTTCTACGGCAGAATGAAAGAGGATAGGTGTAGACAGGAGATGTAGAAGGATGAAACCGACCAAAGTGTTATATCTTTCTCTTTCACTGTCAATCACTTATCCGAGTGTCGAAGGGTAGTAAGATAAAAAGGGGAAAATTCCAAAAAGAGAAAACAGAGCGAACAATGAGATAACGAACAAATGAATAATCCCAATCCAACGATAACAGTAATGAACAACGAATACTACGACCTACAACACATCAAGGCGATACCGATAGCCGACTACCTGCACGCCTGTGGTATTGAGCCTGCCAAGCGTTACAACGGCTATGCCCTTTATCACGCGCCCTACCGAAAAGACGCCAATGCCAGCCTGAAAGTGGACTTTCGGCAAAACTTGTGGCACGACTATGGGACAAGCCAAGGTGGAAGCATCATCGACCTTGTGATGCAGATGCAAGGAAGCAGTGCCTACGAAGCAATGGCACATCTTACCGAAGGAAAAGCGATAACCCTCGCTTCTTCTTCCTTTCATCGTGAAACTCACACAGAACAGATAAGAGGTGAACAGCGACCAAGTAATGTAAGGCGTATTCTCTTCATCAGCGAAGAACTGCCCCAGTATCTGCAAAACTATCTTCGAGAGGTACGCAGGATAAACCTTGCCGTGGCAAGTTCTTATCTCCGTCATATTCACTACGAGGTAGGAGGAAGAGAATATTCCACTATTGGTTTCCCCAATCGTGCAGGAGGATATGAACTCCGAGACGACAAGACATTCAAGGGCACAATAGATCCAAAGGATATTTCTCTGATTGCAGGAGAAGCGAACAATGCTCCTCACTGCATCTTTGAGGGCTTTATGGACTTCCTTTCCCTTCTCACGATGAAAGGGAAAGAAGCCATTTCGCCTTCCATCGTTCTGAACTCCGTGAGTAATATCCATAGAGCCGTTGCCTATCTCCACGAGAAAGGTCTCGATTCCGTTCAAGCTTTCTTCGATAACGACCAAGCTGGACGACAAGCCCTACATTCTTTACAATCGGCAGGTATCAACGTGGAGGATATGAGCCGACACTATTCCCGATACAAAGACCTCAATGAGTACCACGTTGCCCAAAGAACAGAGCTAAAGCAGGTGATACCACCTCGCACACGAGGGCTTGGACGATAAGGCAAAAGAGAGCAAACAACATTATTCCATCATCAGGTATTCAAAGATGCAGGAAATAAAATGTATGCGAATAAACGGCTTTGTTTCGATAGCTACGGCAGTTCCTCAGAACAGCAAGTTTGCAGAGCCAAACTTAGAAACAAAGCGTTCAGGCATTCACAGAATGCAACGCAACAAGAAAGAAGTACGAGCGGGGCGGAGCGGACATTTCGAGAAATGCCATAGCTCATTAGGGTATTTTCTTCACGCTGCACTCCGTTATCGCTAAAAATACCCTCCTGAGCCAAGGGACTTCGCCCCTTTGGATACCCCTAAATCAATCTTCAAACAATGGGCTACGCCGTATTACATATAGACAAGGCGAGAAGCAACGACTCGGGAAATACCGCTCATATAGCGCGGACATATACCCCGAGTAACGTCGATCCTTCTCGCACACACCTGAACAGGGAATTGGTGCAATTCCCTGCAAATGTGACCAACCGTAGCGAAGCGATAGAGCATCGCATCGCCACAGCCGGTATCTACCGAAAGGTAGCAAAGAACCAAGTCAAAGCCCTGCGCTTTATTCTGTCGAGTTCTCCTGAGGACATGGCTCGTATAGAGCAGGAAGGACGCCTGTACGAGTGGTGTGATGAATCGATGGATTGGCTTCGCTCCACTTTCGGGGCGGACAACGTGGTCGCTGCCACACTCCACGCAGATGAGGAAACGCCCCATATTCACGCCACGGTTGTTCCGATTGTCACGGGTGAAAGGAGGAAAGCCAAAGAGGAAGCCGAGAATGGGAAGCGGAAGTACAAGACGAAGAAGAACAAGGTACGGCTTTGTGCCGATGATGTGCTTACGCCCAAGAAGCTGGAGCAGTATCAGACGGACTATGCCAAGCGAGTGCAGCGTTTCGGATTGGAACGGGGCGTACACGGCTCGGAAGCCAAGCACCGCACCACGATGGAGTATTACAAGGAAATTCTCAAATCTACGAAAGAGAAGGAAGCTCAAAAGGCGGAACTCACAGCCAAGATAAAGGAGCTGGAGAAGCAGGCAGGCAAGCTTCGAATGAAAGGAACACTATATTCTATCTTTGGCAACTCCGAACTCGACAAGGCAGAGAAGCGCATTGCAGACTTGGAGCAGGAAGCCGAACGGCAACAGCATCTTTCGGAAAAGGAGAAGAATGAAATCCGAAAGGAGGTGGTACTCTTGCAGGACACGGTCAAGGGAAGAGACAGAGCCATTGCCGAATTGAAAGAGACCGTGCAGATTTACGAGGAAGAGCGGAATTGGATAAAACGCTTCTTCAGTGGTTTCTACCAGCTTTTGAATATCCGTCTGATGCTCCGAAAGATGGGTTTCTCTGACGACAGGATAGCGGAGATGTATCGCACGGAGACGCCCCAGCGAGGTACGGCTAAAGCCTATTCGGGATTATACAAGAGAGAGTTTACGGAAGAGGACAGCGAAATCCGTATCATCAAGGATGAGAAGAAACGACCTCTCCTCACCATCAACGGGCTTTCCATTACCGATTGGTGCGAGCAGAAATGGAAACAGCTAATCAATCGCAACCGCTCGCATCGGTTGTAAATGCTTTTTTCTTTCATTGACAAGAAGAAAAACAAGAAAAGACGCTCACTTTCCCTCGCAAATATGTACCTTTGCAAGTGAAATAGTGAGCGTTCTTTGGCTATTCAAAACAATGTACCTCAATGCACTCCGCTCATTTCTAAATCGTTACCTATATATCTACGCCAAAAAGGTAACGCTCTATTATCCAACGAGATAGCTCGCTGACGAAAAATCCGGCCGGAGAAATACAACTATGGAATGATTGGCCTTGGAGTAATGGGGCGGAATCTTCTTTATAATATTGCCGATAACGGTTTTTCAGTGGCGGGCTTTGACCTTGATGAAGAAAAAATAAAAGAATTACAAAACAATGCCGGTCCGGCGATGAAGATAAAAGGTACAGGATCTTTGGAAGACTTTGTATCTGCATTGGAAACCCCCAGGAAAATCATTCTTATGGTTCCCGCCGGGAAACCAGTAGATGCAGTATTGAATAATATCTGTCCTCTCCTTACTAAAGGTGACATTGTTGTAGACGCAGGGAATTCTTATTTTGAAGATACCAATAGACGTATCGCTGATTTAGCCTCAAAAAATTTGCATTTTATGGGAATGGGGGTTTCCGGAGGTGAAAAAGGAGCCAGAACAGGTCCAAGCATTATGCCGGGTGGAGATCTGGAGGCTTTCCGTCTTCTAAAGCCGATGTTGGAAGCAATTGCTGCAAAGGTAGATAATGAGCCCTGTACGGCGTATATGGGAAAAGGCTCTGCCGGAAACTATGTGAAGATGGTACACAACGGAATTGAATATGCCATTATGCAGCTCATCAGCGAAGCATATGACCTGCTAAAGAAAGGAGCCCGTCTGAATAATGACCAGCTGTACGAAGTTTTTAAAGAATGGAATAATGGGGAAATGAATTCTTTCCTGATTGAAATTACCAGGGATATTTTCCGGCAGAAAGATTCACTTACCGACAATTACCTTGTAGATCAGATTTTAGACAAGGCAGGAGCAAAAGGAACCGGAAAATGGACTTCTGAGCAGGCAATGGAAATAGGTGTTTCAATCCCGACTATTGATATTGCCGTCACTTCCAGAATCTTATCTGCCTATAAGGAAGAAAGAATTCAGGCCGCTCAATTGTATGGTAAAAAAGAGGTGACAAGTCCGGAAGATATCGATTCATTTATCCGCGAAGTAGGGGAAGCCCTGTATTTGGCTACCCTGATCAGTTATGCGCAAGGTCTGGCGTTACTGGTAAAAGCGTCTGAAGAATATGCTTTTGAAATCCCATTACAGGATGTCGTGAAAATCTGGAGGGGCGGCTGTATTATCCGTTCAGTTGTACTGGAGAAATTCTATGCAGCATATACCAAAGATCCGCAATTGTCTAATATTTTACTGGATCATGATATTTCAGACCTTGTAAAAGATAAAATAAATGCATTACGTAAAATTGCTGCTTTTGCTGTTTCAAACGGAATACCAGGCTTAGGCCTTCAAACCGCTTTAGGATATTTTGATGCCTATACAACAGAATCCCTGCCGGTCAATCTGATTCAGGCTCAGCGTGATTACTTTGGCGCTCATACTTACCAGCGAACCGACAGAGAGGGAACTTTTCATACCCTATGGCAAAACACAAATCATTAAAACCCGGAGCAATGAACGAACACAGAAGCCTGAAACCTACCAGTATCATTATTTTTGGTGCTACAGGAGATCTGGCAAAAAGGAAACTTTTTCCGGCATTTTATAATTTATACATCGATGGCAGAATGCCGGAACAGTTCACCATTATTGCCCTGGGAAGAGCAGATAATACTGATGAACATTTTAAAAATTATATCAAGGAAAACCTCGAACAATTTTCGAGAAGAAAAATGAAGCCCGAAGACTGGGAAGGATTCCAGACCCATATCGTATATTTCCAGCACCAGCTGGACCAGGAAAACTCTTACCAGGAACTGTATCATAAATTACAGGATTTTGATACAGCATACGGAGTAAGAGCTAACAGGTTATTCTATCTCTCAATAGGGCCTGATTTTATTACAACAATTTCGAATCATATCAAAAAGACGGCATTGGCTTCCGATGCCGGAAAAGACCGTATCATTATCGAGAAGCCTTTTGGTCGCAATAAGCAGTCTGCTATTGAACTTAATCACCTCCTGTCGCAGACATTTGAAGAAGAACAGATTTATCGTATCGACCATTACCTGGGTAAAGAAACAGTACAAAATATATTGGCATTCAGATTCGGGAATTCCATTTTTGAACCTTTATGGGATCATAAACATATAGAATCGATACAGATCACGGTAGCAGAAGAAGTAGGCGTTGAAACAAGAGGTGCTTTTTACGAACAGACAGGAGCATTAAGGGATATGATTCAAAATCATTTGTTGCAGATTTTATGTATGGTCGCCATGGAACCGCCGGCATCATTGAAAGCGGGCGAAATCAGGGACCGTAAAGTAGATGTGCTGAGGTCAATCCGGAGGATTACGGCTGATCAGGTAGAGCATTATGCCGTAAGAGGTCAATATGGAAAAGGTATAATCAATGGAGTAGAAGTTAAAGGATACCGCCAGGAAAACGGCATTGCCGAAGATTCGAATACGGAGACTTTCGCAGCGGTAAAATTCTACCTGGATAACAAAAGATGGCAGAATGTTCCTTTTTATGTACGGACAGGAAAGAAAATGAAGGAAAAACACTCTTACATTACCATCCAGTTCAAGCCGCTTCCTCATTCTACTTTTTCAGACAGTCCACACCTTTTATCAGCGAACAGGCTTATTATCAATATTCAGCCGCTGATGGATATCCGGCTACAGTTTATGACAAAAAAGCCGGGACTGTCATTGGTCCTGGAACCTGTAGAAATGATTTTTGATTATTTTGCTTGTCAGGAAGATACCCCTGAAGCCTATGAAACCTTATTGCTGGATGCTCTTTTGGGTGATCTTACCTTATTTATGCGTTCTGACCAGGTAGAAGAAGCATGGGATGTAGTTACTACCATACAGGAAGCCTGGCAGAATAATAAAGATATTTCCTTCCCCAATTATGAAGCCGGAAGCTGGGGACCAGAAGAAAGCAATGCTTTGGTGGAAAGACAAGGCCATAAGTGGGTGTAAACAGGAAAAATAAAATCAGAAGAAAAAAAATGGATATTATCGTATTTGAGGATTTAGATATTTTATATAGAAAAGCAGCGGATACCTTCGCTGATCTTTCAAAAAAAGCAATTCAGGAAAAAGACCGCTTTGTAGTGGCATTAAGTGGAGGCTCTTCACCGAAAGCTATTTTTAGTTTACTGGCCACTCAGGAATATGCCGCAAAAATAGAATGGAGTAAAGTGTATTTTTTTTGGGTAGATGAACGATGGGTGCCTTTGGATGATGAGAAAAGCAATGCAAAAATGACTTTCGGAACCCTTCTCAATCAAGTGCCTGTCAATAAGGAACATATCTTCCCCATGTATCAGGAGGGTGTTGTTCCGGAGGAATATGCAGAAGCATATGAAAAGCAGATCAGAACTGTCCTCGGAAATGAGGGTGTCTTCGATTTTATCCTTTTAGGAATGGGAGATGATGGTCACACTGCTTCTTTATTCCCGGGTGAAAACGTGTTGAATGAACAAGAAAAATGGGTGGTGGCTTATTATCTTAAACCCCAGGAAATGTACAGGATTACTCTGACTGCCCCATTAATTAATAAAGCGGAAAATATCCTGGTTGTTACTTTCGGGGAATCTAAAAAACATGCATTGGACGAAGTGCTGAATGGGGAATATAATCCGGAACTGTATCCTTTGCAACTTATTGAAAAGAAAAAAGGCCTTCAGTTTTTCACTGATGAAAAAGCCGGAGGAAGAATAGTGACTAAATAATAATGCAGCCATCATAAAAACTGAGAAATAAAGCGGAAGAGCATCACAGGTACATTTAACTGGTCCGAAGTCTTATAAGGCTTTGTAAGTGAGCTGTCTGATCTACATAAGCTAATCCCGATAAATAAAAAACAACACCGTTAGATTCTAGCGGTGTTGTTGGTAAGTAACGCTTAACTTAATCACTTAATGTCCGAACTAACATGGTAAGCTGACTCAATTGAATGGCCGGTTATTTCACTTACCTCATGGTTTGTTTATGTAGAATGGTTCTTAGTTTTTGCGAATATACAAAAATAAGACACTACAAAGTGTTTAATATGATGAAAAATAAATATTTTTTTTTCATCTGATGATGATCATGGAAAGAAACCCAGTAACAGAAGCCATCCGCACAACATCTACAGGATAAATTTTTTTTTTACCGATCAGGAATTATCCATTATCAGGTTTTTAATTACAGAATATTTTATTTTTTAATAAAAACAGCATCACTAAAATATAATGATGCTGTGCTTTCAGTGTTTTTACCTTAGCTGTTAATGTTCAGATTGATTTTACAATCAGCAAGAACATTATTAAAAACGAGAGGATCATTCAGAATGAGTTAACCTTTATACCGCTTGTTAGGATGAGTAAGCTTGGGCTTCTGAGTGATCCTGCTCGAAATTCTGGTGTGGTGATTGCTTATCTTTAAGGTAAAAGTCATTACTTTGGAATCAAGCCGGAAACTTATTTTCCTTGGATCTGACCGTTGTTTTATCCTTAAACAAGCATAATGCAACCGGAATCGTCATAATTTTTTATGATCATATATAGTGTTTGCATATTTGAAATGGTTATTAGTTTTTGCAAATATACAAAATAAGACACTATGTGGTGTTTAAAATAATAAAATTTTTCATAAACTTGTATAATGAATCTTTAATTATGGAAAGAAAATCAGCAGCAGGCAGTATCCGTAACAAGGAACGCAGTAAAAAAAAATTTTTAGATGCAGTTGGAGAAATTCTGAAAACGAAAGGTTATGCCGCATTAAAGATAAATGATATTGCGGCTACAGCCGGAGTAGATAAAAAAATGATCTATACATATTTTGGTGGAATGGATGGCCTGATGGATGAATATATTCGTTCACAGGATTATTGGAGCAAAATGACACCGGGAGATACAGCCCCGAATTTTGATGACCATGGAAGAGCCTTTGCTAAAGAATTATTATTGGCACAATATGATTATGTACATAAAAATAAAGAGGCACAAAAACTGTTATTATGGCGCTTGTCCGAGCCCAGAAAATCATTAAAAAAAATGACCGATACGCAGGAAGAAAACGGAGAAGCGCTTTTTAAATTTGTAGCAGATCCTTTTTTTGGTGAGCGTGCAAAGGAATACCGGGCGATTATGTCGATTTTAGTTTCCGGATTATATTACCTGAACATGTATGCCTCTTTAAACGGCAGCATCTTTTGTGGTATTGATCTCAATACTCCTGAAGGACGTGATACAGTAAAGAAAGCAATTTCTTTTTTAGTTGATCAGACTTATGATAATCTGAATACTAAACAAGAGTAAGAAGGCCATTTATAACGCGGCCTCTTAATTTCAACTGCCGGATATTTGAGAATGAGCGCTATTTCAAAACCAGAACAGGCAGATTCGTGTTTTGATAGATTCCTTCGGAAATGCTTCTGCTGGCCAAATAATATAAAAAACTGTGCCTGCCCGGCAAAGCGATAATAAGATCGGTTGCATGGGAAGAGGCAAAGTTCAGAATTCCGCTGATAATATTTTCATCATAAGAATAATGGATACTGCTTGGAAATTCAGTCAGATGCTGATGAATATAGTCTTCGAGTTCCTGCTTTTTCTCATCACTTGTATCATCTCCTTTATGAGTGTCTATATTTAAAAACTGTAAACGGACATCCTCCCTCTGAATGACAGATTTGTGATGGAATAACCTTTCAAGCTTGGTAATTCCCTTTATATCACAAGGGATGAGTATATTTTTGATAGGACTGTAGCGGTAATGATGAGGAACAATCAAGGTTTTTACACTGCTCGTTCTTGCAATACTGATAATATTACCGGAAACATAGCTGTCATTGGAAGAAGCATGGTCATCACTTCCCAGAACAATCAGTTCTATGGAGGGCTGGTTCTTTATTACTTCATTAATGCTTCTTGTTAGTGACCAGTCGCTTAAAATCTTTGAAACCTGTATCTGGGGATACTTTTCCGTTATAACATTGATTAGCTGGGTAAACAATGATTCTGTTCTTGCCAGCAAATTGTTGACATTTTCTTCATTCACAAATGAATGGCCTTCAGCAATATGCAGAATTTCGAATTCAGATTCTCCGGCAGTTTTTAACAGGATAATATGCTGGTAATCGTAATGATTGGCCCATTCTGCTGCAAGTTGTACTGCATTTTCTGTAGTTGATGTAAAATCAACAGGGACAAGGATTGTTCTCATACTATAAAAATTTTAATCCTGATTTTCGAGATTGGAAGTCATTCTTTTTATCAAAAGCAGGGCATTGTTGATCTCATTTTCACTGATTTCACCGGCAGCCTTTTTATATAGCTCCAATGCCCATGGATATACAGTTTCTATAATCTCTTTCCCTTTTGAAGTAAGAAAGACCTGTTTATTCCTCCTGTCATTTTTATCTTCGGTCCGTTCTACCAGACCCCGCTTCACAAGGCTGTTGATAAGATAGGTGATACTGGATTTATCCTTACTTACCTTATTACTGATTTCCTGCTGGTTAATCCCGTTATCCCGGGATAAAATTCCCAGGACCTCAATCAGCTCAAAAGAAAGATCCGGATCATATTCATTAATTCTGGTCTGGATTTTCTGCCGCAAACGGCTTTTCATCTCACTCATTGCAAGACCCAACTCTAAAGCCACTACTGAAATGGTATTTCCTTCTCCAGGCATATTGCTAATATAAAACCGTTAAAATCTGAATCCGGTTCTAACAAATATACGGAAAATTAGTTTAAATTAAAACTAATTAAGTGTTGAGGTTCTTAAAAAAAGTGTGTCCTCTGTACAGATCAGAAAATATTGATCAGTTTGGATAAGTAAGGTTCAGTTTTGCTACAGGAACAATATTTGCTGCTTTACTCAAACAGTGAAGAGATACGGTAAGAATGCTATTTTAATTTAAAAAGAATCCTATGTCTGCAATTGTATTGAAACGTGTATATGAAACTCCTTTACCTACAGATGGGTACCGTGTCTTGGTAGACCGCCTCTGGCCGCGGGGACTTTCTAAAGAACATGCAGAAATTGATGAATGGAACAAAGACCTGGCTCCTTCTTCCGAACTCAGGAAGTGGTTTCACCATGACCCTGAATTATGGAAAGAGTTTTCTGAAAAATACTGGCAAGAGCTTCAAAAGAATGATTTCGGGAAGAAATTTCTGGAACATCACAAAGATCAGGAAAAAATAACACTCGTATATGCTGCAAAAGACCAGGAGCATTGTCATCCGGTTATTCTGAAAGAATACCTGGAAAGTTTACAATAGAGATACAGGTATGCAATAAAAAAGCAGAGATTAATTCCCTGCTTTTTCTTTTTGTACGGCCCGATGCATAATGAGGATGATCCCCAGAAGGAAAAGCGCAATGATCAGGTATCGCCATGCCAGACCTGTTTGTTCTGTGACGGTTCCTGTGACGGAGATAATAAAACTGCTGACAGAGGTGATTACATAAACCAGGCCTCCCATCAGTCCACCGGCTGTTCCTGCATTTTTAGGAAAATACAGCATACTTGTTGTGAAAAAAGAGGTAAACAGGATTCCTGAACAAATATGAATAAAAAAAGCAAAAGGAATCATGATGAAAAGACTTTGTGCAAAATTGCTGATAATAATTAATGCAGCAATTAAAGCAAGCTGTAACAAAATGGGCAGCAGGATTCTGGGTTTGAAGTCCAATGCAAGCCTGCGTTTTCCTATAAACCCGCCAATCATCCATGAGAACCCTAAGATAAGAGTACAATACCCGATAACAACAGGCGTAAAATGAAAGGTGTTTTCAATAATAAACGGTCCGGTGATATTGAACAGCATTACAATAGAATAACTTAACCCTAAAATAAATATACCTAACATAAAGATTCTGTTTTTCAGCATCATTTTATACAGGCTGATATTTTCAGAAAGGTTAAGCTTTTTCTTTTCAGGAAGGCTTTCCCCACTGAAAAACCATTCAAATAAAAATAAAAATCCGGCATAAAAAGCAAGGAAGTAAAAGTTGGCATGCCAGTTAAAAAGTTTCTCAAGGTATCCTCCGAGGAAAGGAGCCAGAATAGGACCACAAGACCATACGATCGTAAAGTAGCTCAGGTAATGCTTTACCTTTTCAGCATCATAAATATCTACAAAAATGGCACGGGTGGCTACTACCAGTACGGAAACCGCTGCTCCCTGAAGTATACGCAGCAGGCAGATTATTGCTATGCTGTTTGTCATGGTAATCAGGATACTGCTTATGACCAAAAGAAATAAGGCAAGTAGTTTGGGTCGGTATCTTCCGATACTGTCCAGGATTCCTCCTACAAACAACTGGGAAATTCCATAGCTCAGCAGGTAAGAGGTTAAGGTGATCTGGATGTCTTTTTCCGAAACCATCATTTCTTTGGCCATAGAAGGAAAGGATGGCAAATAAATATCAGTGACAAACCCCGAAAGAGGGATAGACACAAAGGCCATAATGGTTATTAATCTGATGCGTTGTTCAGATGCTGCTCTCAACATATTCTTCATTTTTACCATGCAAAAATAGGTCAAGAAATGCTAAATTCAATTTTAAAAGACAAAGTAAAAATTACAAAAATCAAATATTAGAATGATTTTTAAACTTTAAAGGAGAAGTTTGTGCATGTTTTTTAAAAAAATTATTAAAATGAGAAGGTTGTTCAAAGCCTAAAGTATAGCCAACCTCGGCAATATCCCAATTGGTATATTTCAGCAGGTTTTTAGATTCTTCAAACATTCTTTCCTTAATAATCTGCGTTGTGGTCAGGTTGGTGACGGATTTTACCGAAGAATTTAAATGATTGACATGTACGTTAAGGTGTGCGGCAAAATCAGCAGGAGTTCTCAATACCAGAGGATAAGCCGGAGAATCTAAAGGAAACTGCTTATTGAGCAGTTCATCGAATAATCTGTACAGCCGGACATTAGCAGGGAGCTCATCAGGATGAATATCTTCCACCCGGTTTTCCAGGCCGAGGTGCAGGACGGATGCCAGGTGGCTTTTAATGCTGCTGCAACGGAACGGATAAGTTGAATTATTGAGCTTATACATTTGCTCAAAATATAGAGTGGCAAGCTGGGTTTGTTCTTCCGTCAGAAATACAACCGGCTTGCTCCATTCTTTGAAAAGGGAAGTTTTTTTAAACAGATTGAATTCCGGATTTCCATGAAAAAACTCCTGATTGAATAAGCAGAAGTAGCCTTCCTGTTCCCCGTCACATTCCCACGAATAAGGAATATTGGGAGAAGGGAAAAACAGGGTAGGGCGGTCTATATAGATCTGGTGGGAACCATATTGGAAGGTGCCTTTTCCTAGGATAAAGCTTACTTTATAATAATCACGACGGTTGTAGGGACTTTTAAAACTGCAATACTTCCGCATTGAAATATTGAAATGGGACTTTCCCGTTTCAAAATCATCGGAATCAAATACCTTTACCTGATTCTTACGGATGCGGTTATAATAATCTTCAATGGTTTCCAGTTGATCACTCATGAGATAAAAATTATAAAAATCAAAGATACGGAATATAATTTTTATTGCATGAAACAGATTGGTTTTCTCATGGCCATTTAAATTTCCATTTTTAAAATGCAGGAAGGAAGACTGAAAGGTCCGGTTTGTGCAGTATCAATTTGGGTAAAGCCGTTTTCCTTTAAAAATTCCAGGAGAGGATCATGAGCCAGCATATTGATCCAGATCTCATCTGTAAAGCTTACTGCTGCCCTGCACTTTTTCCATAACGATTGCCTGATTTCCGGGGTATTAAAATCGGGAATAATCACAAAACTAATCTCTGTAGCTCTTTTTCCTGCAACAATGCCCGGATATACAGAGCCGCTTTTGATCAAGCTGTATCCTGCGGGCTGCTGATCAGCGTAGGTCATGACCAGCTGGTTGGAAAGATTGTTCAGTTCATTGATCATCTTTCTCGGATCTATTTCGTTATTGATATATTGCCTGATATCTTCTTCAGAGACAAAATCCTTATGCAGGGCATACACTGAAGAATCGATGATGGTGATAAGATCAGAGATTCCTTCTTCAGAACCGATCATAAATTTTGAAATGATTTCCATTCTTTTTTTCTGCAAAATTATGACATTAATTCATGCAGAAAGGATACAGATGGTTAAGAATTTCGGAATCAGCTTCTTTTAGTACAGCCGTTCCCGGAGACCTTTTAATTCCGCAAAAATTAATCTTAAGAACAATGCGGAAGTAATCCGTGAAAACATTTTCCTTTACAGGTAAATATGATCATCATTTCCGGGTTGTTTTTGCAGAAAGAATTACTCCGGAAAGTATTCATCTGTTAGAATAAACAGGAAAAAAACTATGGATTTATATAGGATGAAAAATATGATGAAAGAGTTCTGATAAAATATAGAATCCTTCATTATTCAATCAGGTACTTCTCATTTTTACTGTGATCAATTTCCAGCTGTGGAACTCCATCAGTAACCCGGAAAGCAAAACCTTCTATCCATTTTTCTTTAGGAAGATCAATATCTTCACCGTTGAGAATATGTTTCTGAAAGAAATAAGAGATGTCCTGATCCAGGTACTTTTGAACAAACTCAATAAAAAGCTCGTCTGTAAACTTTATTTTCTTCTCTTTACAGGTTTTCAGCAAATCTCGCATCAAATCATCTAAAGATTTTTTATAGCGGGTTTTCAGTATGATTTGATTATCAAGCCAAAGGGCAAAAATAGCGCCTCGTCTGTAAGGGATTTTTTCTACATTTCTGCTTTTCCAGAAATCATCCTTTATTTTATAATTAGGAATATTTCTCTCAGGATTCTTCCAATGGGCCTTAAGGATTTCATGATTAAACAATTTTTGCCACTCATCCATTGAGAGGTCCTTTATTCTTAACCTGTTTTTGTAGGTATAATAATCAGTAAAGCCTTCACTGAACCAATAATTCAGTTCTTCATGTTTGTTTTGAATCGTATTTCCGATCCACTCATGCATTAACTCATGATGAAAGAGATACAGATAAGAATCCTTGTCATTGAAAGGATTATTGGTTCCTTGGATTATAAATGCATTTTTAATAGCGGAACCTGTAGTGCTGTAACCTTTATATAAACTGTCTTTTTGTGAAACAGTGGGAGTCATGATAACAGTAAAATAATCCTGATCATAGTCTTTCCAGAAATCCCTTTGAGAATGTATGGCCTTCTTCAGGTTAGAAAACAGGAAATCATCGGTGAAACCGTTACTCCATTCATCTCTCAAAGCAAAATAGACAGGCTTATCATGTATTGTAAAAGAATAAAACCTGTAATCACCACCAATAAATAAAGAATTATAAAAGCCGCTCCAAAGAGCAGTCTTAATTTTCTGTTGTTGAACTTGAGATGCAAAATTATTATGGAGTGTGAATTTTTTTGGGAAAGCTATCCATTCAATAACGAATTGAAATTCCTGCTCATCCGGCATCTCTGTAAAAGAGACCGGAACCATAAAAAGATTCTTACCTAAAACATGAAAGAAAGTGTTGTTGATTCTCGGTCGGTTAAAGATTTTATAGCTGGGATCAGTAAAATCCTGCTTAATATGATACACCAGAGAAAAGTGAGTTCCTTTTTTCTGACGGATCTTTATTTTGTTGTCTTTAGGTTTACTCTCAAATATAATATCAGGATTGTCCTCCTTTAACAAAACAAGGTTTTTAAAAAGCTCATTCTCGCCCCAGTTTTCATTTGCATAATAGAAAGATAATGTATCTGATGCTTTTTTTAATGTATAATCTACCCGCACTTTTAAACCATTTTTTGAAAGGTCTTCATCATAATATACTTTATAGCTGATTTTATTTTGAGAATAAGCAATAAGCGGAAGTATAAATATCAGGAAAATTAATTTTTTGAACATGGATTAAGTCGTTTTCCCAAATTTAACACAAAAATCTATAGCTGAGATTCCGTTTTGAAGTAGAAAAGATAAAACCGTCAGTACAGGTTATCCATACAATAGCAATTAATACATCGATAAAAATCGGTTCAAGGATAGAAATATGCTAAAATTTCAGTCATTTTGCCCAAACTTTTTTCTTTGCTACTAGGCTGGAATTACCATAAAACCTATATTTGCAGCCTAAATTTTTAAATATAATGAAAGAACTAATTGAAAAAATCAACGCAGAATTTGAAGCGTTCACTACTGAGGCAAACCAACAAGCGGAAAAAGGGAACAAAGCAGCAGGAACAAGAGCTCGTAAAGCAGCTTTGGAACTAAGCAAACTGTTCAAGGATTTCAGAAAAGTTTCTGTAGAAGAATCTAAGAAGTAATTCACCTTTAGCCGGCTTTTGGAGCCGGTTTTTTTGTGCATTGAATTGAGGTCCTTTATACTGAATCCAAAATTAGCGTTAAATAGTATTAAATTATTTTAAAAATTTATCTTTCTTTATACTTCTGGTATATATTTGCGCTGTTTATTTTAAAAACTAATAATACCAATAACCATGAAGTTCTTTTATTTTTTATTTATTTTCTTTTTTTATGCTGTTTCTGCACAGAAAATAAGAATTGTAGATGCCGAAAACGGAAACCCGGTTTCAAATGCCAGGATCATACTCCGGGATCAGATCATTTATTCCAATGAAGATGGTTTTGCACCTCTTGGCCAGGATGCAGGAGATTTTGAAGTTTCAGCCTCAGGATTTCAAACAGAAAAAGTTCCGGTTTTCATTGCGGAGATCAAGCTTAAACCTATTTATAAAAATATTGATGAAATTAAGATCATCAATGTGGATATCAGAAAAATCTTTGATGATGTAAGCAAGAACTACGATAAACGTTACTACAGTGGACCTTCCCTTTACGATATCGTTTATAAAGAAAAAAATCTTGATAATGATAAGCTGTTTTTTCTGGTAATTGCAGAAGCCAAATTATGGAGTAAAAGTAATCGCTATAATTTTAAAGATGGTATCCGCAAGAATTATGATGATATCCTTCAGATGCAGCTCAATAATGTAAAATATTTTAAAAATGATAAATCCGGTACTGTGCTTTCAGGAAGAACAGATGAATTTTCTCACGAACAACTGGGCAATTTTTTCTTGAATTATGAGCTTTACAGAATGCAGCAGCACCTGAAAATGAAAGAGTGTAAATACTCAGGAAGGCTGCTCTTTGAAGAAGGAGATGAGCAGGTGATTGCCTTTAAGATTCAATCCGGGAACGGTGCGCAGATGGAAGGGGAATTTAAATATAACAAGGCGGATAAGGTGATTACTTATTTTGAAAATCATTATTTCCAGAGCGATTATCCTACCATGAAAAAAACGGGAACAGATGGCCGGGAATTTATGTATAAGTTGGGTGATGGCATCCTTATCTTTGACTTCTACAAGAAAGACGGAGTATATGTTCCTGCACTTACCAGACTTGAAGGAGATAAATTTACCATTTTCTACAAGGATGAAACCCATGTCAGAAAGTTCAGCCGTGAAATCATCTATAACACTTTTAACAAAACTGATAAAGGACTCGATCCGAAAGTGAATTTTAAAGTGAGCATCTGGGAAAATGTACCTGTGAAAGAAGAAAAAACAGAAACAATATTACTTTCTGCGGAAGAACAGGCATTTGTTAATCAAAAATAATTTTTCCTCAGAGATATACGGTGAACTTCACAAAGGGATTGATAATTTAATTTATAAATGAGGAAAGTGTTCAGAATATCCTTCTGTACGTACTTTTTTATGTCTGATTTTTCATTATCTCCTTAAATTCTTTTATCTTTAAGCAATCAATATATATTATGAGGTTAAATAGATTTTTTGCAGTGCCTGCAATAATGCTGGCTGCCCAGTTTTCATGGGCTCAGGTAAAGGTAGACCCGAATGAGAGGCTTGATCCTATCGTAAAAAGTTTTGTAGATGAAGTAAACAACAATTCACAGTTGGAAAAAATGGCTTACGAGCTGCTGGACGGGATAGGTCCCCGGCTTGTAGGAACCCCTGAAATGTTGGCCGCCAACGAATGGAGTGCGGCTAAACTCCGCTCCTGGGGAGTAGATGCCCATCTTCAGCAGTTTGGAACATGGAAAGGATGGCAAAGAGGAACTACCCATGTAGATATGGTGTATCCAAGGGTAAAATCATTAGCTGCAACGCAGCTTGCCTGGAGTCCGTCAACTAAAAAAGCGGTAGAAGCAGAGGTAATCATTCTTCCTAAGGTTTCTACTAAAGCGGAGTTTGATAAGTGGCTTCCTTCTGTAAAAGGAAAAATAGTGCTGATGGCACAATACCAGAAAATCGGACGTTCTGATGAGCAGATCAAGGAATTTGCAACCCCTGAACTCTACGAAAAACTGAAAGCAGAAAAAGAACAGGCAGCTAAAGATTTCAGTTCCTATATCAAGAATATCGGCTATGATAATAACACCCTTCCTGAAGCTTTAGAAAAATCCGGAGCTGCAGGAATTGCTATTTCAAACTGGACAGGAATTATGGGAGCCAACAGGATTTTCGGAGCCAAAACAACCAAGATTCCGATGATTGATATCGATGTTGAAGACTATGGAATGCTTTACAGAATGGCTGAGAACGGGGCACAGCCCAAAATTAAAATTGATGCACAGTCTAAAGTTCTTCCGGAGGCTAAAAGCTTCAACACCATTGGGATGATCAAAGGGAAAGAGAAGCCGGAGGAATACGTCATCCTTTCTGCTCACCTTGATTCATGGGATGGAGCACAAGGAGCTACAGATAACGGAACCGGAACAATTACCATGCTTGAAGCCATGAGAATCCTGAAAAAATATTATCCCAATAATAAAAGAACAATTGTTATCGGGCTTTGGGGAAGCGAAGAGCAGGGACTAAACGGCTCCAGAGGATTTGTAGCAGATAATCCTCAGATCATAAAAGGGGTACAGGCCGCTTTCAACCAGGATAACGGGACGGGTCGTGTCGTAAACATAAGCGGCCAGGGATTTGTAAAAGCATATGATTATATAGGAAGATGGCTGGACGGGGTTCCGAAGGCGGTAAGAAGTCATATCAAAACAGATTTCCCCGGAATGCCTGGCGGTGGAGGTTCTGACCATGCCTCATTTGTAGCGGCTGGAGTACCGGGAATTTCTTTAGGTTCTTTGAACTGGGGATATTTCGGCTATACATGGCATACTACAAAAGATACCTATGATAAAATTGTTTTCGACGAGGTAAAAAACAATGTGGTTTTGACTGCAGCATTGGCTTATATGGCTTCTGAAGATCCGGAATTTGCCAATAGAGAGAAAAGAGTAATGCCTCAGGATGATAAAGGGGAAACAATAAAATGGCCGGAAGCTAAAGAGCCGAGAAGAAGCTCAAAAGATTATAAATAACAATTAAATAGTAATGATTCATGTCCGCGGCTGCTTCTGAACAGAAGCAGCCGCGGTCACTTTAAGTATATTTTACAGTAAAAATCCGTGTTACAATTAAACGTGAAGCTTAATTTCTGAAAACTGTGAGATAAAAGGCTGGTAATCTGCAGTATTTAATTGTCCGAAACCATAGCTGCAGAATATAAACGGCAGATTATTATAGAGAGCGGAAGTATAATCCGTTTGAGTATCACCTATATATACCGAGTTTTCAGGGTTCATATCATTCCTTTCCATGATCAGCCTGATATTTTCCGATTTCGGTTTTCCGGTCCGGCCATGAGACTCAAAGTCTTTGAATAAAGGGTTAAACTTATAATAGTCTAAAAAGGCTTCAATATATCCATCCTGGCAATTGCTGACAATAAAAAGATTATGGGTACCGGCAAGAAGCTGAAGCGTTTCTCCGACTCCGGGGTAGAGAACACCACCGTGTTGACGCAATGCGATATTTTCATATCCCGAAACTTCAGTAAGAATACGCTCTGTCTGCTGATCGGAAATACCGGGAACAATATCCCTGATAATATCTTCTGTAAGAAGTCCCATATACTGATTCAGATCTTCGGGTCTCATCTCTTCCCGTAGCAGGTTATGTTTAGCTAAAACATTATTCCATATTTTGATGATGGTCGCTCTTGAATCCCATAAGGTTCCGTCCAGATCGAAAATTAAATTCTTGTAATTCAATATATTTTTGTTTAGGTGTTATGTTCTTGTTTGTAATATTTAATAATAGGCTCACTTTTTTAAGGAAGCTAGAATTGAGTTTCTTTTATTTTTCTTGATGATGAAAGAATAGTGATTAGTGTTTTCTCATGACGGTTGATGTACTCCATTGTTTTATCTGTAATAACCCGGATAAGCTCTGGTAATTTAAATGGGTTATCATGCAAAAACTGAAGAAAATCAATATCAGAAAAATCAATATTATAAGATTCAAAATTTCCGATGCTCTCTATACCTCTCCACCATCCACTGATTTTCATATCGGGAAAATATTCTTTAAAGAGTATCTGATAACTATTGTAAAAATCCAGTATTCCAATGAACAGGTCATTTTGATTATTGCTATAGCCACTGAAAGATTCCATTCCGAAGCAGATAATTTGTTTATCATCTTCCCTGTAATCTTTTAAACTAAACCAAATGTGTGAGTTCTTTTCTTCTGCTCTGTTATGGTTTTCAAAGAAATAGTATCTGTCTTCATATATTTTTTCCAGCTCTTTTTTTAGCCCGTCTCTGATTTTATTAAGAATGATAGCTTTTGCAGAATGAAAATTATCTGAGATTTCCTTGGCGCTTTTTAAATCGCTTAATAATAAACTTTTTATTTCATCACTCATATCATTATTGATGGTCTGGTTGGTTAACTTTTTTACCAAATATAAATATTGCTTAATGGTTTCTCTCAAGACAGGTTGATTAACAACCTGCTGGTGGCATTCTTCAAGCCAGTTTTTAATATGACTTTTATAAGTTATCAAATAAAAATCTTTATTGACTTCTAATTGTCCCTTACTTTTACCGGAGGGTTCATTCCCATAAAGGTTCAAATACAGCAGTACTGCCTGTTTGTAATGATTTTTATATCTTTCAAGTTGAGATACCTGATCAACGGCATAAATTTTATTTTCAATGATGATTGTATTGTTACCATCTTCAATAATAATATCTATATATCCACCTGTTTTTCTCTCAGGATCTATACTCCCAAGGTATTTTTCAATCGTTACTTTAGCATTTTCAAAATTAAATTGATGGATGGGCTTTAAGCATTCTATCTCCTTAAAAAACAATTTTAGAAAGACAGAACCCTGTCCATGAGAGCCTCTAGGATTTAATAATTCACCAATCATTGCAGAATGGGTATATCTTTCATTGGTTTCCATACTCATGATTGAAAAAATGTTGAAATTTTCTCCACGGATTTGAGCTATATCATGGTATTTTTTTGAAATTACAGATACCTTTTCCAATAAACCTTTTATTTGTGATAACTGTATATTACTCATATTTATAAAATCATGCTCAACTGTACTCTTTTTCTTGCCTCATCCACTTCTGTTACCTTTACCTTAACGTGCTGGTGGAGCTTCACTACTTCATTCACATCAGATACATATCCGTCTTTCAGCTGGGAAATATGAACCAATCCGCTTTCTTTGATTCCCAGGTCCACAAAACATCCGAAAGCTGTAATATTGTTAACGATTCCCGGTAAGATCATGCCTGCTTTCAGATCTTTAATACTTTTTACATTGGGATCGAATTCGAATATTCTGGCAGCTTTTCTCGGGTCTAATCCAGGTTTTTCAAGTTCCTTTAAAATATCTTTAATGCCCAGGATTCCAATGTCTCCGGTAATATAGTTTTCCGGTTTTATCAGGGCGATTTTTTCTTTATTGGCTATCAGTTCATTGGTTGTAATGCCCAGGTCTTTAGCCATTTTTTCTACAATACCATACGCTTCAGGATGCACCGCAGAATTATCCAGCGGATTTTTTGCATTGGCAATTCTTACAAACGCTGCTGCCTGCTGGAAGGCCTTTTCTCCAAGTCTAGGAACCTTTTTCAGTTGTTTTCTGTCTTCAAAAGCACCGTTTTCAGTCCTGTAATTCACGATGTTTTCAGCCATTTTTTCTCCAATTCCGGACACATAGCTTAATAATGATTTGCTGGCTGTATTTAAATTGATGCCTACAGAGTTTACACATTTCATCACGGTAGAATCCAGTTCGTTTTTTAATTGAGTCTGGTCTACATCATGCTGATACTGTCCGACACCAATAGATTTAGGATCTATTTTTACCAGTTCTGCCAGCGGATCAGATAGTCTTCTTCCAATGGAAACCGCTCCGCGAACTGTTACATCATAGGTGGGAAATTCTTCTCTCGCAATTTTACTTGCAGAATATACCGATGCTCCGGCTTCAGAAACCACAAAAACCTGAATGGGCCTGTCAAAAGCGATCTTTTTAATAAAGAATTCAGTTTCACGGCTTGCTGTTCCGTTTCCGATAGAGATGGCTTCAATATTATAGGCGTTGACCATGGAACGGATTTTTTTCATCGCCATTCCGCTTTCGTTCTGAGGAGCGTGAGGGTAGAGGGTTTCATTATGAAGGAGGTCTCCTTTTTCATCCAGGCAAACTACTTTACAGCCACTTCTGTAACCCGGATCAATAGCCAGGATCCTTTTCTCTCCCAACGGCGGAGCCAAAAGCAGCTGGCTCAGGTTTTCAGAAAAAATTTCAATCGCTTTTTTATCCGCTTTTTCTTTCGCTTCCTGTAAAGCTTCATTGGAAATAGCCGGCTCCAGAAGTCTTTTATAGCTGTCTTTTATGGCCAGGGCAATCTGTGCAGAACTTTCGTTATCAGATTTGATGATAGCTTTTTCAATAAAATCAATAGCTTCTTCCTTGTCAATTGCCACATTGGTTTTTACAAAGCCTTCCGCTTCCGCTCTCAACATTGCTAAAAGCCTGTGAGAAGGAGTTCTGTTGAGGTTTTCTTCCCATTCAAAATATTGGGAGAATTTCTGAGCGTCTTCTTCATCTTTTTTCGCCTTTACCACCTTAGAGCTAATAACCGCCTTACGTTGGAATAGACGACGCAGATTCTTACGGACATACATATTTTCATTGATCCATTCGGCCATAATATCCCTGGCTCCCTGAAGAGCATCTTCCTCAGAAGGGACATCATTATTCAGATATTTTGAAGCCAGAAACTGCAGATCATTGTTTTTTTGACTCATAATGATCTTTGCCAGAGGCTCAAGACCTTTTTCCTTGGCAGCGTCTGCTTTGGTCTTTTTACGCTTTTTAAAAGGCAGATATAGATCTTCCAGTTCCTGAATATCAAAACTGTCCTCTATTCTTTGTTGAAGCTCAGGCGTTAAGCCTCCTTGTTCTTCTATAGATTTTAAAATAGATTCTTTTCTTTTTACAATCTCTTCAAACTGTTTGCTGATCTTTGAAATCTGTTCAATCTGGGTTTCATCCAGGTTTCCGGTTTTATCTTTCCTGTAACGCGAAATAAAAGGAATGGTGCAGTCTTCTGCTAATAGTTGTAAAGTATTGCTGATGCTCTTCTCAGAAATATCGAGCTGCTTCTGTATAAATGCTACGGTTGTCATTGTTTAGTTTTCGGATAGCTAAAATAGGGGTTTAAAAAGAAAAAGGCGAGTTGCCCCGCCTTGAATGTTTTCACAACGGAATAATCCTTATTGTGAAGTGCTTTCAAAATTTATCAATCAAAGATATAAAATCAAAATCAAAATACAATACGGGAAACCGTAAATGGTTTTCTTTTTTTCTTCTTACATTTATGAAATACTAATAACAAACTGCTATGGTGGAAAGAATTTTAGGACTCGACTTAGGAGTTTCTTCTATAGGCTGGGCTCTTGTAGAGGAAGATGTGAAAAATCCGGAAAATAACAAGATTATAAAATTAGGAGTAAGAGTTAATCCTTTAACAATAGATGAGAAAACCAATTTTGAAAAAGGTAAATCTATTACAACTAATGCCGGACGTACTTCAGCGAGAAGCGCCCGTAGGAACCTTCAGCGTTTTAAACTGAGAAGAAAAAAATTATTAGAGATTTTAATTCATTATAAAATCATAAAAAACGATGCTGTTCTGGCTGAAACAGGTAAAAACACTACTTTCCAGACGCAATATCTAAGAGCAAAAGCGGCCAGAGAAAAAATAGAACTGGATGAACTGGCAAGGGTTCTTCTTCTGATCAATAAAAAAAGAGGATACAAAAGCAGCAGAAAAGTCCAAAATGATGATGATGGAAAAGCTATTGACGGATTATCAGTAGCGAAGGAGTTATATGAGAAAAATTATACCCCGGGTCAATATGCCTATGATCTTTTAAAAAGAGGGAAAAAACAGATTCCGGATTTTTACAGATCAGATCTTCAAAATGAATTGGATCGTATTTGGGAATTTCAAAAACAATATCATCCTGATATTTTAACCGATGAATTTAAAAAAGAACTTGAAGGAAAGGGACAGAGAGCAACTGCCGCTATTTTTCTGAATCGTTATAAAATTTACACTGCCGATAATAAAGGAACACGGGAAGAGAAAAAGATTCAGGCTTATCAGTGGCGAGTAGAGGCTCTTTCTCAGCCATTGGATGTTAAAGAAGTGGCATATGTAATTGCGGAAATTAATAATAATCTTAATAATTCCAGTGGATATCTTGGTGCGATCAGTGATAGAAGTAAAAAACTATATTTTAACGGACAAACAATAGGAGAATATCTTTTTGAAGAGCTTTCAGCGAATCCTCATACCCGTTTGAAAAATCAGGTGTTTTACCGGCAAGACTATCAGGATGAGTTTGAAAAGATCTGGAAAATACAGACAAAATTCCATCCTGAATTGACTAAGGAATTGAAAGAACAAGTTCGTGATATTGTTATTTTCTACCAAAGAAAGCTAAAGTCACAGAAAGGGCTGATAAGTTTTTGTGAATTTGAAAGTAGAGAAATTGAAATTGAAGAAAATGGCAAAAGAAAAAGGAAGAAGGTCGGATTGAAAGTAGCTCCTAAATCTTCACCTTTATTTCAGGAATTTAAAATCTGGCAGGTTCTCAATAATATAGAAATAAAGAATGAAGATGAACGAAGGTATTTGGAGCCGGAAGAAAAAGAACTGCTTTTCAATGAGCTGAATTGTAAAGGAAATCTTACTTCACAAAAATGCCTGGAACTTTTGGGTTTTAAATCGAAAGATGCAAAACTTAATTTTAAAGTTGTGGAAGGAAACAGAACCAATGAAAAGTTATATGATGCTTTTCTGAAAATTCTGGAACTGCAAGGCTATAATGTTTTTGAGCTTTTAAAAATAAAAGAGGATAAGGATGAGGCTAAATTATCTGAACTGAAAGCTTCTGCTGACGAGATTAAAGGGATGATAAAAGAGATTTTTAATGCAAATCTTATTAATACATCCATTCTTGATTTTAATGCAGAATTGGAGGGAAAGGATTTTGAAAATCAGGCTTCTTATCAGTTTTGGCATTTGATGTATTCTTACGAAGGGGATAATTCGCCATCAGGGAATGAAAAATTATATGAATTGCTGGAGAAGAAATTTGGCTTTAAAAAAGAACACTCCAAGATTTTATCAACGATTGTTTTTTCACAGGAGTATGGGAGCCTGAGTACAAAGGCTATGAGAAGAATTTACCCTTATATTAAAGATAATAAGTATAGTGAAGCATGTCTTCTTGCTGGGTATAATCATTCTAAGCACTCTTTGACTAAAGAAGAATTGGAAAACAGGAAATTAAAAGAGCAATTGGAGGTTTTACCTAAAAATTCTTTACGAAATCCTGTTGTTGAAAAGATTTTAAATCAGATGATTAATCTTGTGAATGCTACAATTTCTGAATATGGAAAGTTGGATGGAGTTAGAATAGAGCTAGCCAGGGAGCTGAAGAAAAGTGCACAGGAGCGTGAAGATATGGCGAAGAGTATTAATGAAGCCACACTCCTTCATCAAAAATATGCAACTATTTTAAAGCAAGAATTTGGTGTTGTTAATCCATCCAGAAATGATATTATCCGATACAAACTATATATGGAACTTACCGTTAACGGGTATAAAGATCTGTATACTAATACTAAAATAGAAAAAGAAAATCTTTTTACAGATAAGTATGATATAGACCATATTATTCCACAGTCAAGGTTTTTTGATGATAGTTTTTCTAACAAGGTTTTAGTTCCACGACAGTCAAACTTAGATAAAGGAAATCTGACTGCGTATGATTTTATGTCTAATAAAGGGAGTGAAAGAGAAGAACATTTCCTGAATGTAATTAAAGAATTATTGGATAAAGGCAGTATTTCAAAAGCAAAATATGAAAAGCTAAAGAAAAAAGGATTAGAAATAGGAGATGGATTTATAGAAAGAGATTTGAGAGATACTCAATATATTGCAAAAAAAGCAAAAGAAATTCTTTTTGAGATTACTAATTCTGTGGTAACCACTTCAGGAAGAATCACAGACAAATTAAGAAAAGATTGGGATCTTGTCAATATCATGAAAGAACTTAATCTTGATAACTACAGAAGGTTAGGTTTAACAGAAATTGTCAGAAATTCAAAAGGAGAAGAGAAAGAACTCATTCCGGATTGGACAAAACGTAATGATCACCGTCATCATGCAATGGATGCTCTTACCGTTGCATTCACTACCAGAAATCATATTCAGTATCTGAATTATCTTAATGCAAGAAAAGATGAAAAGCATAAAGAACACCAGAATATTTATGCTATTGAAAATATTATTACAGAAGTCATTGAGAAAAAAAATGGTTCAAAGACCAGGAGATTTAAGGCTCCAATGAATAGTTTCAGACATGAAGCTAAGCAGCATCTGAAGGAAATATTGGTTTCACATAAAACTAAAAATAAAGTAGTAACCTCAAATATCAATAAGACTAAGAAAAAAGGAGGGATTCATAAAAAAACAGAACTTACCCCACGAGGACAGCTTCATAAAGAAACGGTGTATGGCAGCAAGAAATTTCTACAATCGAGAGAAGAAAAAGTATCTGCAAAGTTTGACTATGAAACTATATTAATGGTTGTTAATCCAATACATAGAAATGCATTACTGAATAGATTGAAGGAATATGGAAACGATCCTAAAAAGGCATTCTCAGGTAAAAATGCAATAAATAAAAACCCTGTTTACTTGGATGATTCTAAGACTGATATTCTTTCCGAAAAAGTTACTCTTTCCTGGTACGAGACCGGGTATACTATTAGGAAATCTGTTACGCCTGATAATTTTAAAGACTATAAGAATCTGGAAAAAATAACAGATCTTGGTATAAAGAAAATTTTAAAGGAACGTCTTGATCAATTTAAAGGAAATGCAAAAGAAGCATTTTCTAATCTGGATAAAGATCCTATCTGGCTGAATGAAGAAAAAGGAATTGCAATAAAAACCGTAACGATTACTGGTGTGAGTAATGCTGAATCCTTACACTTTAAAAAAGATCATTTGGGTAAAGAAATTCTGGATGAAAATGGAAATAAGATCCCCGGAGATTTTGTAAGTACTGGGAATAATCATCATTTAGCTATTTACTTAGATGAAGAGGAAAAACTTGATGATAAAATGGTTACATTTTATGAGGCAGTTTTAAGAGTAAATCAAGGTTTGCCTGTAATTGATAAAGACTATAATAAGGAGAAAGGGTATAAGTTTTTAATGACTTTGAAACAGAATGAAATGTTTGTATTTCCTAATGAAGATTTTGATCCCAACGAAATTGATCTACTTGATGAGAGGAACTTAGAGCGGATATCCAAGCATTTATTTAGAGTTCAGAAAATTTCAAAGGTTGGGTATGGAAATTCTTTTGTCAGAGATTTTGTATTCAGGCATCACTTAGAAACAACCGTTGAAGAGAGAAAAGAACTGCGGAATATAACCTATATACAGCTTAAAAGCCTTGAAGGACTAAGAAATATTATAAAAGTAAGATTGAATCACTTGGGAAAAATAGTACAAATAGGTGAATATTAAATAATTACTATGATAACTCGATCTATATACATTGGTAACCCTGCCTATCTAAAACTTAAGGATGAACAGATGTATATTCTGGATCCCTCTACCAAAGATTTGAAGGGTAAAATCCCTGTAGAGGATCTTGGGTTGCTGATGCTGGATCATTTTCAGATCACAATCTCCCATCAGCTGATTCAAAAAATGATGGGAAATAATGTAGTTGTTATAAGTTGTGATGCTCATCATCTTCCCCACGGAATTATGCTTCCCATATATGGGCATACTGAACATTCGGATCGTGTAAAAGATCAGCTGGAAGCCAGTGAACCATTGAAAAAACAACTCTGGAAACAAACTGTTGAATGTAAAATTGAAAATCAAAAAGAAGTACTGAGACGGTTGGGAAACTATTATGAACCCATGACAGAATATCATAGAAATGTAAAAAGCGGTGATAGTACAAATATGGAAGGAATTGCTGCACAGCATTACTGGAAATATCTGATCAGTCTTGATTTTTTAAGGGCCCGTTTTGGTGATTCTCCCAATCAGTTTTTCAACTTTGGATATTCTGTCCTCAGAAGTATAGTGGCCAGGGCAATTGTAGAAACAGGATTATTACCGGTTCTCGGGATTTTCCATAAAAATAAATATAATGCTTATTGCCTGGCAGATGATCTTATGGAACCATTTCGCCCATTTGTAGATCTTTTAGTGATGCAATGGCTTGAAAGGAAACCGGAAACAGAGGAGTTGGATAAAGAGTTTAAAGCGCATATCCTTAAAATAGCAACGGTAGATGTTGGAATTGATGGAAAAACAAGGCCGCTTCTTATTGCCGTAAAAATGACCGCTTCTTCCCTTTATAAATGTTATACAGGAGAAAAACGTTTGATCTCTTATCCTGAATTACTATGAACGCCGAAAGGTTTAATGCATACCGTATTATGTGGGTATTGGTTTTATATGATTTGCCGACTGAGACCAAAGCAAATATGCGGGATGCCAATTTGTTCAGAAAACGCTTGCTGGATGATGGGTTTACACTTTTTCAGTTTTCAATGTATGTAAGACATTGCCCAAGCCGTGAAAATGCTGAGGTTCATATTAAAAGAGTAAAAAATATGCTTCCTAAAGCTGGAAAAGTCGCTATTATGTGTATTACAGATAAGCAGTTTGCAGATATTGAAATCTTTTTTGCCAGAAATAAAGAAGAGCCACCTCCAACGTTTCAACAGCTTGAATTATTCTAATTTTTAAATCCTAAATAAATAATAAATCCGTTGAAATTCAACGGATTAGATTTTGAGGCTGTGACTAATCACGAAGATAATAAATTTTGAAAGCACTTCACAACTTTTAAATAAAAATGGGATTAATACTCCATGCTGTGACTAATCACGAAGATAATAAATTTTGAAAGCACTTCACAACGCCAAGATCAAAGGTTTGATCAGGATATTCGCTGTGACTAATCACGAAGATAATAAATTTTGAAAGCACTTCACAACAGTAAATGGATTGTTTGAAAGTCTGGAAAAGCTGTGACTAATCACGAAGATAATAAATTTTGAAAGCACTTCACAACGATCTAATATGCATTATTAACCCAGGGAGCGCTGTGACTAATCACGAAGATAATAAATTTTGAAAGCACTTCACAACATGATAGTGGTATAACCATTGATTCACTTAGCTGTGACTAATCACGAAGATAATAAATTTTGAAAGCACTTCACAACATTATCAAGAAATTATATCAAGTGCCAATGGCTGTGACTAATCACGAAGATAATAAATTTTGAAAGCACTTCACAACCAAGGAAACAATTGATTCTGGAGACTATGGAGCTGTGACTAATCACGAAGATAATAAATTTTGAAAGCACTTCACAACTGTGATTTGAGCGTCTCACACAAGGAGAGGGCTGTGACTAATCACGAAGATAATAAATTTTGAAAGCACTTCACAACAGTGATGATGAATATGATTTATCTATATATGCTGTGACTAATCACGAAGATAATAAATTTTGAAAGCACTTCACAACTGGCCAGAGACTCAGAAATATGAGGAATACGCTGTGACTAATCACGAAGATAATAAATTTTGAAAGCACTTCACAACTTCAATAGGTTCATCCTTCAGAAATCGATCGCTGTGACTAATCACGAAGATAATAAATTTTGAAAGCACTTCACAACTCAACCTCGTATCTTATGAATGCCGTTTCAGCTGTGACTAATCACGAAGATAATAAATTTTGAAAGCACTTCACAACAGGAAGAAATAGCAGCACAACAAGAAACTCGCTGTGACTAATCACGAAGATAATAAATTTTGAAAGCACTTCACAACACGCAGAACAATGTATTGACGAGTTAGAAAGCTGTGACTAATCACGAAGATAATAAATTTTGAAAGCACTTCACAACACGCAGAACAATGTATTGACGAGTTAGAAAGCTGTGACTAATCACGAAGATAATAAATTTTGAAAGCACTTCACAACCACGAAAATATGGAGTGGTTCACCCGTTCCGCTGTGACTAATCACGAAGATAATAAATTTTGAAAGCACTTCACAACCATTAGATTACTCGAATTCTATATATGCCTGCTGTGACTAATCACGAAGATAATAAATTTTGAAAGCACTTCACAACTGGACGCTGCAATCTATAATCTTCCGGGATGCTGTGACTAATCACGAAGATAATAAATTTTGAAAGCACTTCACAACTTACATTTACAAAGTCAAATCAAAGTAACAGCTGTGACTAATCACGAAGATAATAAATTTTGAAAGCACTTCACAACAACATGCTTCGGGTCCACAAACTGCATCAAGCTGTGACTAATCACGAAGATAATAAATTTTGAAAGCACTTCACAACTGACGATGAATTGACAAATTGGGCGGAATTGCTGTGACTAATCACGAAGATAATAAATTTTGAAAGCACTTCACAACGAGCGCCACGCGAAGTTGGTACAGGATGAAGCTGTGACTAATCACGAAGATAATAAATTTTGAAAGCACTTCACAACAGGTTGCATATACCGGAAATCAATTTTTACGCTGTGACTAATCACGAAGATAATGAATTTTGAAAGCACTTCACAACAAGGTATTGCAGATCCTTCGTCTTATTCTGGCTGTGACTAATCACGAAGATAATAAATTTTGAGAGCACTTCACAACAACTCTGTCAATATTCATAGTATTTTCTGTGTTGTGGTTAATCACAAAGTTAGTGAATTTCAACCCAATAAAGTCCCTAGCTCAAAGCAAGGGACTTAACTCTTGCTGATACATTCGAATTATTCTCTGTTTTTAACAAGTACCCAGCCGTTGTACCTGACTGAGGTGTTGGCATTGTTATTTTCATTCCATGAGATTGTGTACCAATAGGTGGCAGTAGGAAGCTTCTTGCCAAATGCGGTGCCGTCCCATTTGAAGTTTCTTATTTTACCGGCCTCATAAAGCTTATTTCCATACCGGTCATAAACTTCAAAAATAAGGTTTCTCTTGTAAGCCAGGGCTGAATAATCAATATTATCATTTTTACCATCTTCGTTTGGAGTAATGGCATTTATCAGGTTAGGAACTGTAATTTCTGCTGCTACGGGAACGCAGTTGTATTGATCTTTTACATAGAAGATATGTTGTCCTCTCGTAAGATTCGTGAAAATATTAACATCCTGCCACTTACCGGTCTGGTCCGCAGCGTACTGATACGGAGGAGTTCCTCCGGTGGCATTGATTGTCGCTGTATTATTGATAATGTCAATTGATTTGATAACAGGATTAGGAGAAGCATGGACTTTTACCGTTTGTTTAGTGGTACATTCTCCAGATTTTAAATTAACCCAATAGGTACCAACCCCTACATTGGTGATCTGCTGGGTTGTGGCTCCGGTACTCCATAAATAGGCATTGAAGCCGGGACCGGCATCAAGACTGGTTTTATCCTCAATACAGATTGTTTTATCAATCAATACAGATGAAGTTTTGGGTGGGATAACCTCTAAAGTTACTTTTGCTATCGAAAAACATCCGTTACTGTTGGTGACCCTGATGTAGATTGTGCTATTGGAGGCAATATACGAAGCAGGATTTGCAGTAATTTCATTCGTTCCGTTCGTGGCATCTGCCAGTGATGGGAAATACCGTTTGGTAACTCCTGTCTCAGACGTTACATTGGCTGTTGTAAGATTAAAAGAAGCTGTAGAAGGGTTATTTTCAATATAACATGATTTCACGGTAGTATCATTGACTTTCGGAAGGCTGCTTACCGTTACAGTAGTTGGCTGGCTGATTGCATTGCATTGTGAGTTTAAGACAGAGCCCTGAGGGCCTGCTTTAAACCTGATTAAATAATTACCGGCAGGTAACCCCGCAGAATTGAATGTGTAATTAGGATTATGAGTCGGCGTTCCCTGGTCTATCCATGTTGTTCCACCATCACTGCTATATTGCCACTGGTATTCCACAGGGTTGTATGAGCTTCCCGTAAGGGTGGCCGTAAAATCTACAGTAGCATTCTTGTTTGGACACAACGTGGTGCTGGAGCCGGGCAGTGCCTGCATGGTGGCCGGAACACAAGGCTGCACAGTAATGTCATCAATCGCCAGGTCATTACCACAGCCATTACCAACAGAGTTGTTGATAAACTGAAGTTTTACGGATGTGCTGGAAGCATTGTTGAAAATAATAGAGTATTGTGTCCAGGTTTGATTGGTCGGAATATTTCCTGTGGCCGAAGTACCCAGCGTGTTACCTGTGGCCGGATCAATTGCCCGGAGTGTAACGTTGGGATATTGATATCCTGTACCGCAGGTGCCGGGAGGGTTAACATTGAGAATCCAAACAGCTAATTTTAAAGTAGTGTTTGGACAAAGGTTGCTCATTGTATATTCAAAAAAAATGGTAGCTGCTGTAGACGGTGCATTAATCAGCATCATCAGCCCATTGGGATTCCCGGTATGATCAGCGGAATTTAAAAAACCATTGCCTCCTGTACTTGGCGTTTTTACCAATCCGGAATAGCCATCCGCCAAAGCGCCTCCACCGGGAGGGCCTGCCGTACCTACAAAAATAGTTGAGGTAGTGGCGCCTGGAGCATAAGTGGATAATGGACCATACCATTTATCAGTTACGTTGCCCTGTCCGAAAGTTTGATTCACAATCGGGGGTCCCCATGTTCCGGCACAGGTTGGAGGAGCTTGCGCATTAAGTTGCAAAACGCTAAAAATCAAAAATAAGAAAACCAAGATAGAACCGGCTTTCTTTCCTGAAAGTAATGTTTTCTTCATATCTTAAAGTGTGTTTTTTTAATGATATTATATCACAATGGTTATGTATTTAATTGATTTAATATCGAAATTTTAATACTTAATTAAAAGTTGTAGTAAATTTTCAAGGAAGTTGATGTTTTTAGTTTTTATTTATGTTTTTATTATTTATTTTAGTTAATTATTTGAAATTTAATTGTATTTAAGGTGTTTTGTTTGTGAATTTACATAAAAATAATGATATTTTTTAATTAATTATCTTTTTGAAACTTCTATGTCAGGATGGTGATTTTAAATGAAAATAGATTTAATTAGAAAGTAAAAAGAAATAAAAATTTCATTTCTTGATATATGTTAAGATACCGGACAATAGCTTTCTCTATTTTTGTACCCGAAAACAACAAAAATTTCGATAAACTTTTAAAACAATTCAATAATATGAAAAAACTTAGTGTAATTGCATTAGTAGGAGTAGGATTGCTGGCAGCATCATGTAATAGCAAAGAAAAATCAGATACGGCTGTAGCTACAGAACAGGCTGTTGCAGAAAGCAAAGGTGAGGTATTGGCTGTAGATACAACGGCTTCAGTAGTAAACTGGAAAGCCTTCCACAAAGGTGGTTTCGCGCCTCGTTGGGGAACTTTAAATATAAAAACAGGTGATCTAAGTATCGAAGGCGGGCAGGTTACCGCTGGAAATTTTACTATTGATATGACCTCAATTAAAGTAGATCCGGCTTCAGTAACAGAAAAAGATAAAAAGCCTGCAGATCTTGAAGCCCACCTGAAAAACCCTGACTTCTTTGATGTAGAGAAAAATCCTGTTTCCGACTTTAAAATTACCAGCGTAGCCGATTTAAAAGAAGCTCCTAAAGATGCAGTTGCAGGAGCAAACAAAACAGTAAGCGGAAACCTTACACTATCAGGAAAAACAATGAATGTAAGCTTCCCGGCTAAAGTAGATGTGGCAGATAATACAGCAGCTATTCAGGCTAAATTTACAGTGAACAGAGCAGATTGGGGAATCAAATTCGGAACGTCAGAAGCAGATCCTGCTGAATGGATGATCAGCAAAGACATCGAAATTGCAATTGATGTAAAAGCTAAAAAATAAGGTATTAAACAAAATAAGTTATAAACCCTTGATAACAATTGAGCTGCCCTATGAGGCGGCTCTTTTACTTTTTCAGATTCATGACTAAATTAAGTAGACAAAAATCAATTCAATTCCCATGAATCCTGAATACGGACACCGTATTCACTTCCAAGGTACAAAGGATTTCCATGTTTTTCAGACCAGAATCCATCGAGGATATCTTTACTCAGGCAACGGTATACGGCAACTCCTTTGTAGATTTTGGAATCGTCTCCTTCATAATTGAAATTAATGACTAAAATATGGTCTTTGTAAAATCCTGTACCGTTTTGGATGTGATTTCCAATAATCCACCGGGCAATAATACGGTTGTTTTCATCAACGGATAATGTTAATATGCCGCGGTAAGTAGCTTCGGAAGTGTCTTCCTGATTGCTTCCCTCAATAGAAAAGGTTCCGGCCAGATCATGTATTGTCATTGGTTTATTGTATGGAGAAGCAAAATTAAAAAATTCCTGCTCATAGTAACATGCAATCGTGTCAATATCTGAAACATCTCTGAGGGAACTTTTCATTAAAAACTTTATTTTTGCTGCAAATTAATTGTAGATGATTCCTTTTCTGCTGATCGCTAACTTTATTACATTCGGGGTTTTTGGATTTGACAAATGGCAAGCCAGGAAACACCAGTGGAGAGTTTCTGAAAATGCCCTTTTAGGACTTTCATTCATCGGACTGTTAGGGGCAGCTTCGGGAATGATTATTTTTAACCATAAAGTTTCCAAAAAATCATTTCTTGTGAAATTTGTTCTCGTTGCCGTCATTGATGTTGTACTGCTTTACAGGCTGATAAGACATTAATGAGTACTGGCTAGAGCCTTTTTTGATGTATCTTAACTTTTTTTAGCAATCTATAACAGGCAGGCGGCATTATTTTTTCTGTGTTATTAAGATAACACCTTAAATCATAATATCATGTCAAAAAAGATTGCAATTCTGGCCACGAATGGCTTTGAGGAAAGTGAACTTCAATCACCAAAAGAGTATCTGGAACAACAGGGGTGGACTGCGCACATTGTAAGTCCAACTTCCGGGACAATAAAATCCTGGGCTGAAAAAGATTGGGGAAAAGAATATAACGTAGACAAAACCCTGGATGAAGCATCTGCTTCTGACTATGATGCACTGGTACTTCCGGGAGGAGTAATTAATCCGGATCAATTGAGAACCAATGATCAGGCTTTATCATTTGTGAAAGATTTCTTTATACAGAATAAACCTGTTGCAGCGATTTGTCACGGACCTCAAGTTTTAATCAATGCAGAAGTTGTCAACGGCAGAAATATGACTTCAGTAAAGTCAATCAGCAAAGACCTTATCAATGCCGGAGCCCATTGGGAAGATAAGGAAGTTGTTGTTGACAATGGATTGGTAACAAGCAGAACGCCCAAAGACCTTCCGGCCTTCAACGCCAAAATGGTAGAGGAGTTCAAAGAAGGAAAACATGCGGAACAAGGCGTATAGCCCACGCTGAAATAATAAAGCCCGGATATCAGATCCGGGCTTTTTATATTAATTTTTATCCATTGTCTGGACAGGCCCTTGAAAATGAACCGTACTACATTTTTATTTTTAATAATGAATGTGATATATTGGTGCAGGAATTATATTGAAACAAAGTACAATTGAACATTCTGCAGAACCAGATGTAGCTCGTTTTTTTCAATATCCCAAAGTAGCCGTATCTAAAATTCTCATTATGAAATTGTTAAATATTGCATAAACTTTTTAATTAATTCATTTAAAATCACTATTTTTGCACCCGTAAAAATCCTATATGCAAAACATTAGAAATATTGCGATTATCGCACACGTTGACCACGGGAAGACGACTTTGGTTGACAAAATCATCCACGCTACCAACATTTTCAGAGAAAATCAGGAGAGTGGAGAATTAATTATGGATAATAATGATCTTGAAAGAGAAAGAGGGATCACCATCTTATCCAAAAATATTTCTGTTACCTATAAAGACACTAAAATTAACGTAATTGATACTCCTGGTCACGCCGATTTTGGTGGGGAAGTAGAAAGAGTATTAAAAATGGCGGATGGAGTTATTTTGTTGGTGGACGCGTTCGAAGGGCCAATGCCACAAACAAGATTCGTACTTCAGAAAGCTTTGGAACTGGGACTAAGACCACTTGTGGTTATCAATAAAGTAGATAAACCAAACTGCCGTCCGAACGAAGTTCACGATCAGGTATTTGATTTGTTCTTTAACCTTGAAGCTACCGAAGAACAACTGGATTTCCCAACTTTCTACGGTTCTTCCAAACAAGGCTGGTTCAATACTTCATTAGAACAGACTGAAGATATTTTGCCGTTATTAGATGGTATCTTACAATATGTACCTGCCCCAACTGTAACTGAAGGGAATCTTCAGATGCAGATTACTTCCCTTGATTACTCTTCTTTCTTAGGAAGAATTGCAATCGGAAAAGTAACCAGAGGGGAGCTTAAAGAATCCCAATGGATCGGTCTTGCCCAGGCAGATGGTAAAATCATAAAAGGAAAAGTAAAAGAACTTTACGTTTTTGAAGGATTAGGAAAGAAAAAAGTAACCGAGGTACAGGCAGGAGATATCTGTGCTGTAGTAGGTTTCGATGCATTCCAGATCGGTGATTCTTTCGTAGATCTTGAAAACCCTGAACCATTGGAAAGAACGGCTATTGATGAGCCTACCCTGAACATGACGTTCTCTATCAACAATTCACCTTTCTTTGGTAAAGACGGTAAATATGTAACTTCTAACCACCTGAAAGAAAGATTAACAAAAGAATTGGAGAAAAACCTTGCATTAAGAGTCCAGCAGACTGATGATGCCAATACTTTCCTGGTATTCGGTAGAGGTATTCTTCACTTATCCGTTTTGATTGAAACAATGAGAAGAGAAGGGTACGAAATGACCATCGGACAACCGCAGGTTATCTTAAGAGAAATCGACGGGGTAAGCTGTGAGCCTTACGAATCTTTAGTAGTAGACGTTCCTGAAGAATATGCATCAAGAGTTATCGATCTGGCAACACAGAGAAAAGGTGACCTTCATATTATGGAAACCAAAGGAGAAATGCAGCACATGGAATTCGAAATTCCTTCAAGAGGTCTGATCGGATTACGTTCCCAGATGCTGACTGCTACTGCAGGGGAAGCTATTATGGCGCACCGTTTCACGGAATATAAGCCTTTCAAAGGAGCTATTCCGGGAAGAAACAACGGGGTATTGATCAGCAAAACCACAGGTCCTGCTACAGAATATTCTATTAATAAACTACAGGATAGAGGTAAATTCTTTGTTGATCCGGGTGAGGAAATTTACACAGGAATGATCGTTGGAGAACAAAATAAACCAGGAGATCTTGTGGTAAACATTGTTGAAGCAAAACAGCTGAACAACATGCGTGCAGCCGGAAAAGATAAAGACACCGGTGTTGCACCAAAAATCCTTTTCTCTCTTGAAGAATGTATGGAATATATCCAGGCTGATGAAGCTATTGAGGTTACTCCGAATTTCATCAGGATGAGAAAGAAAATCCTTTCCGAAGAAGAAAGAAAAAGAGTGGAAAGATCTGCAAAAGCATAATAAAACTCTATATATAAAATCAAAGCCTCGATTTTCGAGGCTTTTTTCTAATCTATCATATATTTTGTTTATTTTTCAAAAGAATATTCAAAATATTAAAATATAATTTAAAGTAGTTTTGCGGCTATGAAAATGAATACATTAAAACTTATCGTTTTATTGGGAGTCGGTGCATCGTATAGTGTTTCGTGTTCTACCCAGAGCGCAGTTTCGAAGACACCTCCCGCTAACAAGACAACAAAACCTATCAACAATACCACCCAACCCAAACCTCCTGTAACGGCAACAAAACCAGCGCCAGGCGTACCACCTGCAGCAGATGAAGTCTTCAGAACAGATCTTCCTGAAATTAAAAGGGAATTCCGTGGAGCATGGATTGCGAGTGTTGCCAATATCAACTGGCCTTCAAGAAACGACCTTACCGTAGACCAGCAGAAAGCAGAAGCCATCAATATGCTTGAAATGCTGAAAAATAACAATTTTAACGCCGCTATTTTTCAGATCAGACCCTCTGCTGACGCATTGTATACCAGTAATATTGAACCCTGGTCTTACTTCCTGACCGGGGAAACCGGAACCGCTCCTTATCCCAATTATGATCCGTTACAGTTTTGGATTGAAGAAGCCCACAAAAGGGGACTGGAACTTCACGTCTGGCTGAATCCATACCGCGCCCACCATACCAATGGAGGCTCTGTAAATAACCTTTCCATGGTTAATAAGCTGTCTGATATTGTGGTAAGGCTAAAGAACGGTATGTACTGGTTTGATCCTGCTAATCCTAAAACACAAGGTCATGTTTCCAATGTGGTAAAAGATATTGTTAAAAGATATGATATCGATGCAATTCATTTTGACGATTATTTTTATCCCTATGCTACTTATAACAAAGGAGCTGATTTTCCTGACAATGCAACCTGGAATGCCTATGTAAACAGTGGTGGAACACTATCCAGGGCAGACTGGAGAAGAGATAATGTGAATAGGTTTGTGGAGCGTATCTACAAAGAAATTCATGCAGAAAAAAGCCATGTAAAGTTTGGAATCAGCCCGTTTGGAATCTGGAAACCGGGATATCCGGCAGGAATTGTGGGATCTTCACAATATGACGAGCTGTATGCTGATGCAAAATTATGGTTAAATAAAGGATGGGTAGACTATTTCTCACCCCAGCTATATTGGCCGATTGATTCAAAAGGTCAGAGCTTCGAGGCCTTGTTAAGCTGGTGGCAATCTGAAAATACAATGAACCGCCATCTGTGGCCCGGGTTAAATACCGTAGAAATAAAAGTATCCGATCGCCCAACGGAAATTAAAAATCAGATTGAAATTTCAAGAAATGTTCTGAAAAAGGATGCCGGAGAAATTCATTGGAGCATTGCAGGGCTTACCAGGAATCCCAATATGCTGCCTGTCCTGAAAAACAGCGTGTACAGTGAAAAAGCATTAATTCCGAAGACCCCGTGGATTAAGGCTGTTCCTTTGCAGACACCTACCTTGTTTATAGCAGATAACGGAAGTTTTGCACAAACAAACTGGAGCTCCGGGAATATGAGTAATGTTTTCCAGTGGGTTCTTTTCAAACAGTACAATGGAGTATGGGAAACGGAAATTTTAACCCTGGATACTCTTTCAAAGGATATCCCTAAGTTTAAAGACGGAAAAAAACTGAATGCAGTTGCTATTAAAGCTATTGACAGATTAGGAAATGAAAGTGATTATATGGCGAGAAAGATTAAATAATTTCAGATCATTCATTAGATAACGCAATCAGTAGTACTATCTATAAAATAAAACCGGTCCCGAAAGGACCGGTTTTATTTTAGAATAACTATAAATTATTAGTTTAATATGTTGAAAATCAGCATTGTTTTAAAGTATTCTACCTCTTTTTACATAAAAAAATAAGCTTATCGGAATCATTTTTGCTTAGTTAACACCATAATCACCAAAATATAAACATTATGAATACTAAAAGACTTTCCGAAAACATGGAAAAAGCACTTAGTGACCAGATGAACAAGGAAATTCATGCCTCACACGTTTTTTTATCTTATGGAATCTGGGCTGATGATAAAGGATATCAGGGAATTGCCAATTTCCTTTACCGCCATGCTCAGGAAGAAAGAAACCACTCGATTAAATTCATGGAATATATTTTAAACAGAGGGGGGAAACCAAAAGTAGAAGCTATCCCGGCTCCTCCGGCTGATCCTGAAAACCTTACCGCCTGTTTTGATGGGGTTTTTAAACATGAAGTTGACAATACAACTGCCATTTACAGAATTGTAGATCTCTCTATGGAAGAGAAAGACTGGGCAACCTGGAATTTCATGCAGTGGTTCGTACAAGAGCAGATTGAAGAAGAAACATTAGCCCAGAATCTGATTGATAAATTAAAAATCGCAGGTGGTGACAGAGCTACAGACGAATCTTTATTCACGTTAGATAAAACTTTACAGGACGCACCGAATGACGTTCCGCTGGCTCAGGAAGCCACAGGAGATAACCCATAAAACTCAACGGATACAATCAGACCGTTTAAAATCTGCCGGAATGCCGGCAGATTTTTTTATTATGAAACTCCCTTAAAAATCACTATCTTTGCGCACTCGTAATTCAATGTTCAGTATGCAATGGCAAAGTAACGGGAACTTTGAATTACCCTAAATCTTAAACTTTGAATTTTACAATATGAAATGTGGAATCGTAGGCCTGCCAAATGTAGGTAAATCAACTCTTTTTAACTGTCTGAGCAATGCAAAAGCTCAATCGGCAAACTATCCTTTCTGTACTATTGAACCTAACCTGGGAACAGTTTCCGTACCGGATCAGAGACTATTTGAACTGGAAAAAATTGTAAAACCAGAAAGAGTATTGCCCGCTGTAGTTGAAATCGTTGATATTGCAGGTCTTGTAAAGGGAGCCAGCAAAGGAGAGGGACTAGGAAATCAGTTTTTAGCGAATATCCGTGAGTGTGAGGCTATCATCCATGTTTTAAGATGTTTTGACAACGGAAATATTGTTCACGTTGAAGGTTCTGTAGATCCTTTAAGAGATAAAGAAATCATTGATATCGAATTACAGCTGAAAGACCTTGAAACAGTAGGAAAAGCTGTTGAAAAAGCTAAAAAGTTCATTAAGTCCGGAAAGAAAGAAGATATCTTAACATATGAAACGCTTCAAAATCTGCAAAAATTCCTTGAAGATGGGAAAAATGCCAGAGAATTTGCTGTAGATGATTTGACAAAGTCAATTATCGGCGAAGTTCAGTTGTTGACTAACAAGCCGGTCCTTTACGTTTGTAACGTAGATGAAAACTCCATCAAGAACGGAAACGAATGGGTGGGAAAGATTGAAGAAATGGCAAAAAACGAAGGCGCTGAAGTAGTTGTTTTGGCAGCGCAGATTGAAGCCGATATCAATGAACTGGAAACTTACGAAGAAAGAGAAATTTTCCTTGACGAACTAGGTCTTACAGAACCGGGAGTCAACCGTCTGATCAGAAAAGCTTATGATCTGTTAAAACTTCAGACATATTTTACGGCCGGAGTAAAAGAAGTAAGAGCATGGACGATAGGGCAAGGGTGGACGGCTCCCCAGGCAGCCGGTGTGATCCACACTGACTTTGAAAAAGGTTTCATCCGTGCAGAGGTGATCAAATATAATGATTATATCCAGTATGGTTCTGAGGTAAAAGTAAAAGAAGCCGGAAAACTTTCTGTGGAAGGTAAAGAATATATCGTTCAGGACGGAGACATTATGCACTTCAGATTCAACGTATAAAAGAAAATATTAAAGTTAGTTATAGTTAAAAAACGTTCCCATATATTTTGGGAGCGTTTTTTTATTGAAGAGCGCCCCTTGCTTTAAGATCCTGTCCAAATAAAAACGCTTCCCGGAGGAAGCGTTTAATATAGTTGTAAACTTATTCAACATCAATGATAGGCTGACATTGTGGTTCCGCACAGCTTAAAGAAATCTTGCTGCACTCTAATGTAGGCAGCCAGCACATTTCTTTTCCACCGGTAATGACTCTTAGTTGTTTTTTATTTAACTTTTTTCCGTGGTTTACATTTTTATTTTCCATTGTTTCAAGATCTTTAATTACATTAATCCAATATAGGTCCCACTATAAGCCTGCATCGACGTTCTGCGCAAGCATCACTGATTTCTGTACAAAAACCGGTTGAAGGATCAACGCATAATCTTAATCCTCCGGTAATAACTTTAAGTTCTTTCTTGTTTAATTTTTTGCCTTTGTTCAAATTTTGATTTTTCATACTAATGATTTTAATGTTGTTATTGATTTATAATTAAGGTCTGCATATTTTTTGACCGCAAAACGGAGAGATCATCGTACAGCCATTGGCATCTGCATGAGATTCACAGGGCCCAGGATAAGGTTCACAAGGTTCGGGAGCCATACAGTCGTACATTCCGCCGGTAATTGTTTTCAGTTCTTTTTTGTTGAGCTTTTTGCCGGTTTTTGTAATCTGGTTTTTCATTGTTTTGGTTTTTAGATAGTTAATGGTGTCTAATGTAGTTAAAATAATTAAAAACATGTCACTTTTTATAGAAAAAAATGAATATTTGTTTCATTTTTATGTGATTCCAACTTTTGTATATTTGAATTTTACAAATCATTTGTTTATGGAAAAAATTGTGCATACTTCATTGGAAGATTTTTACAGGGAAATGGCAGCCAAGCTGGGTAAAGATCTGGAAAGTATTTTTCCAAAGGGGCTTCATAAAGATATCGGACACTTTAATGTATTTGATATTGCCCAAACTATTGAAAAAGTAAAAAACACTTCCGAAATGCCCTACAATAGGAGGAAATATTATAAAATCAGTTTTATCAAAGGAAAAAACAGGGCAGAGTATGCAGATAAGGTGATTTCCATACAACAAAATGCATTGCTGTTTGCCACCCCTAAGGTTCCGTACCACTGGATTCCGGAAGACCCGCAGCAGTCAGGCAGTTTTTGTGTGTTTACAGAAGACTTTTTTATTAAAGATAAATCCTATAATAGTCTGGAAGACCTGCCTATTTTTCAACCCGGAAATGTGCCGGTATTTGAGATTGATGATGCCCTTGCAGAAGAAATAGAAATATTATTTACCAAGATCAAAAAGGAAATCGATTCAGATTATATTTTTAAATATGACCTGATCAGGAATTATGTACTGGAGCTGATCCATTATGGTCAGAAACTACAGCCCGCCACCCAGCTATCAACTGTCAATGATGCTTCTATGCGGGTTGTTTCTTTATTTATAGAACTACTGGAAAGGCAGTTTCCCATTGAATCTTTAGAACAGAGGCTGCAGCTGAAAACAGCAAAAGACTATTCAGACAGGCTTGCCGTCCACGTTAACTACCTTAATAAAAGGCTGAAAGAAAGCACGGGAAAAACGACTACAGAACTGATCAGTGAACGTATTATCCAGGAAGCAAAAATACTGTTAAAGCAAACCAGGTGGAATGTATCTGAGATTTCTTATGCTTTGGGCTTTGAGGAAATCGCTCATTTTTCCAACTTCTTTAAGAGAAAAACTTCATTTACCCCGCTGGAATTCAGATCATGATTTGATTTATGCAAATTTCAGATTGATTCAAGCAAACAAATCCGCCTGAAAATATCCCAACTTTGTCACATCAAAAAATCAAATAAAATGACCACAAAAACAAATATTGCACTGGTTACGGGAGGTAACCGTGGTTTAGGAAAGAATTCTGCAGTTAAAATCGCCCAAAAAGGCCTGGATGTTATTATTACCTATAGAAGCAATAAGGACGAAGCGGAAGCCGTAGTGGAGGAGATCAGGAAAATGGGGAGAAATGCAGTTGCTTTTCAGCTGGATACAAAAAATATTAAAAGCTTCGATGCATTTGTGAAAGAAGTGACGGATTATTTACAGCAAAATACAGGAAACTCCCGGATTGATTATCTTATCAACAATGCAGGAACTGCTTTGTATTCACCGATTACAGAAGTTACAGAAGAACAGCTTGATGATATGGTGGATATTCACTTCAAAGGGGTATTCTTCCTGACACAAAAATTATTGCCCGTAATGAATGACGGAGGAGGTATTATTAATATTTCTTCAGGATTGGCAAGGTTTGCAACTCCGGGATCATCTGTTTATGGCTCTGTAAAAGCAGGGGTGGAAATGCTGACGAAATATATGGCCAAAGAGTTAGGAGAAAGGAAAATAAAAGCCAATGTCATTGCTCCCGGCGCAATTGAAACCGACTTTGGTGGCGGAAGAGTAAGGGATAATAAAGAGATCAATGCCGTAGTGGCAGGGGCTACCGCCTTGGGAAGGGTAGGACTTCCGGATGATATCGGTGGTGTAGTGGCATTCTTATGTACTGAGGATGCACGATGGATCAACGGACAACGAATTGAAGTTTCAGGAGGAATGTTTCTGTAAAATTCCGGAGTCCATCTTTTACTAAACAAAAGAACCAGCCGGTTTAGGTTGGTTCTTTTTATTCAATTATAAACTTCCTGGATCCGGAAGGATAATGGGACCATCAGGATCAACAGGTTCTACAGGTACAGGAAGCTGACATTTTTCTTCTCTGCATCCCGGCCCTATAAACTTGCAATAGCCGGAAGAAGTAGCACAAGGATAAGTGCCAAGTCCTCCGTAGATAAATCTTAATTGTTTTTTGCTTAATTTTTTTCTTTTTTCCATGGTTATTTATTTTGATGATTACAATTATATTCTCCTTGCCTGCGAGTTGTTTTATGTTTTGACTGTGCACAGGATTTTCCCAAAAGAATAGATGCTAATATAAAAAATATTTATGATAAGTCACATGTTGAGGACTTTTTAGTTTGGAAAATCATCATGACAGAGCAAACTATAATTTTCATGGAAAAATTTTCAATATAAAGTTGTTAAACTTTTGAAAGATTTTCAATAGCCTTTTCCAGGGTTTCCTGTTTTTTAGCAAAACAAAGTCTGATCACATTTTCGTTGACTTTATTTTTGTAAAAAGATGAAAAAGGAACGGTAGCTACTTTATGCTGTACAGTAAGCTCCGTTGCAAAATCAAAATCATTCTTTTCTGAAATAGCCGTGTATTTCACTGCCTGGAAATAGGTTCCTTCGCAATCCAGCAGCTCAAAAGAAGTTCCGGAAAGCCCTTTTCTCAGAAAGTCCCTTTTTTCCTGGAAAAACTGATTAAGGTGATTATAGTGGTCTTCATTCTTCATATATTCTGCCAGGGCAAGCTGAATGGGAGTATTTACACAAAAAACATTAAACTGGTGGACCTTCCTGAATTCAGCCGTTAAATTTTTGGGGGCGGCACAATAGCCCACTTTCCATCCTGTCACATGAAAAAGTTTCCCGAAAGAAGCTACAAGAAGGCTTCTCTCCTTAAGCTCGGGATATTTGCAAATGCTCAGGTGTTCTTTCCCGTCAAAAACAATATTTTCATATACTTCATCACTTAAAATAAGAATAGAAGTTCCTTTTACCAATTGGATCATTTCCTGAATGTCACTTTCTTTCAAAATCCTTCCTGAAGGATTGTTAGGATTATTGAGAATGATCATTTTGGTTTTATCACTGACCAGTTTTTTTACAGACACCCAATCGATGGTATAATCAGGTGCTTTCATTTCAAAACGTTTTACAATGCCTCCGAAAAGCTCTACGGTAGGCTCATAACAATCGTAGGCAGGCTCGAAGATAATGACTTCATCGTCCTTTTTTATGAATGCTGCAATGGCTGTAAAAATAGCCTGTGTACCTCCGGCAGTCACTGTGATCTCTGAATCCGGATGATACGTTGCCTTATGGCTGTTTTCTATTTTTCTGGCAATTTCCTCTTTCAGCCCGATCATACCTCCCAAAGGAGCATACTGGTTGAATCCTTTCCTGATAAAATGATCTACATGATTCAGCAATTCCATATCCGGCATGAAATCAGGAAAGCCCTGAGACAGATTGATGGCTTCATTTTCATTGGCGAGCTGTGTCATCTGACTGAAAATCGTGGTTCCCACATTGGAAAGTTTTGATAAAGGAAGTTGTATCATACAATAGATTTTATTACAGCCGAATTTAATGAAATATTCAAAACCATTTGATTGTATCAGAAAATAAAACTGCGGTTTTTAATAATTTATAGCCTTCCGTTAATCCATCTGCTCAACTCTCGTTAAAAAATCATTCTTCTTACGCACAGAAACATCCAGTACAGAATTATCTGTCATCACTACCTGCCCCCCTTTACCTTTTATATATTCTTTCAGATGCGTAAGATTGATAAGATGCTTATGATGAATTCTGAAAAAATTATGCTCGGTCAGGAATTCCTCAAACTCATGCAGGGTTTTGGAGACCAGGATTTTAGTTTTATCAATCAGGTAGAACGTGGTATAGCTGCTGTCAGCTTCACAGCGTATAATATCATCAATATCAGTGAGCTTGAATCCTTGCAGGGTAGGGAGGCTGATCTTATTTCTTCCGGAAGAAGAACTTATGGCAGTTTTTGTTTTGGCAATGTTTTCCAGTGTTTTATGTACTGCAACAATAAAATCTATTTTCCTGATGGGTTTCAGCAGGTAATCTGCCGCTCCGTTTTTTATAGCCTGAATGGCAAAATTCTCAAATGCTGTAATGAAAATAATCTGTGATCTGATTTCCCTGAATTTTGAAAGTAAATCAAATGCGGTTCCGTCTTTAAGCTGTACATCCAGAAAAAGGATATCCGGAGAATGCCTGGAGAGATAAATATATGCCTCCTCTACACTGGATGCGAGAAAGCTGATCTGGATTTCAGGAAACTCGTTTTGTAGCAAAAGCGAAATATAATCTCTTCCGTCCTGTTCATCATCAATGATGCATGCTTGTATTTTAGTTTTCATAAGGCGTAATATAGAGTTTGATTTGAGTTCCGTGTTTAGATTCCTGTTCAGGAAAGCTTTTGATCTCCAGTGTGATATGAGTCTCAAAAAGTTGTTTAAATGTTTCAATCCTCTTTTGAGATAACCTGACCCCAAATGAACCGGTTTTTGTAATGGATTGATTGACACTGTTTATACCCACTCCGTTATCTTCAATCGTGATACAAAGCGAAGCATTGATATAATCGAAAAAAATCCCGATTTTTCCTTTTCTGTCCGTGATGCTGGCAATACCATGCTTAATGGCATTTTCCACAAAGGGTTGTATCAGCAATGAAGGAATGACCCAGTTTTCATTCACGGTCTCCGAGACTTTTATAGTGTATTCAAACTGTTCTTTTAAACGTAATTTTTCCATATTCAGGTATAAAGAAAGATATTCTACTTCTTCTTTGACCGGCATAAATGTTTTTTCAGAATAGTATAGGGTTTTCCTGATCATCTGGGAGAAAATATTAAGGTAATTCTCCGTCTCTTCATAATCTTTTTTATACAGCAGGAATTGGATGGAATTCAGGCAGTTGTAAATAAAGTGCGGATTAATCTGGGCTTTAATGGCCTGAAGTTCGAGTTCTGCAATTTTCTTTTCATAATATAATGTTTCCAGCTTTTTGTTCCGTTTCTTCTGAAAATACCAGTTAATGAGGATGAAAAGGAGAGCAGTTCCGCCCACTATAAGCAACGTTCTGAACCACCATGTCTGCCAGAACTGAGGTTTGATTTCGAAATACATTTCTGTAGGGATAGTTGCCTGCCTACCATTATAGCCCAATCCGAAAACTTTTAATATATATTCGCCTGGTGGAACAGAGTTTAAAATGATTTTGGGAGAGCTGCTGATCAGCCAGCTTTCACCCAGTCCTTCCACTTTATATTTATAACGTATTTTCCCCTGTGATACATAATCCGGGAAACTTAAATTAAACATGATATCATTTTCGGGAGCCTGGCTGATAAACTTTTGATTGACATTGAAAAACTCTTTATGCCCGATCATCACAGAATTAATAATGGCTTTTTTCTCAAACAGCTTTTGTTGCATAAGGAGATCTTTAACAGATAAAATGCCCAGTCCTTTAGAAGTACCTACATAGATGGTGTCATTCTTTATAACACAGCCTGCGACTAAATTAGAAGGCAGTCCGTCCGGCTGGGTAAAATTATTGATTCTGAAACGGGATCCTGTGATTTCAACTCTGCTGAGTCCCGAATTGGTGCTTGCCCAGAAAGCCTTTTCATTTTCAACTTCTATTTTTTTGATTTGATTGGTAGGCAAACCTGTATTTTCGCTTAATTTATGCAGGATTTTATGATTGGTGAAAATAATAATTCCATTCCGGTTGGTAGCACCTACATATACGGTACTGCTTAGTTTTTTCAGATCTGTAAAATAATAATCTTCCAGGAACAATTTTTTTTCTTTTGTCTTTGTATTGAATTTATACAGGTCTTTAAAGCTGCCGGCAAAAAGACTGTCCTTGTCATAGGGTAAAGCTGTATACACTCTTTCCTGCCTGATCATTTCAGTATATTGACGGCTGGGATAGTGATAGGAGGTAAGTCCTTCAGAAGAGCAAATGAGAATGGAATTATTGGTATAAGGGACAATACTTTTAAGGTTAAAATCCCCTAAAATCTGCTTTTGCCCTGTAGCCATATTGTATTGTACAAGACTTCTGCTGAGACCGAAGAAGACCATATTACTATCTGAAACAATGGCTTTGTGTTCAATTTTTCTGTTTTCTTCAAATACAAGATCCCTGATTGCATGGGAATTGTAAATACCGGCTTTAGATTCGTTGTATCCCAGGAGTATGTTATTATCATTTTTCGAAATGGCTGTAATATAGGCAGAATTATTTCGGACAGGCAGATGAACATAGCTCTTCAAAAACTTCTCTGTGATGAAATAAACACCATTATTCCTGGTAGAAAACCAGGTGTTGTTATCTCTGTCAACCATAAGATGGTTAATGATATTTCCGGAAAGAAATGGTATGGGAGTGGTCAGTTTCTTATGATCCTTTAAGGTTTCCCTGAAATATAACGCACCTCCTTCTTCTATGCAAAGCCATATCCTGTAATTTTTATCAACAATAACCTGATGAATATTTTCTTTGACAGAATAAGTTTGAATTTTCTTAAAAATAAATTTGTTGCAGAGCTGGTAGATCATAATTTTTCTTTTCTCTTTAAATATAAAAAAATCGTCTTTTCTGTAGAGTGTCACTTCTTTTCCCAAAGGAATATTGCACGTTGTTTTCTTACCGGTAAAAATATCATAAGCCAGAATGTTTTCTTTACTATTATTCTTATTGGATAAATAAAGCAGATGGGTCGCAGGGTCTAAAGTAAGGGCATAATAAATATCTGAAGAATTGCGAGTGTTGAAATGCAAAGGGATTGTTGTAACTTTTTCATTTTTAAAGACATAAATATTTTCGGGATTATAGCTGGTAAAAATATAAATCGACTGATGATCATAAGAATAGTTGGCATTATACTTAAAATGTATTTTTCTGAGCTCTTTATTGGAATCTGAGTTTATGATTTGACCATTTTTCAGATAAGCAAAATCATTTAAAAAAGGAAATATAAAGATTTCACCATTGTCAAGGGGAAGAGAGGATAGGATTTCAAGGTTCTTTAAACCACTTTTTTTACTGTATTGTATAAATTCTTTTCCATCAAACCTGAAGAATCCGTTATCGCTTCCCACCCAGATAAAGCCATTGTGGTCCTGGCTCAGATTATAGGTATACGAATTATTCAATCCACTCTCTTCACCGTAATTAACCAATCCTGGAATTTGTGGGAAAAAGAACGGACTGAGAAAAATTAATAATAAAAATGAAATAAATAAGGTTGATTTTTTCACTTTTTATTGATATAGTCATGTAAATATATAATTTGTACTGATAATATTACAAAGTATTATGATAAATATTAATAAAAAACGGATTGAAAAAAACGGATAATTTTGTATTTTTGTATGTTTGCTGAAATCATATATGTCACAAGAAATAAATCCAACCTATTCCGAAGATAATATCAGAACCCTGGATTGGCAGGAACATATCCGTCTGCGCCCCGGCATGTACATCGGGAAGCTGGGCGATGGCTCCTCTGCTGATGACGGGATTTATATTTTGCTTAAAGAAATCCTGGACAACTCTATCGATGAGTTCAGGATGAAAGCAGGTAAAAGAATTGAAATAAAACTGGACGACGGTAAAGTTACCATCCGCGATTTTGGACGTGGAATTCCGCTGGGAAAAGTAGTGGATGCTGTTTCCAAAATGAATACCGGGGGTAAATACGACAGTAAGGCCTTCAAAAAATCCGTAGGATTGAACGGGGTCGGTACCAAAGCCGTAAACGCACTTTCAGATTATTTCCGGGTGCGCTCTTTCCGTGACGGAAAAATGAAAGCGGCTGAGTTCTCCCGGGGGATTATCAAAGAAAACTTTGATGAAAAAGATACCTCGGACAGAAACGGTACCGAAATTTCATTCATCCCTGACGGAGAAATATTCCTGCACTTTAAATACAGAAAAGAGTATATCGAAAGAATGCTCCGGAATTATGCGTACCTGAATCCGGGATTGAAGATTCTCTTCAACGGAGAAACCTATTATTCGGAAAATGGGCTTAAAGACCTTTTGGAAGAAGAACTGGAAAGCGATATCCTTTATCCTATCGTTCATTTGAAGGATGACGATATTGAAGTGGCCATTACCCATTCTGATAAATCGCAGACAGAAACCTATTTTTCATTTGTAAATGGACAGAATACCACTCAGGGGGGAACTCACCTTAATGCCTTCCGCGAGGCTTACGTAAAAACCATCCGTGAGTTTTTTAATAAAAATTTTGATGCATCCGATATCAGGAAATCTATTATTGCAGCTATTTCCATCAACGTGGAAGAACCGGTTTTTGAATCTCAGACAAAAACAAAGTTAGGTTCCAACGATATGGGCCCTAATGGTCCTACTGTAAGAACCTTCATTATTGATTTCCTGAAAAGCAAACTGGATAATTTTCTTCATAAAAACCCGGAAATTGCAGAAGCCATTCAAAGGAAGATCCTGATCTCGGAAAGAGAAAGAAAGGAACTATCCGGAATTCAAAAACTGGCAAGAGAGAGAGCCAAAAAAGTATCCCTTCATAATAAAAAACTGCGTGACTGCAGACAGCATTATAACGATCAGAAAGCCGAAAGAAAGGGCGATACCCAAATATTTATAACAGAGGGAGATTCTGCATCCGGTTCAATTACAAAATCCAGGGACGTGGAAACACAGGCCGTATTTTCACTAAAAGGAAAGCCGCTAAATTGCTATGGGCTTACCAAAAAAGTGGTGTATGAAAATGAAGAATTTAATCTTCTTCAGGCAGCCCTGAATATCGAAGAAAGTCTGGAGGATCTCAGATACAATCAGGTGATTATTGCTACCGATGCCGATGTAGACGGAATGCACATCCGCCTGCTGATGATCACCTTCTTCCTGCAGTTTTTTCCTGACCTGATCAAGAACAACCATCTTTATATTCTTCAGACCCCGCTTTTCAGGGTCAGAAATAAAAAAGAAACACGATACTGCTATACGGAAGCAGAGAGAATAAAAGCCCTGAATGAGCTCGGAAAAAATCCTGAGATTACCCGGTTCAAGGGACTGGGAGAAATTTCTCCCGATGAATTCAAACACTTTATCGGCAAGGATATCCGTTTGGAACCTGTAGTGATAGGAAAAGATCAGACTATTGATCAGCTTCTGGAGTTCTATATGGGTAAAAATACACCGGACAGACAAACCTTTATTCTGGAAAATCTGGTGGTGGAAGATCCGGATATTGATAAAAAGGAAATTTTAGATGAAGTAGCCGGTTGATAAACAAAAGAATCAAATGAGACTAAGTAACCGTAACAAAGCATCAGTTTATAATTTTATAAACACCGTATTGATGATGATGGTCGTATTGGGAATATTAGGATTTCTGGCTAACGAATATAGATTTAATGTATTGGAAAGTGAAAGCTATTTATTAATTATTATTCCCGTTTTAATGCTCATTCTTTTTCATCTGAACGGGCGCCAGATTTTTGAATACGACAGCGATGGGGAAGCATTGAACTTTAAGAACAGGAATATTATCCCTTTTCTGAATAAACCCCTTCACGATGAATTTCCAAAATATAAACTGATCAAATATGATATCATAAGTATCTTCTTTATCAAAAGACTATACATCACCGTTTCAAGTAAGACTAATGGTTCTACCATGCTGAAGTACCAGATTTCTTATCTGACACAAAAAGAAGTAAACGATTTAAAACTCTCTCTGAACAAAGTAGTGAAAGCTAATAAGGAGAAAAAAGATTAAAAAACAGATGACGACAGAAGAATATTCGCATGAGAGTGAAAGCTTAAAGAAAGTTTCGGGTCTCTATAAAGACTGGTTCCTGGATTATGCTTCTTATGTAATTCTAGATAGAGCCATTCCTTCAGTATATGATGGCTTAAAACCGGTTCAGAGAAGAATCATGCACTCTATGCGTGAATTGGAAGACGGCCGCTACAATAAAGTAGCCAATATCGTGGGAAATACCATGAAATATCATCCTCACGGTGATGCTTCAATTACTGATGCAATGGTGCAGATCGGGCAAAAAGAATTACTGATCGATACCCAGGGAAACTGGGGAAATATCTATACCGGTGACTCTGCTGCTGCTGCAAGATATATTGAAGCAAGGTTAACACCCTTTGCGCTGGAAGTAGTCTTTAATCCAAAAACAACGGAATGGGCTAAATCTTACGATGGCCGGAATAATGAGCCCATCGACCTTCCCGTAAAATTCCCGCTGCTTCTGGCTCAGGGAGTGGAAGGAATTGGGGTAGGACTTTCTACCAAGATACTCCCGCATAATTTTAACGAGCTGATCAATGCCTCTGTAGCCTATCTGAAAGGAAAAAAATTCGAGCTCTTTCCCGATTTTCTGACGGCAGGATATCTGGATGTTTCCGAGTATAATGACGGTCATAGAGGAGGAAAAGTAAGGGCCAGGGCTAAAATTACCCAAACAGATAAGCATACACTGGTTATTTCTGAGCTGCCTTATTCCAAGACAACGAGTGACCTCATTGATTCTATCCTGAAAGCCAATGAGAAAGGGAAAATCAAAATCAAAAAAATTGAAGACAATACTTCAGATAAGGTTGAAATCCTGATTCATATTCATAATGATGTTTCTCCGGATAAAACCATTGATGCCCTTTATGCCTTTACAGACTGCCAGGTAACAATTTCTCCGAATGCATGTGTAATTGTAGGAGATAAGCCTATGTTTATGTCTGTTTCCGAAATTCTGAAAATGAATACGGATCATACTGTTTCTTTACTGAAAAAAGAACTTGAGATAGAGCTTCATGAACTTCAGGAAAACTGGCATTTTTCTTCATTGGAAAGGATTTTTATCGAAAACAGGATTTATCATGATATTGAAGAAGTAAAAACGTGGGAAGAAGTCCTGAAAACCATTGATGAAGGTTTAAAACCACATACCGGACACCTTTTGAGAGAAGTCACGGAAGAAGATATTCTAAAACTTACTGAGATCAGGATCAAAAGGATATCAAGATTCGATCTGGATAAATTTAAAGAGAATATCGCGGCTCTTGAAGGTAAAATAGAACAGGTAAAACATAACCTGGCCAATCTGATAGCCTATGCCATTGATTATTACTTAAATATCCAGAAGAAATACGGAAAAGATAAACAAAGAAGAACCGAACTTAGAATTTTTGATACCATTGATGCTACCAAAGTAGCCGTTGCCAATGAAAAATTCTATGCCAATTTTGAAGAAGGTTTCATAGGAACTTCGTTAAAAAAAGATCAATATCTGTTCGACTGCTCCGATATAGACGATATCATTACATTCCGGAAAGACGGCAGCATGAAAGTGGTAAAAGTGGAAGCAAAAACATTTATCGGGAAAGATATCCTCCATGTAGCGGTCTGGAAGAAAAATGATAAAAGAACGGTGTATAATATGATCTACCGGGAAGGCCGGGAAGGACCTTATTATATGAAACGTTTCTCTGTAACCGGAGTAACCCGGAATACGGACTATCCTTTAGCTTCCGATAAAAAAGGATCCGAAACATTATACTTCTCTGCCAATCCCAACGGAGAAGCAGAAACGGTAACAGTATTATTAAAGCCCAACCCAAGAATCAGGAAGAATAAAATGGAGATCAATTTTTCCGATCTCGCCATCAAAGGACGTGATTCCAAAGGAAATCTCGTAACAAAATACGCGGTAAAGAAAGTAGATCTGAAAGAAGAAGGAGTTTCTACCCTGGCTCCAAGAAGAATATGGTTTGATGATACCGTAAGAAGGCTGAATGCAGACGCAAGAGGTACCTTATTGGGAAGTTTCAAAGGCGATGATAAAATCCTTACCATCAATACCAATGGAGAAGTAAAACTGGTTTCTTTTGATCTGGGAAACCGTTTTGATGATGAATACCTGGTTCTGGAAAAATGGAAACCGGAGCAGCCGATTACCTGTATTTACTATGACGGGGAGAAAGATATTTACTTTATTAAACGGTTTTTACTGGAGAATACAGTAAATGTACAGACCTTCATGCCTTCTGACCATCCTAAGTCTTTTATTGAAAACGTTATAGTGGCCAATGGCGCAACGGCGGAAATTATTTTTGCAAAAGACAAAGGAAAAGAGAGGGAACCCGAAACAGTGAATATTGATGAGTTCATTGCTGTAAAAGGAATAAAAGCAATTGGGAACCAGTTCACGAAATTTAAAGTGAAAGCGATCAATATCACCACGCCTGAACCTGTAGAAGAGGAGCCTGAAGTCTATGAAGAACCGGAATCCACCGGAGATACAGATGAAGATGGAGGAATCATCGGAGACCTGTTTCAGGATGGTGAGTCTGAAAATTAAGAATCAAAATTATGAGTATACCTGTTTTAATCATTATTGCCGTAACCTGTATATTGAGCTACAGAGGGTTTAATGATGTGGCTTTATTTGAGAAATATAAATTCAATGTAGGCGCCATTGAAAACCGGAAAGAATATATAAGGCTGATCAGCTCAGCATTTCTGCACGCAGACTTTATGCATCTTTTCTTCAATATGCTTTCATTGTATTTTTTCCAGGCTGCTGTTACCATGTTTTTTGGAAATATAGGCTTCCTGATCATTTATTTTGGTTCTATGATCCTGGGAAATCTCTTCAGTCTTATCATCTATAAAAAACAGCCCTGGTATTCGGCAATCGGAGCATCAGGAGCAGTGTCAGGAATCATTTTTGCTTCCATTGCCATGGCCCCGAATGAGATCAGTGTTAACTTCCTGCCGGGATGGCTGTTCGGAACATTATATTTCGGGTATTCCGTATACATGATGCTGAATCCTAAGCAATGGGATAATCTGGGCCATGCGGCACACCTTGGAGGAGCTTTTTTCGGTCTTGTTTACTCTATCGCCCTCCATCCGCAGCAGGCTATGGGTAATATCCTCTATTTAGGTGCGATGTCCCTTCCGTTGATCTATCTGGCTTATCAGATTTTTGTCAGGAAACGAATACGATAAAAGAATTATTTAATAAAATACCGAAACCAATGAACACATCAGAATTAAACAGTTTCATCGTGATACTTATCTATGGTTCATTGGTTTTGTTGTCTCTGCTCAAGCTTACCAATCCTTTAAAGGTAAACAGAAAAGCCAATTTCTGGTTCGGAATCTTTCTGTTTCTCTGGTCAACCTTCTGGATGGATGAGGTTTTGTTTCTAATCACAGGAGAAACCGTAGAATTTCATTCCCTGTTTCCCATCCGGATGATCCAGTTTTTTACTCCTGTTGTTTTTTATTTCAGTGTATTGTTTTATACCAACCCTTCCTTTAGATTCAAAGCGGCCGACATCTGGTTTCTATTGCTTCCTGCGGCGTTCCTTATCTGCCTCTTATTGGTAAAATGGGGTTATACAACACCATTTGAGTACCTGAGTGTAATCCTGATCCTGATTCAGGCATTGTTTTATACAGGACTTTCCTATGTGACAATCAGAAGACACCAGCGAAAAATTCAGCAATTTTCTTCCAATACGGAAGGAATTAACCTGAACTGGCTTGAATATATTATTCTCGTCCTTCTTATTGTAAATATCATCTATGTGATATATAATCTGTTTTATGATCCCAAATCGCTGAACTTTTTTATCAATGCCGTTTTTTTGCTGGTGATTTACTGGGTAGCCTATTACTCTCTGAAACAGAAGGAAATTTACCCCCTGGAAGAAAAACAGCGTCAGGAACTGATCTCCATAGATGCTGATTCTGATACGGAAGAAGTAAAACGAAAGCTGATTTCTGATGATGAACTCGTTAAAATTAAAAAGCAGCTTGAAAAGGTGATGGATGCTCAAAAGCCTTATCTGGACAGTGAGCTGAACCTTATTAAACTGGCGGAAATACTGCTGGTCTCTACTCATCATCTATCCTATGTTATCAATACCGGCTTCGGTAAGAATTTCTTTCAGTATGTTAATGAATACAGAATTGAGCATGCCAAAAAGCTATTGCAGGATTCAGATCATAAATATTCAATCCTGGGCATTGCATATGAATCCGGATTCAATTCCAAGACATCTTTTAATACTACCTTTAAAAAATTGACAGGTAAGACTCCTTCAGAATACAAAAGAATGAGTTCGGGTTTATAAAGTTTTACTTTATTTTATTTACAATTTACTAAATATCAGTCATTTATATGTTTTGTTTGTTGTATTTAAAAATAGGTTCGTTCAGATAATCCTGAACATGTAAAGATGATTTCTATGGTAGTTTTGTATCATAATTTTTGCTTATGGATACTAAAGAATCATATGCCGTCGTTACAGGAGCAAGTCAGGGATTAGGAAAAGCATTTGCTGAGAATCTGGCAAGGAAAAAGATTAATGTTATTCTGGTAAGTCTTCCTCATCAGAATTTAAAAACGTTTTGTGAAGAACTGGAAGAGACCTATGGGATCAAAGCGCGGTATTACGAGGTAGATCTTTCTGTGAACGAAAATGTAATGAAACTGGCGGAGTGGATCAACAGGTCTTTTGATATCCATATTCTGATCAATAATGCAGGGTTGGGGGGAACCAAAAAATTTACGGAAGCTACACCTGATTATATTAATACGATTTTACAGGTGAATGTAATGGCAACTTCATTAATGACGCACCAGTTACTTCCCAATCTTTTAAAACAGCCCAAAGCCTATATTCTGAATGTATCAAGTATGGCAGCCTTTTCACCTATCGGGTTTAAAACCGTATATCCGGCTTCCAAAACTTTTATCCATTCCTTTTCAAGAGGTTTGCATGAAGAGCTGAAAGATACGAATGTATTTGTAAGTGTTGTGAATCCCGGTGCTATGAAAACCAATACAGATGTTTGCAAGCGGATAGAAAAACAAGGACTTTTAGGAAAGCTAACCCTCTTAGATCCGGATAATGTGGCCTCTTACAGTATACGTCAGTTATTTAAAAAAGATTCCGTAATTATGGTCAACCCAATAAGCTGGCTGGTCATGAAGATAGTACCGATATGGATCAAACTTCCTTTAATGACCCAGGCTATTAAAAGAGAAATCGAAGCATGAAAAAAGTTTTTGTCACGGGAGTCACCGGGCTTCTGGGAACCAATGTCGTTATTAAATTATTAAAATATGGTTATTCTGTTATTGCTTTGGTGCGCAAGGAAAGCAGCTACCTGGGTGAAAAGAACGAGAATCTGAAGCTGATTAAAGGAGATTTGTCAGCCGATGTATCGCCCTGTCTGGAAGGAGTGGATTATATAATTCACATTGCTGCAGAAACAAGACAAAACCTACTTACATATGATGAATACAGAAAGGTGAATTATGATATCACTTTGAATCTGTTGGTTCATGCCAAAGCCAAAGGGATAAAGAAATTTTTATTCGTCAGTTCAGCCAATACAATGGGATTTGGAAGCGAAGATGAGCCCGGGAATGAAAAAGCTGCCCAGAAATATCCTTTTACAAAATCTTTATATGCCCAGAGTAAATTGGAGGCAGAAAATTTTCTTTTGCAAAACCGGAAAAACATAGATATCATTATTCTGAATCCTGCCTTTATGATCGGAGCGTACGACAGCAAGCCAAGCTCAGGAAAAATTATATTCTGGGCCTGGAAAAAGAAGCTTATCTTTTATCCGAAGGGTGGAAAAAATTTCGTTCACGCTGAAGATGCAGCAGAAGGAATCATCAGGGCAATAGAAAAGGGAAAAGATGGTGAAAAATATCTGTTGGCCAATGAAAATCTGAGCTATAGAAACTTTTTCAGAAAAGTAAATAAAATAACAGGCCAGCATCCCGTTATGATTCCTATACCGGATACCGTATTATCTGTTTTGGGACGGATAGGAGACGTTTTGCGAAAGCTGAATGTGAAGACGAATGTAAGCACTCCGAATATGAAAGCCCTTCGGATCCGGAATTATTATTCTAATCAGAAATCCATGGAAGAGCTCGGACTTCATTACAGGCCGGTAGATCAAGCGATAGAAGAAGCTATTGAATATTTTAAGAATAAAGAATAAAGAATAAAGGATAAAGGATAAAGGATAAAGGATAAAGGATAAAGGTCTTTGATTAAGCAACAGGATTATTTGTCGCTATTTCGAAAAATTTTCAAGCGCTTCTTCAAGCATGGTAACAAAGTTGACATGCCGGGTCTTATTGCTTTCAAAAATAAAATCCTGTAAACTCTTACTTTCATGTTTGCTGAAGTCACCCACAATAGCTAGCCCGATACGGTAGTTGGAAAATTTTTGCAAAATTTCGCCTGCCAGTTTTGTTTTCAGATCGAAAAAATCGGGAGTGATGTTTTTTTCATATACAATAACTTTATCAAACCCCTGATAATAAATATCACCCATCAGATCCAGACCGTCCTGTACTGATTCAATAACTATTTTGTCAGAAATTACTTCGGCAATTTTAACACCATTTACCGTATGTGATTTGATGATCATACTTTTATTGATTGGTTATTTGATTCCATAAATGAACCTGTCATTGTCGGATAAATCTTTTAATAATTCAGCTTTTGACAGGTCTTTGTACAACTCAAGTGTTTCAATACCCAGTTTCTGATTGATTTCTAAAAACAAAAGCCCATGATCTTTCAAGTGCTTCCTGGCATCTTCTGCAATTTTCCTGTAGAAAACCAATGCATCGGAAGTAGGGGAAAAAAGGGCTATTTTAGGTTCAAACTCTTTTACGGAGTCTGCTATTTCAGTTTCTTCTTCTCTGCCTATATAAGGAGGATTGGAAATAATGATATCATAATGTTCCTCCAGTTTAAAAGTAAGATAATCCGCATGAATGAATTCAATATTCAGCTGATGAAAATCAGCATTCCGTTTTGCGGTTTCCAGTGCTTTTTCTGAAAAATCAATCGATGAAATCTCAGCGTCTGGAAAATGTTTTTTTAAAACCAGCGGAATCACACCGCTCCCTGTTCCGATATCCAGGATTTTTAATCCCGGGATTTCTAATTCCGAACATTGTATTTCCCGGATTGCCATTTCCAGTAGTTCCTCAGTTTCGGGGCGGGGGATCAGTACGTTATCATCTACAAAAAATTTCATTCCGTAAAATTCGGTTTCTCCTAAAAGCTGTTGGTAGGGTTTTCCCGTTCTCAGAACGGAAATCATATCATTCAGTTGTTTCTCATCATCTGTCAGCAACTGCTGGTCAGAAAACCTCCGTTGCTGAAAATGGTCAAATCCTGTAATCTTATGGATGAAAAGTGAAGATAAAAAAGCACTTTCCGATGCTGTATAAAGATCCGAAAGGGAGGAACTGAAGTGTTTTTTAAATGCTGAAATTGTCATTTATCTTGTAAAAACCAGTTTCGTATCTGTAGATTTCTCTTCATCTATTCTATAACCTTCATAATTAAAAGCTTTCACATCATCCAGGGTTTGGGCCTGAGTTTCTGCGCAAAATCTTACGACAAGACCTCTTGCATGTTTGGTATACACTACGATAGTCTTTAATTTTCCGTCTTTTAATTCATAAAAATCAAAATCAATAACCTTATGATTTAGCTTTTTCCTGTCAATAACCTTTCCGTACTCATTACTGGCCAGATGCAGGAGAATTTCCCCTTTTTTCATCTCAGTATTCAGCTGTCCGGTTATTTTTTCTCTCCAGAATTCATACAGGTTTTTATACTGGTCAAATTGGAAAGGGCGTCCCATTTCCAGCCTGTACAACATAACTTTATCAGAAGGTTTCAGTAATCCATATAATCCGGAAAGCATCCGGTGATTCTTTTGCAGGTAATCTACAGCATCTTTATCAAGAGTTTTGGCGTCCAATCCCCGGTATACTTCTCCTGTAAAGGCAAATAAAGCAGGTGCAGACTCTTTTGCAGTGGGTCTGGATTTCCATTTTTGGTTTCTTTCCCAGTTTTCATCAGCCAGTTTAGAAGATATCTCCATCAATTCGGAAAGATATTTGGGCGATTTTTCTTTTAAATAAGATTGTATAAATGCTGCCTCCTCAATAAATTTTGGTGTGGTAGATCTCAGAAAATCTGTTGAGTTTTCTACATTCATTAATTTGGCAGGGGATGTTATAATTTTCATAATGTTTAAAATACAGATAAGTGCTTACTATCAAAACTATTCATAATCATCAGAGACACAAAGTCTATCATAAAATGACAGCTGATCAGAATAGTGATATTTGAATATTTTTTATAAAAAACAGCAAAAACGACTCCAATAAAGAAAGGGATGATCACCTGGCTTATTGTTCCGTAAGTACTGTGCAGGAGGCCAAACAAAAGGGCTGAAATAAAAATTCCTAAAACAGGACTGTTATAAATCTTCTCAATCCGGGGCTGTACGTACCCCCGCATCAGGAATTCCTCTACAGCACCCGCCGTAAAGCATGTAAAAATAATTAAAAAATAATTATGTCTAAAAATTGAAGTGAGATCAAAAAGTTTTTCGCTCATCTTCTCCTGTACCAGAAGCTGCAGAACCACATTCAGAAATGCTCCGCCGATAGCACAGATCAAGTAAAGGCTGATCATTGCTTTTACCCGGAATGCCAGGGAATATTTTTTTTCTCCTTTTAACAAAAAAGAGCCTTTTTCCACAAAATGACTGTACAGAAACAGCATCAGTAAAATGGCCCAGAGTACTATTCTGCTGAGAGAAAAACTGAATGCTGTAATCCCCTTTACTCCCGTAATCATAGAAATAACAGGAAAGACATACAGCATTGCTGCTGCTAACAGTATAAATGTAAGTAAAACACCTATAGAATATTTCCCATGAAGTCCTATCGCCATCCGTCTGCTAAACCTTGAATTTTAAATAATTCCTTTTCCCTGACGGATAATCTCAGGTTCCCCGGAAGTAAGGTCCACAATAGTTGAAGCTACATTGTCTCCATATCCGGAATCAATGACGATATCTACAAGATGATCGTATTTTTCCGCGATCAGTTCAGGATCTGTGGAATATTCAATAATTTCATCATCATCTCTGATGGAAGTGGAAGCAATAGGATGCCCCAGTTTTTCAACGATAAGTTGTGGAATGGAGTGGTCCGGAACACGGATACCGATGGTTTTATGACCTTTATAAGCTAAAGGCAGGCTTTTATTAGCTTCCAGAATAAAAGTAAAAGGACCGGGAAGATGGCTCTTCAGAAACCTGAATACGGAAGTTTCAATAGGCCTTGTAAAGTCGGAAAGATGGCTGAGGTCATTACAGATTATCGAAAATTTTGCCTTATCCAGCCTGATTTTCTTCAGCTGAGCCAGTTTCTCCATGGCTTTGATATCAAAAATATTACAACCCAAGGCATATATTGTATCTGATGGATAAATAATCAAGCCTCCATTATTCAATGTTTTAATCACCTCGTTCACAAGATTTTCCTGAGGGTTTTCCGGATAAATTTTCAATATTTTTGCCATAGAACAAAGATACAAATAATAAAATAGTTTTTATAAAACACCTTTATTTAAAAGAAAAATTAGGATTTTAAATAAAAAATCGTACATTTGCAGTCCAATATCGCGGGATGGAGCAGTAGGTAGCTCGTCGGGCTCATAACCCGAAGGTCATCGGTTCGAGTCCGGTTCCCGCTACTAAGCAAGCGTTGTCGGTAAACGCTCTAAAAATACACCGCGGGGTGGAGCAGTAGGTAGCTCGTCGGGCTCATAACCCGAAGGTCGCACGTTCGAGTCGTGTCCCCGCTACTAAATGAATGTTTGTGGTAACATTCTGAAAATATACCGCGGGATGGAGCAGTAGGTAGCTCGTCGGGCTCATAACCCGAAGGTCATCGGTTCGAGTCCGGTTCCCGCTACTAAGCAAGTGTTGTCGGTAAACACTCTAAAAATACACCGCGGGATGGAGCAGTAGGTAGCTCGTCGGGCTCATAACCCGAAGGTCATCGGTTCGAGTCCGGTTCCCGCTACTAAGCAAGCGTTGTCGGTAAACGCTCTAAAAATACACCGCGGGATGGAGCAGTAGGTAGCTCGTCGGGCTCATAACCCGAAGGTCATCGGTTCGAGTCCGGTTCCCGCTACTAAACCAGAGAAGCAATACAATATTGCTTCTCTTTTTATTTTATACAAACCTAGTCCAAAACTCAGTTCTGCTTAATTTTCAACTGTTGCGACTAATTTTTTTATTACCGGTTTTTCGCAGGATTAGTCAGTTTTTAGTGTATTTAGAGGAATCCTTTGATAACACTTAGGTGTCTTACTTATAATCTATTTTTTTATTTAATTCAATGACATTATTGTATTCTTTAAGATCGCTTTGGATTGAAAGTGTACTTTCCCGAAGATTTACCTTTTTGAGTCCTCCACTTCCATCATCTGTCATTACTTTAATACTTTGTGTTTTTGTAAATGAAAAAGGGTCTTTGTAATAATCTTGTTGAAGTTTTGTCAATTCTTCCCAACTTACTTTTTTTCCGCCTTTCATTGAAAACAAATTCTTGTGATTAGATTTTCTAATTTTAACTAATTTAAATAAATAATCATTATTACTATCATAAATTTCGACTACAAGCCCAGGAAGGCCATTAAAAACATATGGTCCTTCTGAAGGCTTGATATTTTCGGAGAACCATGCGGTCCAACTCCTTCCACCGTAATTAACTTCTGCTTTCTGACATTTTATTTCATCAATAATTTTAGTTTCAGGAAAAAGCTTCCAAGTCAGGGCTTCGTTTACACCAACATAGAAAACATCTCTACTTAATGGCAGAACCATATACTTAAGAAGGGTATTTGTTTTTAAATCCTTTTTTAAATAAAGTTGGTCATTTATATTATTAGGGTATCCCAATCCATAGCCATTGCCATAAAAAATTAAAGAATCAGACTGTCTTCTCATTGCATCTCTAAAAATAGATTCATTGTTTATAATATCTAAAAAATATAATTTAGACCTACTCGAATCTTTTCTACTAGTAGAGGGCTTATATGTAAGTTCGTAAGCTATCGTTAAATTTTGTGCCGAAGTAATAATAAATACTATAAGAAAGATTAGGGCACTATATTTTTTTACCATAGCAATAATATTTTGAACTATTACAAATATAAAATAAAAACTCCCTCAGCGAGAGGGAGCTTGTTTTTTAAATTATGAAATGATTACATACATCTTAATGCATTCCAGTTACCTACGGCGTTGTAGTGTCCCCATATAAAGACCGTACTCTACACCGTATTGTGCACAGCTGTCATTTGGCCCCATAGTACACATGTCACCATATGAATCCTTAATTATACCACCTTGTACTTCTTTTAAATCATTTCGCGAAAGTTTTTTTAATTTTTTCATAATGTAATTTTTAAAAATTAATAGTTCCGATATATCTTGCTGACTTAAACCTTCAGAAAGGTATTTAATAATTAACTTTTCCAATTCATCCATGAAGTAAAATTACAGTACATTACGTTGCTTACCTTACGGAATTTCGTATTGATAGATGTTTATTGCTTAATATTTTTACAAATAAAAAAATGAAAGAATTTATTAAGGAATGCTTGCTCTTAAAAAGCCAGGATAATGAACAGAATTTTTTATATTCAGACCCAATTTATTATGTCCCCAACTTTTGCTCCTGATCCGTTTTTCCATTTTTTTATACTCCTCTCTCATACAGTGCGCACAAGGACGGTAGTGATGCTGTAAAGCCTGCTGTTCATTCAGAAAGAAAACGCGGTTTTCCTTTTTCATCCTTTTACCTGAAGTACATCTCAAGGTTCCGTAAATTTTTAATTTTTTGTTTCCACCCAAACGGATTTCCTTGCGTCGGATCATATTTCTGAGTAACGAGTCTGAAAGCTGGGTATGGTATATCATATCTTTATTGCTAAGTGAAATAAAAAACCAGGAAGTTCTAGCTTGCTGCATCATGAAAAATGATGCCCAAAGCATAACGGGTTCCTTTTCTAACTTTACTTACTCCATGCTTCATATTGACCCTGTAATATCCTTTTGTCCCTTTTTCAGGCTTAAAATGAGTGGTAAAGATAAGAATATCACCTTTGCGTGGCTGTAGGACAATAGCTTTTGATTGGGCTCTGGGAACCTGTTGGGTAAGAACAAATTCTCCTCCTGTGAAATCCTTTTCAGGCTCACTCAGCATCAATACCATCTGAATAGGAAAATATACCTCACCATATAAATCCTGGTGCAAGGTATTAAAGCCTCCTTCTTCATATTTCAGGATTAGCGGAGTCGCTTTTAGCTGGCCATTATGATGACATTGCTTTAAGAACTCATCATGTTCCTGTGGAAAATGAGTGTCAATATGTAACGCATTAAACCATGAATTGGCAATAGGAGCGAGATAAGGATAAAACCGGTTTCTTAAGGTATTTATTAATGCAGGAAGAGGGTAATTAAAATATTTGTATTCACCCAGGCCAAAACGATGCCGGGCCATTACAACTGTTTTACGGTATAAAGCAGAATGATCATAACCGGATTTTAAAAGTTCACATTCGTCATCCGGTACCATACCTGAAATGAGGGCGTACCCGTTTTGATGCATTTCTTCGGTGATTGCTGTCCAATCAACATTTTCGATTTTTGGGATTATGTCTGTCATTTTTTTTTTAATGTATGACAAAGATCCGATGTCCTGACCAGGTATAAAATCCAAAACGTGTGGTATTTAGGAATTGTAAGTTAAATAAAGGGCAATAATTAATTCAATTGTATGCCTTTCCATCTAAGTTTTTCTCTGTCAGGTAGTATTACTTCTACAATTTCTGAAATTTATTTCTACAGGGATTTTTTCAGAAGTAAAAGACATAGCCTTATTTTTGTGAGGCTCTTATAGATCAGGGTAGGACAGTTGACCTTATAGAGCAGATGCAAAATAATCTCCGCCTCATTTTCTACTTTTTCAACAAGTTTTATGATTAGTACCACAAAACTGCTTTTTGGCGGAGATATTTTTGCTGGCAGCAAACAAAAAGAGAACGGCAATTATATGCCGTTCTCTTTTTGTTCTATAGTATATACGATATTTATATTATGGTGCCAGTTGAGCATAAGGAGCCAGTTTATTGTCATCAGACATAGTCTGTCCCAGGAATTCCCTTTTCTGATCGGCTTTCATTCTTCCTGCAGCATCATTGGCATTAAAATAAGCTTCGCTGAGTTTTGTTGCAATTTCTGCCGGTTTGAAATCAAACTTAGTATCACCTTCCACTCCAAGATATCCGTTCTTTCTCGTAAGGTTGGTAATATAGTTGCTGTAATTAATAAATGTATTTCTCAGATACTGGGTGTGATATTCCATACATTTTTTTGCTTTTTTGGAAGAATTATTGAGAATGCAGTTTTTCATATTATTCCTGTATAAATACCATTCAGATTCCAGGATGCCATATTGTTTACCTACGGCAATCTTGCCATTAATGACAATGTTATTGTCTCCTTCTTTAGTGGCAATAGTCTGAAGGTGTTGAATCACCAACGGAACAGTCGCTTCAATTTTTGATTTTGTTTGCTTTAATATGCTGAGATCAGCAGCCGGAGAATTCTTCTTTTGTGCTGTAGTAACATTAAAAATAAGCAGTAATAGTACAATCAATAAATTATATCTTTTCATGAGAAATTTTTAAAGCACTAAAATAAATATAATTTCCCGGTTAAAACAAATTCATTTTAATTTTTGTTTAATAAAAATTAACAAGTTTTAAGAAATTTCATTTGAAACTTTTATTTTTCTATTGATTATATAGGCATAAGAATAAGTATGTTGAAAATTTAATATATTGTATTTAAATTTATGTATTTGATTTTCAGTAATTTATATATTATTAAGTTGTTATCACTAAAAAAATAGTTGTTTGAATCAGATTTATTTCTACATTTGTATAACTAATTTCTTAGTGATATGAAAATATATTGGTTTTATATCACAATAATGATAAAATGAACAGGATATGAAAATTCAGACTTTAACAAAGGCAGAAGAGCAGGTAATGCAGTATTTATGGAAATTGGAAAAAGGGTTCCTTAAAGATATTTTAGATCTTTTTCCGGAACCGAAACCTCATACCAATACTGTTTCTACTATTTTAAAAGTATTGAAGGATAAAGAATTCGTAGACTATCGTGTTTACGGAAGGCAGCATGAGTATTTTCCACTGGTTTCAAAAGAACAGTATTCAGGAAAAACAATGAAAAGCCTTGTAAAAAATTATTTTAAAGGATCTTATAAAAGTGCCGTTTCATTTTTGGTAGAAAAAAATGAAATGACAGTAGAAGATCTGGAAATGCTGTTAGACGAACTTAAAAAGAAAAACTAATACCTATGGAAACCCTGCTTCTGTACTTTGGAAAAGTGATTGTATGTTCAGGTGTAACGTTTTTGTACTATCAGTTGTCTTTAAAAGACAAGACGTTTCATCATTATAACAGATTTTATCTGTTGTCTGCTATGCTGATATCGCTGCTGCTGCCGCTTATCGAAGTAGATTATTTTACGATAGAAGTGAATAATGATATGTATATGCTTCTTGATAAAATTCAAAATTTTAATACAGAAAAAAAATTAGACAATGGTAACTTTTATTTTAACATTATTTTTTCAGCTCTGGGACTGGTTTCTTTCTATTTTTTAGGAAAACTGCTGTACGGGATTTTTAAAATCGAGCAGTTTAAGAAACAATTCAAAAGAGAAAGTTTTGACGGTATTAATTTTTACCGTACAGACTTAACCGAAGCTCCGTTTTCCTACTTTAAAAATCTTTTCTGGAAGAATACCATCACCTTGAATTCTGATATCGGAAAACAAATTTTAAAGCATGAAATGGTACACATTGAACAGAAACATTCATTTGATAAAATTTTTATCGAAGTGATTACTTCTGTTTTCTGGTTCAATCCGTTCTTTCATATCATCAAAAAAGAAATTAATCTCATCCATGAATACCTGGCTGATAAAAAGGCCGTAAAAAATTCGGACACCAAAGCATTTGCGCAGATGCTTTTAGCAAGCCACTTTTCCGGAACACAGTTGCCTGCCACCAGTCCGTTTCTAAGTTCAAACCTTAAAAAAAGACTTAAGATGTTACAAAAACCCAAAACCAGATTCGGATATGCGCGAAGAATTTTTGCCTTGCCGGTTTTATTTACAGTTGCGTTCGTCTATATGGTAAATGCAAAGAATAAAGAAATTGAAGAAAAAAATATTTCAATCCAAAAAGCAGTTTCCCGGATTATAAAAGATACGGTAAGGTCTGAAAGAAATGTACAGACAAATATCAATGAGCCTTCATCTAAACCATCTGGTAACGAAAAAAGGTTAGCAGAAATAGAAAAAAAGATGAAGGAGAAGGAAAAGGAACTGAATCTACTGAAACCTGAGACAGCCGCCTTTAATAAAAAAATCGAAGAAATAAACGAGCTTGCTTTGGAAATAGGGGATATTGCCGCAGAAAAAGCAGATAAAAGGCTGACTGACTATTTTAAATCTCCTGAATGGACAAACAAAATGCAGTCTCTTGAAAAAATGGAGATTGATATGCCGGAACTTTCCGATATTGATATCGATGTTTCTTTCCCTGATCCGCCTCAGCCACCTGTAGCTCCGGGAGCTCCGGGAGCTCCTAAAGCCCCCAAAATCAGTATTTTTAAATCAGGTAAAACGGCATATTATGAAGGCTTAAGCAAGGAAGAAAAAGAGGATATCCGTAAAGCTATGAAAGAGGCCGATAAAGCAAGGCGCCAGGCTGACAGGGCAAGAAAGGAGAGCGATAAGATGAGGAAAGAAGCGGATAAAGCAAGACATGAAAGTCAGAAAATGAGGCTTCAGGCTGATAAAATGAGAATAGAAGCTGATAAGGCCAGAGCGGAAGCTCAACAAATAGCGGCGGAAACAGCAAAGGAATTCAAAAAATTCAATTTTATCACAACCCATAATCCTCCTAAGGTAATCGTAATGCAGGCCGATTATATTAAAAAAGACGGAAATGGAAACATTGCCATGAATGGTGTGAAAAAATTTAATGTAAATGGCATGGACGATGCAAGATACTATGTGGACGGAACCGAGGTATCTAAAAAAGAAGCCATGTCTGTGGATCCTAAAAGTATTGCAAGTATTAATATCAATAAAGAAAGTCTGGTAAAAGGCACAAAAAGCGAAGTCAGAATTCAGACAAAGAAATAAAGTTCCATTAAGCTTTGACAATGATAAATTGGCAAAGCTTTTTATTGACAATATATTATGAAAAATAAAATTCTATTTTGTATGTTTTTGGGGATCCTGGTCCAGGCACAGGTCAACAGGTTCTTTTATGAGTATAAATTTATCCCGGATTCCGGCAATAAAGAAGATGTGAAAAAAGAAATGATGCTTCTGGATATAGATAAAAACGGATCAAATTATTATAGTCATGATAAATTTGTAGCCGATTCTATCGGAAGGGCTGAAATAGAAAAACAGATCAAATCCGGAGGAGGAAGTATAAGTGTAAACAAAAGAGAAAATCCCGGACAGGTATCTTATAAAGTAACCAAACAATACCCTGAGTTTAAGACCTATCTTTTCAGAAGCATCTCTATGGACCGCTATAAAATCCGGGAAGACAAAAAACCGGAATGGAAAATATTACCGGACAAAGAAAAGATTGGAAATTATAATGCTCAAAAAGCTGTCACCAATTTTGGAGGAAGAGAATGGACCGCCTGGTTTACCCAGGATATTCCTTTTCAGGATGGGCCATATAAATTTTACGGACTTCCGGGGCTTATTGTAAAGATTGAAGATGCCACCGGTTCCCACAGCATGACACTTGTAGGAAATAAAACCATAAATACGCCCAATGCAGAAAAGGATATACAGCTTCCTGAAAATGTAAAAATACTGGGTGTAGGAGGAAAGGAAATTGAAGTTACAAAAGAACAGTTTAAAAAAGCCTGGAAAGCTTATGTAAACGACCCAACAAAGAATATGCGGGAGCTGATGATGAATAGCGGGGGAAATTCCAATATGAAAGTAGCTTTTAAAGTGAAAACTTCAGACGGAAAAGAAATTTCAGATCCCAATCAGGTTTTCAGGGAAATGGAAAAAAGGACCAAGGAAAGTCTCCTGAAAGATAATAACCCGATTGAACCGGATCTGGTGAATTAAAATTATTCATTTTTATATAAAAACAGAATGCTTTGGAAGTGTTCTGTTTTTGTTTTAATAGCAACGAATAAGGTGACAAAAATATAATTACTTTATTATAACATTTCTTATCTTTCAATACGTAACCACAATCGATATTATCCCTATGACAGAAAAAGAAAAATGTGCAGCCGGGCTGTTATACAACGCCAATTATGATAAAGAACTGATTCGGGAGCGGATAGCCTGCAAAGATCTGTGCCAGGAATATAACGGGCTGAAAAATTCAGACTCTGAAAACAGGTACAGGCTTCTCAAAAGAATTATCGGAAATATAAAAGAAAATATCTGTATAGAGCCTGCTTTCTGGTGCGATTACGGTTATAATATCAAAACGGGGGAGAATTTCTATGCCAATCATAACCTCGTTATTTTAGATTGTGCCAGGGTAGAATTCGGTGACAATGTATTTATTGGCCCAAACTGTAGCTTTTATACAGCCGGGCATCCATTGGATGTCAAACAAAGAAATGAGGGTCTGGAATATGCCCGCCCGATTAAAGTTGGCGATAACGTATGGCTCGGCGGTAATGTGGTGGTGCTTCCGGGAGTCTCTATAGGAAATAACTCAGTGATCGGCGCAGGAAGCGTAGTCACTAAAGATATTCCGGATAATGTGGTAGCAGTAGGAAATCCTTGTACAGTTGTAAAAAGTATCATTCAGGAAAATTAAAACTCCCAATTAAAATAATAATGAAAAAACTAATTATCACATTTACTCTGCTATCAGGATTAATAGTGAACGGACAGAATCAACGGTTTATGTATGAATATAAATATATTATAGATTCTACAGCAAAGGATAAACCGGAAACCGAAATTATGCTTTTGGATGTTATCCCGGCGGGATCAAAATTCTACAGTAAAGACTCCTTCGAATCGGATTCTCTGATGACAGCTTCTATGGAAAAACAATTGAAGGCCGGAAGCTCTGAAATAAATTTTTCGGGAATCAAATTGAAAGGAAAAATCGCCTATAGTGTCGAAAAGAGTTATCCTGATTATTCAGTTAATTTTTTTACGAACCTGTCTGCTGATGAATATATGGTGCAGGATAAAAGAAGACAGGAATGGAAAATTCTTCCGGAGAAAGAAAAGATAGGAGAGTTTACCGCTCAGAAAGCCATCTGTAATTTTGCCGGCAGGAAATGGACGGCCTGGTTTACCACGGATCTTCCTATTCAGGATGGTCCTTACAAATTCTATGGTCTTCCCGGATTGATAGTAAAACTTGAAGACGCCACCCATAGTCATTTATATGAATTAAAGGGGAATAAAAAGCTTCCGGTAGATTACAAATGGCAGAGTACAAAGGAAAAAGAAAGATTTAATGCTCTTGTTACGATAAGTGAGGAAAAGTACAGGAAAGCGTTTAAAGAATATCGTGCCGATCCGATGAAAAGTGAAAAAGAGATGCTGGCCAGAGGTTTTATCCTTCAGGAAATAGATGCATCAGGAAAGCTGGTAGACTCTGAAAAAGGAAGAAAAGACAAAGAAATAAAAATGTTGAATGACCTGAAAAAACAAAATAATATCCTTGAACTGGATTTATTGAAATAACAGCTGCTATCATAAATAAATCCCGGAACAATGTCCGGGATTTTATATTCTTAATGATGGCTTATTATTAAGCCAGTTTTTGAGAATCTGAAACAAACTGAGCAAGTCCGCTGTCCGTTAGCGGATGCTTTAATAAGCTCAGGATCGGAGGCAGTGGAGAAGTGATTACATCCGCACCGATTTTAGCACAGTCAATAATATGCATTGAATGACGGATAGAAGCTGCCAGAATTTCGGTTTCAAACATATAGTTGTCGAAAATCAATCTTATCTCCTGGATAAGGTTTAATCCATCAGTAGAAATATCATCTAACCTTCCCAAGAAAGGAGAAACATAGGTAGCTCCGGCTTTTGCTGCTAAAAGAGCCTGCCCCGGAGAGAAAATCAGAGTACAATTAGTTTTGATTCCTTTATCAGAAAAATATTTTAAAGCTTTGATCCCGTCTTTAATCATTGGAATCTTCACAACGATATTTTCGTGAATGGCAGCCAATTCATCTCCTTCTTTGATCATTTCTTCATAAGTAGTAGAAAGTACTTCTGCAGAAATATCCCCGTCTACAAGTTCGCAGATCGTTTTATAATGGTTTTTGATTGCTTCAGCTCCCTGAATTCCTTCCTTAGCCATTAATGAAGGGTTGGTAGTAACACCATCTAAAATTCCAAGGTCTCTTGCTTCTTTGATTTGCTCTAAATTAGCTGTGTCAATAAAAAATTTCATTTCGTTAAATAGATTTATTGGTGCAAAGATAGCGAATTAATTCAGTTTTGAGACATGAATTTTAAGTTACAGGGTTCTACTTTGAGGCATGCAAAGGCCAGAACTGATGGGTTTAATGTGAGCTGAAGAGTGGCGGAGTCAGGGAAAAAATATTTTTTTATTTAATTCTAAACTAAACAGTTAATTTTGCTTCTAGCTTCTAGCCACATTGTACATTTGGAAAATCCATTTAAATTTGTTTCTCATGGAAAGTCATAGTTTTACAGCTCGCCTTGATATTATTGGAATCAATCCTTTTGTTTTTGTTCCCGAGGAAGTTCTGGCCTTTATTTTCACCCAATCCGGAAGGAATAAAAGCCCGATTCCGGTGAAAGGGACAGTGAACGGGAAGGAATTTACCCAAAATCTGATGAAATATCTTGGAGAATGGAGACTGTATATTAATTTAACAATGCTGAAAAACTCTCCTCAGAGAGTAGGTGAGGTCATTGAAGTAACTTTAGCATATGATAATTCTGACCGGATTATTTCCATACATCCTCAATTAGAAGAAGCCATTAAAAAAAGTGCTGTTGCCAGTGCAAACTTTGATAAACTGATTCCATCCAGAAGGCATGAGCTGATCCGGTATATCAATAACCTGAAAACAGAAGCCGGTATCCAGCGAAATATTGAAAAAATCATCCGTCATTTGCATGGTGAAACGGATTTTTTCGGAAAGAAAATTGAATAGAATCCGTAGGCAAAAAAAATAAAATCCGGAAATTTTCCGGATTTTATGCTATGAATTTAAAGCTTTGCTAAGTTTTATAGCATCCTGATTGGTAGGATCGTATTGAAGAGATTTAGCAATATGCTCTTTTGCTTTATTCCGATCAGTCTGCTGTTCTGTAAAGGCCAGATAAAAATATGCGTAGGCCAGATTTTTCTTATTCTGTTCCACTTCTTCAGGTTTTACAGTTGCAATATATTTTTCGTAAGCAAGTTTTGCGTTGGCATCATCTTTAGCAGCCTGATAGGCATAGGCCTGGCTGTAATATGATGGAGCCCAGTCCGGTAATAAAACAGATATCTTTTTCCAGGTGTCAATGGCGTTAGTCCAATCTGAGGCTTCCTGATAGGCTGTTGCCAGCTTTGCCAGTGCATCAGTATCTTTTGGATTAGCCTCAACCTGTTTTTTAAGTCCTTCAATTGTTGGGTTGCTTGATTGTGCAGCAGCAGTATTCGTGGTGTTCGCTGTATTATTAGTGCTGTCTGTCTTCGTAGTTTGTGCATTTACCAGACTTACAGCTCCTGTAAGAATTAAACCTAAAAATAAACTTTTACTATTAACTTTCGACATTTTCATAATCTTATATTTTATAATTCTGTTTTCTCAAATTCAATAATAATTCCAGAAAAATCTAAATTTTAGAAGCTTTAGGTTTTTTTAGAAAATATTAACGGGATTACTGTTTTTTTTAGTTTAATTTTTGATTCTTCCTGATTGAGGTTATCTTTGTAACCCAACTTTAATTTCATTATATGAACATCATACTTGCTTCAACCTCCACACTTTTCGGAGGAGAATATCTGGAATACCTGAGAGAAGAACTTATTACATTATATGCAGGAACTGACGAAATTATTTTTATCCCTTTCGCAAGACCGGGTGGAATTTCTCATGATGATTATACGGCAAAGGCGCGTTCTTTCTTTGAAACGATGAATATCAAAGTAAAGGGTCTTCACGAATTTAAAGACAAAAAAGAAGCTCTAGACAAAGCAGAAGGATATTTTACAGGAGGCGGAAATACCTTTTTATTGGTAAAAACCCTCCATGAAGAAGGGTTGATGTCTGTTTTAAAAGAAAATGTGTTCCTCGGAAAACCGTATCTGGGGTGCAGTGCAGGAAGTAATATCGGAGGCCTGAATATGAAAACGACAAATGATATGCCTATCGTTTATCCACCGAGCTTCGATTGCATGGGATTGGTTCCGTTCAATATCAATCCTCACTATCTTGACCCGAATCCTGACTTAAAACATAATGGAGAAACAAGAGAAACCCGTATAAAAGAATTTCTGACCCAGAATGATGTCAAAGTAATAGGCTTAAGAGAAGGTAACTGGATCAGAAGAACAGGGGATTCTATTACGGTGGAAGGAAGTGAGCTGACAAGAATTTTTGAAAAGGATCGTGAACCTTATGAAATAGAGCCCGGCAGTTTCCTGTCTGAATAACTCTTATTTTGTTTATATTTGATTAAAATTAAAACTATAAGTGCTCTGTGAACGACATTTGAAGAATAAACACTTTACAGGGCAACTGTAGTACAACCTGTCTTAAATCACAATCAATGAAAAAAACACTTACTGTTCTCATCTTCTCCGTACAGTTTTTTTCTGCCCAGAATATCGCTCAGAGACTGGATAAGGTAACCAAGGACCTCATGGATTCTTCCGGCGCCATTGCTTCTAACCTGTCATTTTATGTATCAGACGAAAATGGAAATTTCATATACGAGTATCAGGGAAGCAAGGGATTATCTACTGCTTCCACACAGAAAATATTTACTGCCGGTGCAGCGTTGGAAACATTGGGGAAAAGCTATACCTACAAAACGACTTCAAGCTATTCCGGAAGTTTGTCCGGTGGCATTTTAAACGGAAATCTTTTTATCAGTTCAAATGGAGATCCCACATTGGGCAGCTGGAGGTATGAAGCTTATAAACCGGAAAGTTTTAAAAAGAAACTGATGGAAGCCATTAAGACCGCCGGAATTACCAAAATATCGGGGGATGTGGTCATTGACGATTCTTATTTTGATCATCAGACCATTCCGGGGGGATGGCCATGGGATGACCTGGGGAATTATTACGGAGCAGGTGTATGGGGAGTCAACTGGCGGGAAAATCAATTTGATATTAACATTAATGGGACGGAATTTAAAAGCTTTTCTTATCCTCTGGAAGGGGTAAAATGGCTTAATGATCTTAGCACAGGAGGAAGCTCTGACCAAAGCCTGATTTTTACAGCTCCTCATTCCAATACAGCGTTGATCAACGGAATGCTTCCCACAGGAAAGACGGTAACTGTTTCAGGTTCTGCCCCGAATCCTCCTTTACAATTGGCTGCAGAAGTAAAGCAATGGCTGAAAGAGTCCGGAATTGAAATTTCAGGAAAGGTGGTTACCAATTCCCAGCTTGAGCTGGATGGAAAACCGGTTTTGGAAGCTCCTAAAGATAATGTGATTCTTACTTATCAATCACCTACCTTAGACAAAATAGTGTACTGGTTTTTAAGAAAAAGTGTGAACCTGTATGGTGAAACCTTTATTAAGACCCTGGGGAAAGAAAAGAAAGGGAATTCAAGCTTTAAAAGCGGGGTTGCTTTCCTGAAGGAATTTTGGAAATCAAAAGGAATCAATCCGAATATGATCAATTTTGCCGATGGAAGTGGACTTTCACCTCAAAACTATGTTGCAGCCAAAGCGGAAGTGCAGGCCTTGTTATATGCAAAAAAACAACCATGGTTCGAGGCGTATTACGATGGTTTCCCGGTTCAGGAAAACGGAATGAAGATGAAGAGCGGTACTATGAGAGATACCAAATCTTTTGCAGGGTACCAGACAGCAAAAGACGGAAAGAAATATGTGTTTTCAATTATTATCAACAACTATCAGGGAAACGGAAGTGCAGAGCTGCAGAAAATTCTGAATGTTTTAAAATAAATAGCTTTGAGAAAATCCATACTGGCCAGACTGAATAACTGGATAATTTTTGTTATAATGACTACCCTGGTGATCGCCATTGTGGTAGCTTCTACATCACTTATTAATTTTCTTAGAAAAGAAGAGATTAAAAGAATCAATCTTCTTTCTAAAGCTATAAGAATTCAGCAGGAAGTTAAATCTCCGGATACTGATGTTTTAGATCTATTACCTGAAATTCTTAATATAAATAATACCATTCCGTTCATTGTAACAGATAAATACAGAAACCCTATAATTGATATAGGATATTATAGGAATATTCCTGAGAGTATCATTAAAAACCCTGTGAAGCTGGAACAGCTTATGAGGAATATGGAAAAAAATTATGATCCTATTGAGATTAAGGTACCTGATGGAAATAATCAGTTCGTCTATTACGATAATTCTCGTTTGCTTAATAATTTACGTTATTCTCCTTATATCTTAGGCTTATTTATTCTATTGTATTTCGGATTCTCTTTTTGGTTTTTTAAAACCATAAAAAAAACGGATGAAGGATACCTCTGGGCGGGGCTTGCTAAAGAAACTGCCCACCAGATCGGAACTCCTTTATCATCCATGATCGGATGGATGGAAATTATGAAATTGGAACACCCGGATTCCGAAGGGGTATACGAAATTGAAAAAGATATTGAAAGATTGAGAACTATTTCTGAAAGGTTTTCAAAAATAGGTTCTATTCCTGAATTGAATGATATGAACTTAAATCAGACCATTCAGGAAAATTACGATTACTTAAAAACGAGAATTTCAAAGAAAATCAATTTTACCCTGCATCTTCCTACTTATATGCTTTTAGTGCCTCATAATAGGATTCTGATGAGCTGGGTGATTGAAAACCTGGTTAAAAATGCGGTAGATGCTATGAAAGGGGAAGGAACCATAGTAATGTCGGTTTTTGAAAGAAACAAAAATATTCTGATAGAAGTAAAAGATAATGGAAGTGGTATGACAAAGCAACAGGCAAGAAATGCTTTTAAACCCGGATATTCTACAAAAAAAAGAGGTTGGGGTTTAGGCTTGTCTCTGGCTAAAAGAGTAATTCAGGAATATCATAATGGAGATATTAAAATCGCCCAAACAGAAGTGGCGAAAGGAACTATCTTTAGAATTATCATTAAAAAACAATAATACCCATATTAACATAAATTAATACGGGCAATTTTGTTTAGTGATAAATTTTATCCCTCTACTTCTACGCCAAGAATAGAATAAGTTTTTACAGTCCCATCGCTATACCATCTTTGGAACCATTTTCCATAAGTACAAGGATTACCTGCATAGCCTGTAAACATTGTGGTCTTTACGACTTTAGGCTGGTCAATGGGATGATGTTGTTTTTATCTCTGAGGAAAAGAAATTCAAAGAAATTTTTTAATGTAAAAAAATGGTAGGTGCCAAAAAAAGCGGAGAAATATTCCCCGCTTTCTTCTTATTTTTTACCAGTAAGCCACTGATCTTGCAGTTTCTGTTCTGCCGGGCTTGGATTCGTTTTATAGCTGAGGATTTCCATCGTCATCTTGTCCAGGATAGCTTTTCCCTTTAAGGTCATTTTTTCTTTCTTTCCCGCATTATCCCTTAAAATAGTAACACTCACTTCCTGACCATCCTTGATGGTTCTCGTATAGTTGATGAAATCCTGAATCTTTTGAATATCCACTGTTTTTCCGTCCAGGGCAAGTACCTGATCGGTGATTTTGAATCCGATGCTTTTGGCAAATGGCGACAACGCTGAGTTTTCGTCAAAAGCAAATGCTTTGGTCTTTTCATCAAAACCGGTCTGATTCGGATCTTTAATAAACCAGAAAATAGGCTGGCTTTCCTGTTTCTTGATCTCTACTCCTACCATGTTCAGGTATTCTGCATAAGGAGTAGGCTGGTTGCCCGCAATATATTTGTTGTAAAAGTCTTTTACCTGGGAATAACCTGTTACTGCTACCAGCTCATCAATCAGTTTATCATCCTTGAAAGGCTTATTTTCGCCAAATCTCTGAGACAATTTTCTGATCATATCGCGATATCCCATTTCTCCGTTGGAAAGTTTTCTCAGCTCAATATCCAGACACATGGCCAGAAGAGCTCCTTTTTCATATACATTTCTGTATTGGTCTTTGTAAGGTTCCTTCAGAATGTTTTTACTCATTACCGTAAATGGCATGGTGTCATCATAGTTTTTTGAATTGGCGATTTTTTCGTTCATTCTTTGTAAAAACTCATTTTTATTGATCAGCCCTTCCTGAATCTGGAACAGGTTAGCAAAATATTCGGTTCCTCCTTCATACATCCACAGATGCTGAGACATTTTAGGATCTGCATAATCGAAGTAATGAATTTCTTCAGAATGTGTTTTCAAAGGATTTACCGTATGGAAAAACTCGTGTGAAACCACATCGGTGATTGTTTTGTCGATTGCATCTTTAGGCATCGCTTCCGGAAGAACAACACTTGTGGATTCATGATGTTCCAATGCCCCGAAACCTTTGATCTGAGGACCGTCTCCACCGGAAAGATAAAGCATGATTGCATACTTCTTATTGGTGTTCATATCCCCTAAAAATTTCTTCTGGGCAATGACCATTTTTTCAAGATTATCTTTAAAATCGGAAGCCTTGTATTTTCCTGTAGGAGAATAAACGCCCAATACAAGTTCCATACCACCGGCATTGAAGGTAATATAGTCCGGTTTGGTGTACATCAGCGGAGAATCGGTTACTTTTGCATAATTAGCCAATGTAAACGTATCGGTAGATTCAGACTTATCCTGGTCTACGAGAGCCGTGGTTCCATAGAAATCGGTTGGTTTCTGAATGATAAGCTGATAGGGTACATCCTGCATATTATCAATATATCCGATAAAGCCATGGGTGTTAAGTAAATACACTTTACCCTGTTCGATATCAGTTCCGGATGGAGAAAACACGGCTTTATGTTTTGAGGTGTCCATCTCATCATCAAAGCTGTCGTTCACCAGGTAGGTGATTTTATTTAAATTTTGAGCATTTTTCAACGAATAAGTATTGTCATTCACTTTCGTATATGTCAGTTCCTTTCCTTTGTTATCATAAAATTTGATCCCCTCTATAAACCTTCCGTAATCATCTTCAGAATAGGTACCCGGAACCGTTTTAGGGAAATGAAATTTTATATCCCCTGATTTCATTTTCGGGAACTCCATGGTAACGGCTACTTTATCATCTTTTACGTTGACAAGGTCAATCGTTGTTTTTATAGATTGGGCATTCGCTAAAAAAGCGGCAAAAAGGCCTAAGCTAAGTGCTGTTTTTCTCATTGAATTTATATTTATAATGAAGTAGTTGTTTTTTTGCTCATTTTGTTACGAAAATGAATATTAAACTTTTCTTAAAATTTATAAACGAAAGGCAAATCTGCGGTTTGCAAATTTGCCTTTTTATACTTTACTGAACGTTTTTATAATGAATATAATAGTTTGGATTAAGCTCAACAGGAGTATTTTTCTTCAACTTGACTGTTTGCCAGCTTTCCGTCGGAGTAATGGTTTGATCTCCGTTAATGATTACAGGCAATTTCAGGTTTTCAACTACATCTGTATACCGGAATTTTAAACTGTCTCCGTTTTGAGAATACTCCAGGGTTGGAATTTTTATCGTTCTCAGGTATTGATTAAAAACACTTGAAAAATCAATTCCTGATTTTGCTGAAATGTAATCTTCAATCTGTTTTGTAGTAACGGTCTGATGATAAAACTCTTTGCTTAGGCCTCTTAAGATCTGCCTGAATTTTTCATCGTTATTGATGACCTGCCTTATCGTATGGAGCATATTGGCTCCTTTCGGATACATATCACCACTTCCTTCGTTTCTTACCCCATATTGTCCAATAATAGGAACATCATTCTGGATAACATTTCTGAGGCCGATCATATAAACGTCAGCCGATTTTTTGTCTAAAAATTTCTCTGTAAAAAGAACCTCGGAATACATCGTAAAACTTTCATGGATCCACATATCCGCCTGATCTTTGGCAGTAATGTTATTGGCAAACCATTCATGGCCGCTTTCATGGATGATAATATAATCCCACTTTAGCCCGATACCTGTTCCAGAAAGATCTTTTCCACGATAGCCGTTCTGGTATCCGTTTCCATATGCAACATTACTTTGATGCTCCATTCCCAGGTACGGAGAATCTACCAGTTTATAAGAGTCTTCATAAAATGGGTAAGGACCGAACCAGTATTCGAAAGCCGAAATCATAGGTTTTACCTGCTGGAATTGTTTTTGTGCCTTATCCAGATTATAATCCAGCACCCAGTAATCTAAATCCAGTTTTCCCTTTTCCCCGTTGAATGTATCTTTAAAATTGACGTACTTTCCAATGTTAGGAATAATAGAATAAGCATTGATCGGGTTTTTAACCTGCCACGTGTAGGTTGTTTTATTACCGTCGGTTTTTTTATCAATAAGCCTTCCGTTTCCGACTCCCACAAGGTCATTCGGGGTAATGATTTTCATGATAATCCCATTATCAGGCTCATCGCTCCAGATATCTTTGGTAGGAAGCCAGATAGAAGCTCCGATGCCTTCGTCAGCAACGCTCATCCATGGATTTCCTTTCTCATCTTTGGTGAAAACCCAGCCTCCGTCCCACGGCGCATTTTTAGCAATAAGAGGATTCCCTGAGTAGGTAACATCAATGGTGTATTTTTCCCCTTTTTTAAATTTTTTATTGGCAGTAATAAAAATAAAGTCACCTTCTTGTTTCCAGTCTTTAATAGAAAAATTTCCTTCTACCTTATCAGCTTTCATGGGCTGCTGAAGATCAATCTGGAATACCGGATTGGTAATGTCTTTGATGATTTCAAAACTTATTTTGTTGTTTCCCCTGATACTTTTTTGGGCAAAATCAGGCTCTACGGAAAGATCGTATTTTTTAACATCCCAAAAATTTCTGAACTGGGTATTACTGCCTTTTAAAGTGTCCTGCCTGGTGAAAACCTTATCTTTTTCAAAAAATTGTCCAAAAGCAAGTCCTGATGCAAGAATAAGGGTATATGATAATTTTTTCATTTTGAAATCTAATTAATAATCTTTTCAAAAATAGAAAATTTAATTAACAGCAAAATTGTGAAAATGTAAAAATGTGAATAAATAAAGTAAAAAGACGAGCTATAATGATTAGTCTTAAACTTTAAAAAATGCACATAAGAAATCATGGGATACAACAAAATAGCCGGGGTTCAAAACTAAACCCCGGCTATTTTTAAAGTATATTTTCTGTCTTAATAATCTTTTGTATCCTGATTATTCTTGCACTGCAGGAAGATTACTGTTGCTCTTCTGAATTTTTTTGTACGTGATACTACACATCATAATACTGAATTCATATAATACAAGCAGTGGGAAAGCTGCCATAAGCATACTCAAAACATCTGCCGGAGTAATAATGGCCGCTACCACCATAATCAGAACAATGGCATGACGGCGATAGGTTTTCATAAACATTGGAGTGAGAATTCCAATGCTGGTAAGGAAATAAATCAGAATGGGAAAAAGAAAAATAACTCCCATACCTAAAACCACCTGTAAAAACAGGGTAGTATAATCACTCAGATCATAAAGCGGAACAATAATATCCGAAATTTTAAAAATCACTCCAAAGTTAACAGCGAAAGGCAGGATTAAAAAATAGCCACATAAAACTCCTGTCATAAAAAGAATCCATACAGCATTGATGATATAGATAGAATTCTTTTTCTCCCTCGGATGTAAAGCGGGACTGATGAAACGCCACAATTCCCAGACAATATAAGGGAAAGCCGCTACCATTCCTCCAAAAATAGAAACAGCCATCATCACATTAAATTGCTGGTAAAGTCTCTGTACACGTACAGGAAAATCTTTGGGGAGGTGAATGCTGTCTTCCCCCAAAAGCAATCTGGAAAAATGGTTAACAATCCTGAAAGTAGGAAAATCATTCCTAGTAGGGCCAAAAAAGATATGGTCCATAATCCAGTTGATATTGAAACCAACAGCAAAAGCAGCAATTATAATAGCAATAATCGAGCGGACGAGATGACCTCTTAGCTCTCCAATGTGCCCAAGAAAGGACATGTCTTTTTTATCCTCCATATCGTAAAATCTACACCTGTAAAAGGTAAGCTGGTTTAAGTCTGCGAAATTATGAAATAATAATCAGTATTTAGAATTTATTGGTCATGATTTTGTTCAAGTTTACAAAGCACTTTCCGGCGAAATACCTACACTGTTGTTTTCATATAAAAAAACAGATAATAAAAGCTATTATCTGTTGTTAAAAAAATGATTGTATTCCTTATTTTTCCAGGATTTCAAGAACCTTTTCACCTACTGCTCCCCCGGATTGCGGATTCTGACCTGTAACCAATCTCTCATCTGATACGGCGAAAGGTGCAAAGTCCTGATCTGCTTTTACATAGTGAGCTCCTTTGCTTTTCAATACATCTTCTGTAAGGTAAGGCACATGATCTGCGAGTTCTGCAGCAATCTCTTCGGAATTTGAAAACCCTGTTACCGTTTTTCCTTTAATCAGCAGTTCTCCATCAGATAATTGAATGTTGAAAAGCCCGGCAGCTCCGTGACATACCGAAGAGATAATCCCTCCGTTTTCATAAATTGTACGGGCTATTTCCTGAATAGCTCCGTTATCAGGGAAATCCCATATCACACCGTGCCCTCCGGTATAATAAATAACACTGTAATCTTCAGGCTTGATCTCTTCCGGTTTCAGTGTATTGCCCAGTTTTTCTCTGAAAGTGGGATCAGCATAATATTTCCAGTCAACCGGCTGTACAAACATCTGCAGGGAAACAGGATCAAGTGGGGTATATCCTCCTTTAGGGCTTACAAAATCAATTTCATAGCCTTTTTCATGCAGCTTTTCATAAAAATGAACAGCTTCTCCCAGCCATAAACCGGTTGCCCTGTCCATACCGGGATATTTTTCTACGCTTGTTACAACAATTAATGCTTTCTTTTTCATGGATTTATCATTAAAAATTATACACAAAGATTGTCATTTTCTGAGGATTAGTATAAGGACATACCTCAAAAAAAAGATGTGATCCATGTCACATCTTTATGAATATAGCCGGCTTAATGTTTCTCTTGAAACTCCCAGATAACTGGCAATGAGCTGTTTGGGAATGTGATCTATAAAACCGGGGTATTGTCTGATAAAATCTTCATAACGTTCTTTGGCAGATTTACTCATTAACGAAAGAATCCTCTGCTGCAGAGCCACATATCCAAAGTTCGATTTTACCCTGAAAAAACGCTCCATCAAGGGAACTTCTGAGCAAAGAAGAGTAAGACTGGTATAAGATAGGGCATAAACCTCTGAATCTTCAATACAATCCACAGCTAAAGAGGAGATTTCTTGTTTAAAAAATCCTGCAAAATCTGAAATCCACCAGTTAGGCGCCGCAAACTGCAGAATATGTTCTTTACCTGAATCATCTATCACACTGCTTTTGAGAAAGCCTTTTTCAATCAGGTATATCTCATGAACGGGTTGATTTTCCTGAATCAGGAATTGTCTTTTCCGGAATTTCTTTTGGGTAAAAAAAGTCCGTACGGTTTCAAACTCTTCATCACTAAGGTCTGTTACCTGCCTGATATGGTTTTTCAAAAACTGGCTCATGAGAATGGATTAATTTATTCCTTCATCAAGCAGCTTATGCAGATCGATAATACCAAAATACTTCCCGTTTTCAGTGACAACAAGCTGCCCGATATTGTTTTCTTTTAATACTTTCATAGCTTCTTTAGCAAGCGCATCTTTTTCAATGGTTCTGGGATTTGCAGACATGATGTCTTTAGCAAGAACTTTACTGATGTCTTCTTCCTTCATGAGCATTCTTCTCAGATCTCCGTCTGTAATCACCCCGATAATCCGATCACCATTGGTAACTACTGTAATACCATGGCTGGAAGCACTGATAGAAATAATAACATCCCTGATGGGTGCATTTTCAGTCACCTGTGGCTTTTGAGAGGACAGAAATTGCTCTACCTTGGAAGTAAGATTTTTCCCGAGGCTTCCACCCGGATGAAATTTGGCAAAATCATTAGCTTTGAACTCATTGAGCTCCATTAGCGCTACAGCCAACGCATCTCCCAATGCCATCTGGATAGTAGTAGAACTTGTGGGAGCCAGTTTATTAGGGCAAGCTTCCACATCAACATGAGTATCCAGAATAACTTCAGAAAATTCAGCCAGCTTACTGTTTTTATTTCCTGTCATTCCGATCAGGGCAGAAGAGTAATCTTTTAAGTAGGGAACCAGGTTGGCTATTTCCGGAGAATTCCCGGAATTGGAAATGCACAGTACTACATCCTGTTTCTGTATCACCCCCAGATCTCCGTGGATAGCTTCTGAAGCATGAAGGAACTGTGAAGGAGTTCCGGTAGAGTTGAGAGTAGCTACAATTTTGTTTCCTACATGGGCAGATTTTCCTATTCCTACTACAATCAGTTTCCCTTTTGCTGAATGAATGATCTCCACAGCGCGGGCAAAATCGTCATTTATTCTGTTTTTTAATTTTTCTAATTCTGAAATCTCAATTTCTAAAGTACTTTTAGCAATTGTTATAATGTTGGTTCTATCCATTTTATGAAGATAATGTATACAAAAAAGTTCTTAAAAAACGTTATATTTTAAAAAGAATATTTAATATAAATTTTATTTTTTATAAATTCGTTCGCTTTTATTTTAAGCAGAAATTTTATAACTTTGGGTTATATGCAAATTTAGCAATAGAAAATTAGATGAGCGCAAAAAAAGCCAATTTATCAGGCGAATTGAAAAAGTATTTTGGATTTTCTACATTTAAAGGACAGCAGGAACAAATCATTGAAAACCTTTTAAACGGGAAAGATATTTTTGTACTGATGCCCACAGGAGGTGGGAAATCATTATGTTATCAACTTCCGGCACTGATTTCCGAAGGTACGGCAATCGTCGTTTCGCCCTTAATAGCATTAATGAAGAATCAGGTAGATGCAGTGAATGGCCTTTCATCTGATGATGGGGTAGCACATGTATTAAATTCATCATTGAATAAGACACAGACAAAACAGGTTTTTGATGACATAAAAAGCGGGAAGACCAAGCTTTTGTACGTAGCTCCGGAATCATTGATTAAAGATGATTATCTGGACTTTTTGAAAGAAGTTAAAATTTCTTTCTTCGCGATTGACGAGGCGCACTGTATTTCAGAGTGGGGGCACGACTTCAGACCGGAGTACAGAAATTTGAAAATGATCATTGATAAAATCGCAAATGTACCGGTGATTGCTTTAACGGCTACTGCCACTCCCAAGGTCCAGGATGATATCCAGAAAACTTTGGGAATGACTAATGCAATGGTTTTTAAAGAGAGCTTCAACCGTCCGAATCTGTATTATGAAGTATGTCCTAAAATTAATGTAGATAAGGAAATTGTTAAATTTATCAACCAGCATAAAGGAAAATCAGGAATTGTATATTGCCTGAGCCGGAGAAAAGTAGAAGAGTTTGCTCAGCTATTGCAGGTAAACGGAATCAATGCACTCCCTTATCATGCAGGACTTGATCAAAAGATAAGAGTTGCCAATCAGGATAAATTCCTGATGGAGGAAGTAGATGTCATTGTGGCAACCATTGCTTTCGGAATGGGAATTGATAAACCGGACGTACGTTTTGTGATCCATTACGACTTCCCAAAATCGCTGGAAAGTTATTACCAGGAAACCGGAAGAGCAGGAAGAGACGGAGGTGAAGGACACTGCCTGGCTTTCTACGATCCTAAGGATATTGAAAAACTGGAGAAATTTTTAGCCCAAAAACCTGTTTCAGAAAGAGAAATAGGATTGCAGCTTCTGAATGAAGTGGTAGGGTATGCCGAAACTTCAATGAGCAGAAGACAATATATCCTTTATTATTTCGGAGAGAGCTTTGATCCTGTGAATGGAGAAGGTGCAAAAATGTGTGATAATTCGTCTAATCCCCCAAAATTGAAGGACGCTACTTCCGATTTGAAAAAAGTTTTGGAACTTATCAGCAACACCGGAGAAAAGTTTAAAGCCAAAGATCTGATTTCTGTTATTGCAGGAAAAGAAACAGCGGTAACCAAGTCTTACAAGCTGGAACAAAATCCTTATTTCGGCTTTGGAAAAGAAGAGAAAGACAATTATTGGAAAACGATCCTGAGACAGGCAACTGTTCAGAATTTTTTACAGAAAGATATTGAAACCTATGGGGTTTTAAAGATTGCAGAAAAAGGCAAAAAAATGCTGGAAGGCAAATCCAAAGAAGTCTTTTTAATTGCTGAAGACCGGGAATTTGACCTTACTCAGGCTAAAGCCGATAGCGATCAGATACAGATGCAGGCGGGAGGAGGTCTGGATCAGAATCTCTTTAATCAATTAAAAGAGCTGAGGAAAAAAGTTGCCAAAAAACACGGGATCCCTCCTTATACGGTATTTATGGATCCGAGTTTAGAGGATATGACGGTTCAGTATCCTATCACTGTGGAAGAAATTATGAAAATTTACGGGGTAGGAGAAGGAAAAGCTAAAAAATACGGTAAGGAATTCGCAGATTTCATAAAAACCTATGTAGAAGATCACAATATAGAACGTACCCAGGATATGGTATTGAAACAGGTGGCTAATAAATCCAGCCATAAAGTTTTCATCATCCAGAGTACTGATAAGAAAATCGACCTTGAGGATATTGCGAGAGCTAAGAATCTTTCCATGGATGAGCTTTTGAAAGAAATGGAAAGAATTGTTTACCAGGGAACCAAGCTCAATATTGATTATTATATTGAAGATAATTTTGATGAAGACATTGTAGATGGTTTCATGGAGTTTATGAATGAATCCGAAAGTGATAGCATGAAGGTACTGCTGGATGAATTCGGGGATGAGCTTTCCGATGAAGAGGTAAGGATGCTGAGAATTAAATTCATTAGTGATGTTGCCAACTAAAGAGGAAATATCATTTATTTAAACTGTTTTTTAGAAAGAATAATAAAATATTGAGCAGAGCTGAAATTTTCTTCAGCTCTGCTTATTTATTACAGGGTCATCAAGAATAGAGGCTATTTTCAAAAAGTTGGGAATGAGCAACTTTTACACTTGATCAGAGCCTAGCTTTTTAACCCGGAATAAGTATTTTTGTGAATTATCGGTCGGATTGTAGAGCTGACCGTAGTTGATTAAAAAATCTTCGTTTCATCAATATTTGACACGTAATGAAACTTTTTAGTAACTTTAACTGATGAAAAAAATATCTGTCATATTTATTCTGCCGGACTTAGAAACCGGAGGTGCAGAAAGAATTGTTACTACTATAGCGAATCATCTTTCCAGGGATCGGTTTGATCCTAAGATCTTGCTGTTGCGTAAACAGGGCGGATATCTCAATTTCCTGAAAAAAGATGTTGAAATTATAGACATCAATACCGAAAGAATCAGACATTCATTAAAACCGATTTTAGGAGAAATTTACAGAAGGAAACCTGATGTTGTATTTTCCGGTTTTGGAGAAGTGAATGCTTACCTGGCGTTGTTTATCAAGCTTTTTCCCAGAACGAAATTTATTGCCAGGGAAACCAATGTAGTTTCACAACATGTGACAAGGAAGGAAATAAAATTCTTTTATAATTTTTACAATAATTATCAAAGAATTATTGCTCAAAGTGATGATATGATGAAAGATCTGATTGATAATTTTAATATTAAAAAAAAGAAAATCATCAAGATCAATAACCCTGTCGATTTTGAATTTATAGATGATAAATTGGCATTATCCATTAAGCCGGAAAGCTATAAATACAACTATAAACATGTAGTGGCTATTGGTAATTTATCAGCCAGGAAGGGCTTTGATAACCTGTTGAAAGTTTTTTCAAGGCTTAAAAATGAAAATATCCTTCTCCATATTCTGGGGGATGGAAAAGACAGGGAAGTCTTACTTCAGATGAAGGAATTTTTGGGCTTGAAAAATGTCATTTTCCATGGCAGACAGGAGAATCCGTATCAGTTTCTAAAGTATGCGGATCTGTTTATCCTTTCTTCAAGATATGAAGGATTTCCCAATGTACTTTTGGAAGCGGGTGCTTGTGGAACTTACTCGCTGGCCAATAACTGTCCGGGAGGAATTAACGAAATCATCCAGCACAATGTGAATGGTGAAATTGCCAATATTGAAGATTATGAAAGCTTTGCCCAAAAGATAATCAACGTGATGCACCAGGATAATAATCGTGATGCTATAAAAAACTCGATTAAATCTAGGTTTTCAAAAAATATTATTCTGGATAAATACGAAAAAGTACTACTGGACCTTATCAAATAATATGAATAAATTTGAAGAACTGAAACGGAACCGATATATCAAAAAGATGCATTCCAATGCCATCGCGATGTCTACCAGGCAGATTGACCTCCGGGAAGGATGTTTGAAGATGGAATATTTTTATGATCAGATTGAATATATTCAGTCTCTGGAAGGAGTTGATATTGATATTTTCGAAGAGTTTTCTTCAAAAACCAGCTTTTTCCCTTTATCCAAAGAACGGGAGGTTTATAATCAGGAATATTTATCTAAACTGGATGCCAGATTATCAGCAATTACAGATCAATACTATGATCGGGTAGTACAGAAATGTGAAGAACTTATTAATAAACTGCAGTATATCAAAACGATTATCTAATGTTGATATTGGGAAGCGTTGCTTTTTCGGGGATCATTATTGCATTCATGTGCATAGCATTGCTGTTTTCCAAAAAGAAAAATGTTTCTTCAGATTATTACCTTATGGTTTGGCTGTTGGTAGGGGCCGCTAATCTTGCCTATTATTTATTTCCATCTTTACTTCCTGAGAAAGTTCAGGCTTTCGGGTTTGCGCTTCCGGTATTAAGTATGGGAATGCTTTATCTTTACGTTATTTCAATTACTTTTAATATTCCGTTTCGTTCAGACTATCTGATCAGGCATTCTTTGTTCTTTCTGGGGTACAGTTTGTTTTTTATCGGGATTTCAATATTCTACAGCCGTATAGGGTTTAAAAATAGTATTCCTTATTTTACTGAAAAGGATCAAAACGGATTATTGAATCTGATAACATTTCCAATGGCTGTTGTGCCGGTGGTTTATATTGTTTTATGTTTTCTTGCTTTGAAAAAATATCAGAAAATGCTCCCTGAATATTATTCAGCACTTGAAAAGATCAATCTTAACTGGCTGAAGTATATTATTATTTCCTTAATTATCCTTTTTATTGGAGTTTTCTGCATGATTGCATTAGGAACACGAACGGATGTGATTCCTTTTGATAAGATTTTTCAAATTGTTGCTGTAGTACAAAGCGGATATTTATTCTGTATTGTATTCTTTAGCTTAAGACAGAGTATTGTGTTCCATCAGCAGACAACTCTTACTGAAGAGATCATCCTGAAACAGGAAGAGAAATCCGACGTTATGAATAAAAACAGTTCCGATGGTATTTCTCAAAAGCTTTTAGAATTCATGGAAACAGCTAAACCTTATCTGGATGAAGAGCTGAGTCTGCAGAAACTGTCTTCATTAATGAATATTTCCACCCATCAGCTTTCGCAGACTATAAATCAAGGACTCAATACGAATTTTTACAAGTTTGTGAATGCTTACAGAATAGAAGAGGTAAAGGAAAAACTGAAAGATCCTGAATTTGAAAAATATTCAATCTTAGGCATTGCATTTGAGTCAGGCTTTAATTCAAAATCTACTTTCAATAAGATCTTTAAAGAAGAAACAGGGATGACGCCTTCTGAGTTTAAGAAGTCCGGATCTGTCAAAAAAGAGTCCTAACCGATCATTTAGGACGATCAAACCTGTGTTTTATAGGAGTTTTGCCATCAAAAAATTATGGACACACCTCTTCATTTAAGTAATATTGTTGTGCATGTTATCAGTGGAACCATCGCACTCATTGTCGGATTTTTGATTCTGTTTAAAACAAAAGGAACACCTCTGCATGTAAAACTCGGAACCCTTTTTATCTATTGTATGATTGTTGTGGTAACGACTGGAGCTTTCGGAGTCATTGTATTTAAAAGAAACCTGTTCCTGTTATTAATTACTGTATTGGCAGCCTATAATACGTATTCCGGATTCCGGGTTTTAAAAGAAAAATCAAACCGTTTTTATTTAAAAGACCTTTTGGCCATGTTGGGTGCTTTAACCATTGCTTTGGTGTTTGTGTATTATCTTAAATTCATAGGCTTTTATTGGAACCCTGTAGTCATTTACTCCGGAGTAGGATATTTGCTGTTGGTGGTTTCTTATGATGTTTTTCGGTATTGTATTCCGGCATCCCGATATGGCAATTTGTGGCGCTATGAGCATTCCAGTAAAATGATCAGTGCAATGGGAGCGCTTTTATCTGCTTTTGTAGGAACTCTTTTGCCGGATTATAAACCCTATAGCCAGATTTTACCGTCTTTGGTTATGATTTTGATTATGATTTTTTTCAACATTAAAATTTACATCCGATTGAAAAACAAGATGTAAGACCGAGTAATTAGATGTTTTGTATGTAAAAGAACCATTTACTTGAGGTATACTGTTGATTGTAATTTCAGGTTGATGGGTTTTTAGTATTTTTGTGCCTCAAATAAGAAATACAATGAATATGATTCCTAAAATAGGGTGCGCTTGTGAAAAACCAGACCATAATTATACTGAATTTAGAAGCTCTGAACTAGGTATTGATCATACTAACGGAAGACATGGAGAAGTAACAATTCAGCAATGCAAATTATGCCAGAGAATATGGGTCCATTATTTTGTTGAATATGAGCATTATTCCAAATCAGGAAGATGGTACAAAGGAATTGTCTCCAAAAAAAAACGTTCACAGATCACTCCGGAAAATGCAGTAGAATATCTTGAAAGCCTTGAATGGTATGTTTATGGAGGTTCATTTTTTGATAGTACGGGAACTATCGGACAAGGCAGAGTACGGGTAGATTGATCACCGCGTTAAGGTATTTAAATTTTTTTGATCTCAAAATTGATAAAACTCACTTTGGTGCTTGGTAATTTATATGTAAATTTGTGAGACTTAAGTAAGATAATAATAAACAAATTCATAAAATAACATGAGTCAATTCGATGTTACCGTAATAGGTTCTGGTCCTGGTGGTTATGTAGCTGCAATCCGTGCAGCACAGTTAGGTTTCAAAACAGCAATTATTGAAAAATATTCAACTTTAGGCGGAACTTGTCTTAACGTTGGATGTATTCCGTCAAAAGCGCTTCTTGACAGCTCTGAGCATTTCGAGAATGCAAAGCATAATTTTGCAAGCCACGGGATTATTATTAATGAACCTCAGGCAGATATTGCAAGAATAATTGAGCGTAAAAATGAAGTAGTGGATCAGACAACCAAAGGGATTAACTTCCTGATGGACAAAAATAAAATTACTGTTTTTGAAGGGGTGGGAAGCTTTGAATCTGCTACCCAGATCAAAATCACTAAAAAAGACGGTTCTTCTGAAACGATTGAATCTACATATACCATTATTGCAACAGGTTCCAAGCCATCCAGCTTACCTTTCATCTCTTTGGATAAAGAAAGAATCATTACTTCTACGGAAGCTTTAAATCTTAAAGAAATCCCTAAGCATTTAGTAGTGATCGGAGGAGGAGTAATCGGTCTTGAACTGGGATCTGTTTACTTAAGATTAGGAGCTCAGGTAACCATTGTTGAATTCATGGATAAAATTATTCCGGGAATGGATGGAGCTTTAAGCAAAGAATTGACTAAAGTTCTTAAAAAACAAGGAATGAAGTTCATGCTTTCTACAGCAGTATCTGCAGTTGAAAGAAATGGGGATACAGTAAAAGTTACAGCTAAAGATAAAAAAGGAGAAGAGGTAGTTGTAGAAGGAGATTATTGTTTGGTTTCTGTAGGAAGAAGACCTTATACAGAAGGTCTGGGCCTTGAAAAAGCAGGCGTGGAACTTGATGAAAGAGGAAGAGTAAAAGTAAATGATCATTTACAGACTAACGTAGCCAACATCTATGCTATCGGAGATGTAATCAAAGGAGCAATGCTTGCTCACAAGGCAAGTGAAGAAGGAACATTGGTTGCTGAAATATTGGCAGGCCAAAAACCACATATTAACTATAACTTAATCCCTGGTGTTGTTTATACATGGCCTGAAGTAGCAGGTGTAGGTAAAACTGAAGAACAGCTGAAAGAAGAAGGAGTTGCTTACAAGGTAGGTTCTTTCCCAATGAGAGCATTGGGAAGAAGCCGTGCAAGTGGTGATGTTGATGGACTTGTTAAGATTATTGCAGATGAAAAAACAGATGAGGTCTTAGGAATGCATATCATAGGAGCAAGAGCTGCCGATCTTATTGCAGAAGGCGTGATTGCTATGGAGTTCCGTGCTAGTGCCGAAGATATTGCAAGAAGTTCCCATGCACACCCAACATATGCTGAAGCAATTAAAGAAGCAGCATTGGATGCTACAGGAAAAAGGCCTATCCACATATAGGATTTGATTAAATAATCATACATATAAAAAGAGAAATCAGTTTTTGGTTTCTCTTTTTTTGTAAAAAATTACATAATCTTATAGGGCTTAATACTGAATGTCTAAAACTAAACAATATCAAAAAAGCCCAAAAAAGCCGATAAACAAAAGGATTCCGTCCAAAAGGCGGCCATAATAGTTAGTGAAACTGAATGTCATTTGCTACCATTTTACTACCATTTAAACCTGATTTCAATACTATTTAAACATCCTTATGGGATGTTTTCTTTATTTATACTTTAAAATAGCTTTAAAATAGCTTAAAATAAGATTTTTATAATAATGACGCCAGCTTTTAGAGTATGTAAAAAGACAATTATTTTATGAGCTAATGTCTATTTAATCTTATGCATAGAAATGGTTAAAAGATACTATTAGGGATACCTTTAGGGATACTATATCAGTACATAAAAACCATTATATTACTATGTATTTATACCTTAAATCAGTTTTAAGTGTTGTAAAAATAGCGTTTTGATACCCTATTTTTCAATATAGATCATGTGTAAAATATTCAAAATGAGCAATTTACGCTTGCTTGATGTATTGTAGGGGGGCTATTTTAAAGTTTTTCGTTTTATTTCCTGTAATTCAGCTTCCAAATCATTCATTCTATCATAAATATCTGCTGGATCAGGTAATTGAAAATTGAGATGAAGTTTGACTTCCCAAACTTCTTTTATTGTTGCTGGGTCGATGTTTTGTGTGGGATAGCTCCTTCTATTGTCGGATTTGCAAATTAGATTATTATACTTGTTAATACGATTAATACATCTCTTTACTAGTCCGTCCTCTATCTCATTTGAAATAATAGCATAAACTTGATTGTCTTTTATCCCTGCTTCCCAATTTTCAACAAACTGTCCTACAACATAGCTTTTATTGGGTAATGTTGGAAACATAGAGTTACCTTCGATCTCAAACATTCTAAATATTCCATTGTTTAACCCCGGCATCCTATAAGAGGGTAATTTCTTTATAAAATCAGGATTATTATAACCTGTCAAATATCCAGCTTTTAGTTTATGAGGAACTAGAACAATATTATCATTGTTGTGAGAATCGACGGTCACAATTTGTGGTTGTAAAATAGTCTCTTTTGTCTTATTTGATGTAAAACTGTTTATAGGATGTTCTCTATAATAATCATCAAAAAAGAAATAAACATTTTTGTTTATAGCTTCTGCGATTCTTATCAAAAAAGATGTTTTAATATCTTTACTTTTAAGTTTGCTTTGCAAATCTTGTGGTGTTATACCTAATTTTTCTGCAATTTCAACTAATTGAAAACCTGTTGATTCTATTTTTTTTCGTAAAAATTCGCCGTTCACAATAAATAAATTTGTTTATTATAAATAAAAGTGTTTACTTTGTCTCATTGAAAATACAAAATAAGCAATGGACAAACGTACAAAAAAAAGAAAGAACTACAATGAGGGTATCCTCATTATTCTAAAGGAAAAATACGGATACTCTTTTGACTACATAAGAAAATGCCTACGAGGTGACCGTCCCGGAGAAATGGCTGATGTTCTTAAAAAAGAATATACAGTATTGGAAAACGAAGCAAAAAAAGCAATTAAAGAAAAGTCAGACTCACTAAAATCTATAAAATGAAAAAGCTATTTCAAACAATTTTTTGTCACAAGACTATTGATGTAATAGATGCTGTGACAGGTAAACAGCAAAAAGCAACTTATATAATGCTTTTTGGCCTTCTACTAAATGTAATTTATAAATCTATCGATTAAATAAACACAGTTTAAAACAAAATGTATCAATTCTATCATAATACTTTAACCATTCCTGCAAAGGCTTTATATGAAGACCTGTCTGTAATGACAGAACCTAACTATAAGAAGCATTGCCGTGAGGGAAAAATTAATCGTGTTAGAATGGGTAAAGGACTTGATAATTATGCCTTAGTAGAATTTAACAGCATTCCTGAGCGTTTTCGTGTTCAGATTGTTAAAAAACTAGGTTACCCACCAAAGAAAAACACTCAAAATTTAATTCTTAACTATTACAAGGATGATTACGAGGCTGTAGACTTTTTCTCTTACTATTTGCTGGATGAATACAGAACCTTATCAACAGAAAAGCAGGACGAATATGTAAAAAATGCTCAGATGCTTCAGGCAGTGGACCAATTTGTAAAAGAAACTTTGTCTTTTATAAAGAGTAGAAATGGACGCAGAGGGTTAACCGATATCTGGAATGATACAGCTGCTGCTGTAGCGGAGGTAAAGGATGAAATAGGGCACACACTGCCAAAATCAGCCAGAAGATTAAAAGAAAAGCTAGAGGATTTTAAGAAAGGAGGTTACTCTGTACTTGTTTCAGAGAATTTCGGGAACAAAAAAGCCTCCAAGGTAAAAGACTCTGAACAGGAAGCTTTGCTCAGAACTTTACTAAGAGATCACAGGTCATTAGATAATGAGCAAATAGCAATGATATATAATGCTGTAGCAAAATTACAGCAGTTCCCGGAGCTTACTGCTTCAACCATTGGTAATTATCGTAAAAAATGGAATCTGCAAGTTATGGCGGGAACAAAAGGAGAAAAAGGCTTTGATAATGAACTGGCCATGCATGTTAAGAGGAAAGCTCCATCTATTCCGATGGCTTACTGGACAGTAGACGGCTGGGATGCAGAATTATTGTATCAAAAGTCTACCGTAAATCTGAAAGGCAACAAGGAAACAACGTATCATAACCGATTGACGATTGTGGTGGTTCTGGATCCGTTCAGTAAATACCCTGTCGGATATGCTATCGGTACTCATGAAAACTCAGACCTTATTAAAAAAGCATTAAGAAACGCTGTAAAGCATACCGAGGAACTATTCGGGGCTAAGCATAAAGTTTTACAAATACAGTCTGACCGATATTCTATTAAGGAAATGACTCCTTTTTATGAGATGGTTTCCACAAAATTTACTCCGGCAAAAGTAAAGAACTCAAAATCAAAAGTGATTGAGCCTTGGTTTAAATATTTTAACAAAACATACTGCCAATTAGCTCCGAACTGGAGTGGTGAAGGTATAAAATCAAAAACACAGCCTAACGATGAATACCTGAACAAAATACGACATTCTTTCCCTAACGAAGAGGGATGTATGATGCAGCTCGTTAGAATGATTGAAATGGACCGTGAAAAATTAAGGGATCAATATATACAGGCTTATGCGAATATGCCGGAAAAAGCTAAAAAAGTGGTTTCTGATAAAGAATTCTTACTGCATTTCGGGGAAACTACCGGATTCACCAATAAATTAAGCCATAACGGTTTACATGTAGCGATCAACGGTAGAAAAATGGAATATGACAGTTTTGATGTCAACTTTAGAATGAACGCCCATCTTGACTGGACTATAAAATATGACAGTGATAACCTACAGGAGGTATTAGCATACAGCGAAGAAAAGCAGATCAGCTTTATGCTTACCCAGAAATACGTCCAGCCGATGGCACTGTATGACCGAAAAGAAGGAGACAATGAAGAGCTTCAAAAGGTTCTAAACTTCAATAAGGAAACAAAACAGATGATTGTGGAGAGTGTGGCAGAGGACAGTAAGATCGTCAATCAAATGTTCACTCAAAACCCAGAATTAGACCAAACATTGGCTAAGATGCTGATTGTAGACAGCAAAGGACAGCATAAGGACCAAAGGAACTCCAAACGGATGGAGAATGCTAAAAAGATTGTTGAGAAACAAAACAAAAAACAGCAGACCATTGAGCAACGCAGCTGGGATGAGGAGCAAATGGATTACTTAAAAAATAAAGAAATAGACTTTTCAAAATATTTAACCAATACCGATGAATAATACTACCAAAGACCAAATAATAACTGCTCTTGAAGAGTGGATGAAAGAAAACGAATATTCAGCGAATGAATTTGCTGCAAAATCTGGAGTACCGAGCAATTACCTTTCTTATATGCGAAGAAATATTTATTTCATCAATGCAAGCGGAAAGGATGTAGAGATCGACGATAAGTATTTCAGAATGATCTGTGATACCATAGATTTTGACCCAGACAATAAAGTGGCATGGACACCAAGACAGACTCCGCAATTCATGCAGATGATCTCTTATCTTACAGATGCTAAAAACTTCGGTTATACAAATATAATTATTGGAGGAACCGGAAGCGGTAAAACTTACTGCACAGATATATTTATCAAACAGAATCCTAAAGATGTATTTAAAATCACTGTTGGATCACTGGACACTATTACCGATCTGTTAGACAAAATAGGTATTGCCATGAGGTTGCCTTTAGCCGGATCACCTTCCAAAAAGCTTAGAACTATTACAAAGGAAATTTTGAAATTAAAATTAGACGGCAGAAACCCGATGATTATCTGGGATGAGTCCGAATATTTAAAGCAGGCAACCTTGTGTAATATCAAAGAGCTTCACGATAACCTTTACGGTAAATGTGCCTTAATCCTTATCGGAACAAATCAACTCATCGCAAAAATTGAAAAGCTGAAAAATAAGAATGCAGCCGGAATGCCACAGTTCTACCGCCGTGTAAAATATGGAATTCGTGAATTAAAACCTATTGATACAAGGTTTAAAGAGTTTTTAACCAGCATTGCAGACCGGGAATTGAAACGGTTTTTACAAACTGAGTGCGAGAATTACGGGGAGCTTCACGATGCTTTACTTCCCGCAATGCGTGAAGCTGAACGCCTGAATGAACCATTGACAGAGAATTTGGTGAGAAAAGTACTTGACCTCCCTAAACTTGCGACAATATGAGAAAAGCCATTTCATCAACAGACCTGTTAGCAAAAAAATATGATCTGATTACATGGGATGGTGAATGGTATGACAATTTCGATGAGCCTGAGGCCTCGGGTTCCTGGTTTATCAGTGGTCAGTCTGGTAATGGTAAAACATCTTTTATGCTGGAACTGGCAAAAGCCTTATCGAAATTTGACCGGGTACTTTTCAACTCTCTGGAAGAGGGAACGTCCCGAACTATGCAGCAGGCGTGGAAAAGACATAATGTATCAGATTGCGGACGGCAAATACAACTCATCAAAGAAAAATACGAAGAGCTTAGAGCAAGGCTCAGAAGACGCAAAAGCCCCCGCTTCATTATTACAGATAGTTGGCAATATGCGGAAATGACTTTCGCTCAATATTTAGCCTTAAAAGAAGAGTTCCCGGATAAACTTTTCATATGGAATTCTCAAATGGACGGAAATAAACCTCTCGGGAAGACAGCAATCAGAATTCAATTTGATGCAGATTTGAAAATATGGGTTGAGGGTTTCAAGGCTTTTTCAAAAGGACGATACCTGGGAAAATATTATGCGGATGGATTTACCATCTGGGAAGAAGGAGCTAAAAAATACTGGTCTGAAACGGGATAATCATGGAAAAAGAAATTTTAAAAAAGGTTTTACAGCTTGACAGTCTGATAGGCTTTTTAAGCTGGCAGGAACGGGTCCAAATCCACCTTTATAATGATAATGACACTATAACATCTAAAAAAGTTTTGGCAGCTTTTATGTGGATTTTAAAAGAAAACTGGGAACCCCCTGAAATGAATTATGGACAGGACAGGCTTTTATATTGGTATGATCCTGATTCTGAAATATGGTTTTTAGATGAAGACTATCTCAAAATATACCAAGAATACAAAGAAGAACTAACACAATTAAAATATTATGACAGAAAATGAAGTAATTGAAGCGTTAACAGAATTACTCGAAGCTTCAAAAAATTATGAAAATACTACTCGTCTTGTAGCAGCGAAGTTAAAATCTAACAGCAATTTAGAATTATTAAGTATGAAAGAGCGTAATCCTAAAATTAAGCGACTTATAAATGAATATGAAGAGGTGTATACTAGAATAAATAATGAAATATGAGCTTAGAATTTTTCCCACTGACAATTGAAGAGCTGGAAGAGATCATTAAAGGATTAAAGGTCAGATTAGAGGATGATAGTTTTCAGGAAGAATGGGTTAAAATCCATGATGAGCTGATGTTCAGAGAGCAACAATTAAAAGATTTAACAATACAAAACGAAACTTTATGACAACAATAGACTTAAATAACCTGACTGCTGATCAGAAAAAACAAATAGCAGCACAGATCGCCCAAGAAGAAAAAGAGAAGAAAGCCAAAAAAGCCCAGGATAAGAAGCTACTAAAATCTATGGAAAATGAGGTAGTCCTTGGCCAGATTGATTATTTCGTAGACAAACGAGATGATATCGAAAACAGGATTACCAAGTTATTTGAAAATATTGATCCGGTTATAGGACTACGGGCAGAGGTTTACGGAAATGAAAAACGCAATCAGGACAGCCATACTTTTACTCTCGATGATGGTACAGCAAGCATAAAAATAGGCTGGAATGTACGTCCGTCATTCAATGGTACAGAAGCGGAGGGAATCGTGAAAATAAGGCAATATATGGCTTCTCTAACTGGCCACAGCGAAAATGAAAAAATCCTTATGGATTTCTTAAACATAGCTCTAAAAACCGATGCCCAAGGTAATTATGACCCGAAGAAAGTAAGAGAGCTAAATAAAATGAGGGAAAAAGCTAATAGCGAATTATTCAATGAAGGTATGGATATCATAGATGAGGCGCAGATCGATATCAAAACCTCCCGATATGTAAGAGGTTTTAAGATGGTGGATTTCGGAGATGGTATCAGTAAACGTGTAAATTTTAATTTCTCAATCGACTAGCCATGATAGCTGAAGCAACCTCCGTATTACTTTGGAAACTCGATAAATATTTATAACAAATGAAAACAAAGGAAACTGTCGAAAAAACAATTGCAATTTCAGTAGTAATAATTTCAGTCTTCATTATTGCATTTTTTGCTCTCATGATCACTCATGAATACTATAAAATACAGTATGAAAAGATCGAAATAAAAAACGGAAATCTGCTAAATAAGGTCTTAGAATTAGAGTATAAGACCGTAAAACTAAAGTACAACGAATATAAAAACGATTTAAACAACAATTAAAATTATCATTTATGAAAAATTTATCATTAGGAGAAAAGAGGATGCGCATCAATTTTTCTTCACAAAAACCAGGTAATACTTATTACATCAAAAGAAATGCGGCCGAAATAATCAATGTTTTAGAAGCGTTCAAAATCGATCCCCGTAATAACGAAAACATCGAAAACGCTAGATTAATTGCTATTGCTCAAACAGAAATAGAAAAAGCGGCTGAAATAGCCGTAAAAGCTGTAACGGATGGTTCCGAAAACGAAAAAGATTTAATCTCATTCGGGAACTTTGTTCTTTCTGAAGAAAGGGATCAATATATCAGTCAGAGAGAAAATCGCGGCAGGGTGCACCATTCAGATTTGGCAAACTGGAAAGATTCACTTTAAAACTTCCCAAACGGTTTTTATCGGCGGTTCGATTCCGCCGATGGGAGCAAAAAGAAAATTATGAAAGCATTAATCGCTTGTGAATACTCAGGAATCGTAAGGGAAGCATTTAAAGCCAAAGGTTGGGATGCAACCAGTTGTGATATACTTCCTACCGAAATTTCAGGAAAGCATTATCAGGGAAATGTTTTTGACATAATTAATGACGGATGGGATTTGATGATTGCCTTTCCTCCGTGTACTTACCTAACCGTAGCTGCAAACAGGCATATCCCAAATAACCCTGAGCGTTGGCAGAATCAGACAGACGCTTTAAAATTTGTTTATGATCTAATGAATGTAGACATTAATCATATTGCTATTGAAAACCCTATAGGTGTTATTTCGACCTATATAAGAAAGCCGGATCAGATCATACATCCTTATTATTTTGGAGACAACATTCCAAAGAAAACCTGTCTTTGGCTTAAAAATTTGCCTCTGTTAAAATATTCTTTACAGGATAATTTATTTGAAACGAAAACTGCGGTTGAACCTTAATACATCGAGTACAATAGTAGTAAAACTAAATCAGGTAAAAGCAAACATAGTGTTTTTGGGAAGCTAGGGAAAGGATGCGGAAAACAACGCTCAAAATTTCATCAGGGAATTGCGGATGCAATGGCAGATCAATGGACAGAATATTATTTAAACAAATAAAAATCATAAATATGGCAACACTTAAAAAATTAATGACACTTCTTTCCAAAGAAGGTCTGCTCGAGCAAAGAGCAGATATTATTAAAGAATGGACTTGCGGACGTACCACGTCTGCAAAAGAACTTACTCCGGCAGAAATTACAGCTATGTGTTTTGTCCTGGAAAAAGACAGTCAGGAAACATTAGACAAAAAACGTAAACGTGTAATTGCAGCTATTTTCGGTCTATTCAATAAAATGAATAAACCGGCTACAATAGAATATGTGAAAGGTATTGCGTGCAGAGCCGCAAAAGTAGATAGTTTTAATAAAATATCATCTACACGATTAGACAGCCTATATAATGCCTTTCTCACCGCCAAAAAGGATTTGGAATATTCCAAAAGACTTGTAGAGGGATATATTTTTGAACAAACTAACTATAACTAAATTTTATAAAAATGGAAATGCCTGTACCGTGCCCTAGATGTGATGAATGGATAGAACTTCATTCTACAAGAAAATCACCATTGACGGAAGAATTACTTTGCGACGAATGTTTTTCTGTTGAAGATCAAGTAAATGATTATAAAGAAGAAATAGAAGACATTCAGTGTGATTTAGAAAATCACACTGAATACATGAAAGGTGATCGTCGTGGTTGGAAAAAGAAAGTTAAAGAATTGAAAGAAAAAATAAAAAAATTAGGATTTGATTTTGAAGAGCTATGATATTACCTTTTTCTACACAGTTAAACGGAAAACCGACATACTTCCCTGAAAGAATAATTTTAGGGCTTTGGGTAAATAATCTAATATCTAAAGATAAAGCGTTTGAATTATTTAATCCGCAAATTTTTGAAAAGATTATCCCGGAAGAATATCAGGAAGCCGACAAGGTGAATTTTGCGACAATTCATAAAATTGAATTTGACAATACAATTTATCATCGTGAAAAAATCCATACAATAAGAGAAGATAAGACAAACCGATGGAAGTCAGGAGTAATGATTGATTTCTTTATCAACTCCCGAAAACCTAATATGTTTCGATTTGCTCCAAAAATTCCCGTTGTATCTGTACAGGATTTCGAGATACAATATTATTCAAATTCTGCAATGGTTTCTATTGATGGCGAATGGTACGGAGACGCTTTTTTTGATGATTTTAAAACTCTTGAAGGCTACAATGTTGATTTAGAAAATTTGGCTATAAACGATGGATTTGAAAGTCTTGAAGAATTTTTTAAATATTTTGATAAAGATTTTAAAGGAAAAATTATTCACTGGACAGATTTTAAATATTAAGTATGGATAAAGGAAATTTAGATTTTAGAATAGATACAAATCAGTTTTTAAATGAGATTGCTGATTGTGCAATTCCTCAATCAATGGGTGTGTTGAAAATTCCGCTTAATATTTTTAAAAATTTATTAGCGCAGACAGCACAGAGGGCAACGGAGATTAACGATCCAAAATTAAACATTTTAATGCTAAAATTAGGGCTTTACGAGGTGTCTCCTTTCGATATACCAAAGGCAATTGAAAATCAGGAGAAAATAATACACATGAAAAGTAAATTTCATATTCCTAGACTTGTCGTGATGATATGTAAAGTTTTAGATATTTCAACAAAGCAGCTGCGATCAAGCAATAGAAGACAAGATTTTTGTGATGCCAGGAAAATTATTTGCTACATATTGAAATCCAAAGGCCTAACCTATGAACATATAGGTAGGATTTTAAATCGTGATCACAGTACTGTAATTTACAATTTGAATGAATATGATCTGATGATCAACTGCAATCGAGAATTTAAACATAAAGTATCTGTTGTTAATAAATTATTGGAAAATGAAAATAGAACTAAAAATTAATAGAGATCAGCTTAATGCTATTAATACGATAATGGCTCCGTTGGATGTGATTAATTTTCAATCGCTTCCTAGATCCGGAAAATCTAATCTTGCTGCTTGTGTTGAACTGAGACATAAATTTTTACAAAAAAGCATAAAACAGCAACATAATCATAAACCTTTTAAAATATCAATTCCTTATTATTTGGCGGAACACTTACTGCATTACCTAAGTAATTTCAAAGGAAATTTATCGCCATTTGATGCTAATGCCGGACTGATAATTATTAATCAATTACATCAAAAATTACTATGAGAATATTTGTAGCAAAACATCAGAAATAAGGGCTTAAAATGACGTTTAAATATGGTTTAAATAGTGTTTTAAAGTCTATGGAGTTTGACGGTGATTGGCTGGTGGAAGGAATAGAAAGAGTAAAGATGATATTTCCATCCAGCACGGAGAAAATGCTTACCGAGATGCAGAACCAGAAACAGGATAGCAAATGGATATTTGCAGAGCTTACGGAGGTTTCTTTTGAGGCTTTTTATAAAGATACCCAAAAAAGGTCGGAAGAAAAGAAGATACACAAAAGGCATGGAATAAATTATCAGAGGCGGACCAAATGGAAGCAATCCTTTTTGTTTCAGAATTGATCAGATTAAAAAATGACGGGACAGCATTCCCATATCCTGCAACTTACCTGAATAAAAAATATTGGAAATAAAATGATTCGTCTGACTGAAAAAGGTAAAGAAATTATAGACCTTGAAATTAAAATGAACTTTGTACAGATAGAAATAGTTAATTTTTTACAAAAGAAAGGCTATGAAATTAAAGGGTTTACAATGTTTTTCCCAGCTGTAGAAGAAATGCTGGTAAGCGAACCTGCTTATAGACATTACACTATTACAGCAACCAAACCCGGTGAAAAGCAGAGTGAAAATAATCATTATCTACATGTCTTTGAAAAAGAGTTGAAAAATACTTTAAAAGAATTTAAATAGATTACGGAAAACCGTTTCCGGAAAAAAAAATGATACAATAAATTTGTTTCATGAGACAGGTAGAGTATAGAATAAATTCACAGAATGATACAGTTGAACTGATTTTATTAGCATTTAAAGAATTATCCATAGGTATTGGAATTTCAGCTCTATGCGATATTGAAATATTAAGAGGAGATTACTCTTCTACTATAGTATTAACAAATAAGAGCGAAAAAGAATTTAAACATTCGGACTTTTTTTGGTTCGGCTATTTTGTAGGAAGAGATTTTGAAGAAAAAGAATGTGAAAAATGTAAGACAAAAAAAATAGCTGTATTAAAAAAAATCAAATCAAAAAAACAAAATAAATGTCAAAATTAAAACGAAAAATTACTCTTACTATTGAATTTGAGATTGATAATAAATTAGTAAGGAGTAATGATAAAACCGAGCTCGAGTATAGCCTTTTAGATGTACTTAAAGAAGCTTTAAACGAAGATAGATTGATCATTAAAGAAACAGAGATAAACAGCACTTCTGAATTGTTTTTTGATGTAATAATTATATCCTAACAAAAAGTTAATTGATTATATTTGTGAAAAAAATAATTTCCAAAATGAAAAAACTATTTTTTTTACTATTATCATGTATAGCATTTGGGCAGAATATTGAGCTTTTAAAAAAAATACATCACGGAGATAAAACACTTCCTGATTTAGTGGCAAATGAATTATTTCCTGGTTATAAGTTGGTTGGAAATTATAAAGCTGAGCCTACTGTTTTTTATGAATATTTACCGGATACCAGTACAGAGAATGATTTAATAGAATATCATAAGAACGGAGCGATAGACAAGCGGATAGAAACAACATTTCAAGATTATGATACAACCTATGTTTTTAGGTCTATTAAGGCAAATTGTAATATAATTCTGAGTTTATGGAAAAAAGAAATAAATCCCAAACAAGAATATGAAGATATTAGACTTGGATTTACTTATGAAAATAAAGAGAATAAAATATATTATTATTTTACACATAATGGAGAAAATACATGCTCTATTACAAACAAAAAGTTATTTATAGAATAAACCCGCAATTTAGCGGGTTTTTTAATGCATTATAACGCCGACTTGACTTGTATATTTATGGATTGTACTTTTGTCTCAAATGGCGTACAATCGTAGAAATTATATAAAGCGGGCAAAATATATTATATCGGTTTACAACCAATATAAGCACGCCGATGTACCCGATACCAGAATTCTCAATAATTACTTTCCGCAGCACAATATTTATCTGTCTTATCGCCAATGGATGAATATTAAAGGAATGGTTTTCCCTTCGCAGGAAACTTCCCAACAGCTCTCACTCTTTAACTAATCTTTGATTTCTCCTTTAAAAGAGAATACTACCTCTTTATACTCTTCATCAATTGGGGTGTAATCTTCATATTCCGTGCTATAAGTAAGCTGTCTTACTCTTAATCCAATATCATTATTATTCTGGCTTTTTACATTCGTCCTTATCAGCGGCGAAAAATAATCCAGATGCCATTTTTGCAGGCATTTATGCAGCTTCTGTTCAACCTCCAAATATTCCAGACCTTTCATAATAACCTGTTTCGGGGCTTTATGCCAGGTCTGGCTGTAGGTATCGAATATTAACTGAAAGGTAATAGGAACTGCTCCGAGCTGTGCTCCCCCGGATAAATTGCTATAATCGGAATTTGGAAAATCTATCAAACAGGCAGGATAAGATAAAGGCGGCCTTTCATGCTCTCCGGTCTGTCCGAGCTGCCCTAAATCCTGATCTATATAAGTGATTTCTGGAACCTCCTGTGATATTCTTTCCTGAAGGTCCATTAGTATTTGTGAAAAAAAATAATCCATATTATTTCATTATTTGGTTAATATCTCTCGCCACTTCTCTTAATATCGCATTGTTAAGTACAGGGCTCGGACTTTTAGTGGTTGGAATAAACTGTCTTTGCGGTAGGTTAATTTTTCGTGTATGTCCTTTAACCGAGTTTTGCCCTGTTTTCATGGTCATGGTCCGGGTGCGTTCTTTTCCGGTTTTTGTAAACTTTCCGGTTCCTACTTTTGTTTTGGAATATTTATTCCGGGTATGGGTTTTTACACTTACTTCTCCCTTATATCCTTCATTGTGAACCTTGGCATATGGCATCGTATTTTTAATGGTAACCTGTCCCGGTTGTGTAGTGAAATAAGTTGCTGCCCTCAGCTTTCCGGTTTTTACAAGAACGGTTCCACCCCTTTTATTAGGTTTCCATTTTTTAAAAGAAGTACCCTGGAAGCCCTGAGCCCTAAAATTACCATTAACAAACCGTAGGGCAATATTACCCGCTTTTGATGGAAAACGGTTTGTTGCATAATTTTTTAGTTCATTGGCCTTTCTGTTAATTGCTGCGCTAAAGTCCTGAGGATTCATATATTAAAAAAAGTTTGTATATTTGTCTTGTTGGTATGAGTGCCGGATTTAGGCTTCCTAACCCGATGAGCTAAATTCCTTGTGCATACCTATAGAAACGGACCTTTTGAGGTTCGTTTTTTTTTATCGGTACATCAGGATTCCTTTTCGGGCTTCTCCTAATTTATTGAGCTCCGATTTATCGTCTTTTTCAATTAAGAACATTGTTTCGGCTTTGTTGTTTTCATTTACTACCAGCTTTAATGTTCCATTTTCATAATATTTTAGATAAATTTTGGTATTACTATCTTTATGGTTCATCCAGACTTCGTCGGGGTTTTTTAAAACATTTTTTACTTCGGTAGCATACTCATATCTTTTGTCAGCCTCCTTTCTGATAATATGATGTTTAAAATAGTCGGATTCCCTTCCTTTTTTGCCGGAAGCACTCTCCAGAATAATTTCATTACCCAGGATATCTTTAATAGAAATATCATTTTCGTTACTTTTAGGTTGTTTCTCCCACCAATTCAGATAATCTTCTTTTGTGGTTATCTTATAGGCAGGCAGCTCTTCTGATCTTATTTTAGCCAGATCAGGCATTCCGTATTGTTCCCAACTCAGATTGAGTTCCTTTCCCCTGGAGTTCACAAAATATGGATGGTTATCCTTGAATATGACTTTTGACAGTCCTACATTATTATAAAATGGAGTGTCCTTATTTTCCGCTTTTAGCTGGTTTCCGGCCTCCTTATCCGTTAAACGGTTCTGATACCCTGCTTTTCCGGGAGTGGCTATACATCTGCATCCCCAGCCGTTAGGTGGATAATTATTGATCCAGAACGGATGGCTTTTTGGAGCGGTATATTTGTCTAATGCAGCGTGTGAGGGCCTTACATGGCTGTCTCCAGCTGTTGAGTATTGTAAAATTTCATCCTCTGCATAGCGCTCCCATTGGTCTGCCATAACCGCAGAATAATAAGCATTTTCATATTCTGCCTCTAAAAATTTCTTATTAAAAATTTCTCCTGTATCTGCTATTTTTTTGATATAGGAACTTTTTCCCAGGATAGAGCCGTCTTCCCCAATCATCATATCCCTATAATACTGCATTTGGGTGAAAGATTTAGCGGCGGAAAAGGCGTAAATATTCTGCTTTAGTTTTTCAGTCAGCCTCTTTCTGGCTTGGTCATCAGTTAAATTATCATCTCCGATACCTTTATCTATGGCAGCCAAAAGTTTTCCGGCAGTCTTTAGGTGTAAACCTGCATTAATGGCAATACCATTATTTTCAAGGAGCTCCTTAGCAATTTCATTGTAGATATCATCCCAGTTATCTTCTGCGTCGGAGAGGTCTTCTATGATCCCACCACATACCTCACAATGATGGGCATATAAATTGTTAAGCTGCCCGACTATAGTCGGGCGTGGTCGAAAAAATCAGCAAGCTTTTTAAAAAACGGATCCAGGAATTTAGATTTGGAAAAATCAGAAAGGTTTTCGGTTTCTTTGTCCTTCTTTTCTTCTTTCTCTCCGGGCTGTTTTTCCGGGGGCATAGGGTTGAAATTGGCTTTTTCATCCATTTTTTTTCTAAGCTCATCGTAATTGTCGGGTTTTGGCAGACCGTAGGTATCATACCAATAATCATCGGCAATGGGAACTTTTTCCGATACCTGAAGATCGATTTCCAATCGTTGCTTTAGCCTTTCAGGATCCAACTCTTTTTCATATCCGAAATAGCCGCCCTCAATATTGTATCCATAGGATCTAAGGATATTTAAAAAGTGATCTGAATTCAGGTAATTCTCTACCATTGTCAAATCCGAAGCAGTAATCTGTTCCTGTTGTTCTCCATGCTCTTTGGCCTGAGCATAACCGGAGCCCCGTGTACTTGATGTAGTTTGTGTATTACCCAGAATACGGATCGCCATTTCTTCATTACAGGCATCTTTAAATGAAAGCTGAAGCTTTCCGTCCCCGTTGCTTTGTTTTCCGTCCAGCATCTGGAATTTTGCCTGTTTAGGGATCATCATAGCAAGAGAATTGCCAGCTTTGTCAAGCATTCCTTTAAGCTCCTGTTTCGTTTTTGTATCGTAGGCGTCGTATTCCAAAATACGGACTGGCTGCCCGAATATTTCGACGTATTGGGCCCAGTCTCCAAAGTTTCCACGTTTATAAATAGCATACATGGAACAGGCCAGGAGCTTTCCTAAATCATCCTTTTTGCCAATAACCCAGACAAATGGAAGCTCATCTATTCTATATCCTGCATCAGCAGAAATGCCGTATTGACTTTTAGTAATCAGCCCTTTTTCGGGCTTAATGTGTTTTCTTGGGATTTCATCAAAAGCAAACTCTCCCCCGATTTTAAATTCAACCCCTGAAATTCCCCAGAATACAGACTCCATAATTTTACGAATCAGGTCACGTCCTGTTTCTCCCTGCATCAAATTTGAGATCTCCTCAACATCTTTTCCGTCCTTATCGTAGAACTTTAATTTTTTATTGAGTACAAAATCAATCCTTTTATCAATAATACCGGATAAGTAGCCATCCATAGTATAGATATCATGATACAGGTCATAGAGTAAAGCCCTGTTTGGAAAATAAACCTGCTCAGCACTTACTATAGCATCCCTAAGGGAACCAATGTCTTTCCGGCTTCGGTCCGGAGAAACTATGGTTAGATCATGAATTAAAAATGGTGGGTAAACTTCGTGAGGTTGTTCAGCAGATATTTTGTTTCTTTTCTTTTTCATTGCTAAAATCGGTTTATGCGTTTTTTGGTAGATGTCCAGTATACATCATCATACATGGTACTCTCATCAATATCGGGTGTATCAGGATCGTCAGGTTTATACGGCCATTCCGGATTAATGGCTCCGTTTCTGATTTCATACAGCCATCCCGGCTCTTCCTTGGTTCCGATCATCATCATATAGTCATCTCGAAACAGATCGAGCTGTACTGCTGGGTTAGCCTTTCTTACTAAAAAGTAGGCAGCAATAATTTTGATACACTTTTTAAGGCCCTCGTCTTTAACTGTCGGGGCAGTGGCCACAGTTCCAAAAAGGGCTTTTAAATCGTATTTAAACAGAAAACCTTTGGCAAAATCTTCCGCAGCTCTGATTTGGGCTTCCTGCTCTTCCTTTGATGTTCTGGTGATCTCATTAACCACCTCAGGATATAATTCTGTGACTAAATCTTCCGGTGTTACTAACATAGTTTAATATTTTTAAAGCCTGTGACGGCTTGGTTTACGTTCCCACATTTCTACAGCGCCCAAAGCCTCGGCAGCTCTTTTTTCCTCAATAATAGATACTGCTCCTTCTACCATGTCGGGACCATCCAGAAGCTTTGCTTTTGCATTGGCATTTTTAAACTGTGCCTTTAGTCTCATCATATGAGGGTTATCGCTTTCTTTTTCATTGAAGGTTAATCTTTCCAGTCGGATCATGGGCTCCAGATTACCTTCAATACGGGTCCATTTTTCTGGCTTCTTCCTCTCATCAGGACGGATAGGCAGAATAATACCGAGTTCATTCGATTTTCCGTAAATCAGCGGTAAAAGGACCTGCTCATAAAAGGGATTTTGGAGTGTATTGTTTTCTATATATACATAGATCACATCTACTCCTGCATTTTTACATATGATATAGGCTTCAAAAAGATATTCGATAAATTTGGCATTCGTCATTTGATCCACCCATGCTTTATGGATATTATAATCCATTCCTTTATTAGAAATAATCCCAATAGCTTTGCTCGAAGATTTTTTACTCTCGCTATTGCTGGTAGCAGGGTCAGCATAGATAATGACATAATCACACTGTTTTAATTTAAACGGTGACTTATCAATCAGGTTTTTAAATACTTTCCCTCCATCCATAGGATTATTATAGTATTCCTTTTGCATGGCTTCATAGCTCATATTACGCAAAGCAATATCGATTAGCTTTTCTGTGTTTTTCTGTGGCCATGTAGATTTTCCATTCTCATCCCGGATGTTGATAATTTCCCATGAGTCAGCCCTGGCACCCATTACGGTAACACAGCAATAATCTGCTATGACATTTCCACAGGTAATCAATAAAAGCCCATTAGATATGGATCTGGTAGGTATTAATGCTTCTTCTATCCATTTGACACGCTTTTCTATGATTTCGGGGTTTCTGCAATCTTCGTCAGTATCGATATCATCAATCAGAATTACATCGGGACGAATTTCATTATTACGTGTACCCCTTGGTGACTGTCCGGCACCCAGAGCCCGGAAAGCCACTCCTTTTCGGGTGGTAAACTCTCCGGCCTCCCAAGAGCCTATTTTCTTTTGTGCCCCGTAATCATTTATAATCCTGTTATTCCTTTCAAGGATTAACATATATGGCATTAGTAGCCTTTCGGCATTATCGTAAGAATTTGAAATTAAAAGGATATTTTTCTTTTTCCCGGTTAAAGCAAGCTTTAAAACTTCCATCATTGTTCGTCCCGATTTGGAAAGCTCACGGGCCCATGACCGCACTAATTCAAATTCAGAGTTTTGCATGACTTTTTTAGTGGACACTAAGTGAAAATCAGCAGGTTCAGAGGTATAGAAGTTTGGGAAATAGAATTTAAACCACGCTTCGTTGTCAGTTTCAAGCCTCTTAATTCTTTTAAGCTTTTCGACAGACGATTCTGTAAGATCAATAGGGGTAGCGTTGTCAATATTATCACCGAATTCCTTCCATTCCGAAAGCCACTCTTTATCTGTTTTTTTTCTCTTAGCCATTTCTTACCCGGTTATTAATGTACTCGTCAAAATAATTTTTGAATAGTTTGGCATCGTCAAGATTGATTTGCTGAATGAATGTGATAACCTTTTTCCCGGTTTCTATAATTTCACCAAGTCCGATTTCTACTTCCAGTTTTTGAATATTGGAAGTAATTTTACTCATGGTGTCAGCCTCCGTATTGGTAGGGATGTTATCTCTCTCCTCAATTTTAGAGGAAATGGTATCTAATTGATTATACCATCTTGCTAATTGGGTATGCCTCGTTGTTAAGAGACTTTTTCTTAAGGCGTCCCACCCGTCCTCTTTACACCATTTTCCAACTGTTTTCTCAGTTACCTTCACACGCTCTGCCACTTCTTTTAAGGTAATTCTTTCCCCTACATAAAGAAGCTTTGCATGTTCGCGTTGTTGCTGTTTACTTGCGGCCATTTTATACTATTTCTCGATACAAAATTCACCTTAAACAGACTGATAATAAAATAGTTGTGCAATCCTTGCGCAAGTATTTCGGTATGCTTTGAAAAAACAAAACCTTTGTATTCAGAAAATCAAAAGCCTATGAGCGATAAGTTTAAAAAGATTGATAAGGAGTTCTGTTTAACAGATAATTCTGTGAATGTATATAAGTACAGATGCTTAACAGAGGGACTTCAAATTGATGAAATTAAAAAGAACCCTATAGGATATTATTTACATGGAACTAAAGAATTCCCACGTGAAATGGGTGTTCTTGTCAGATGGGAAGACTTTAGGACAGAGGGTGATAAAGTATATGCAAAACCTTGTATTAATCTATCGCACCCCCGTGGTGAAAGAACAGTTAACGAAATTGAAACTGGCTTTTTAAATGCGGCCTCTGTGGGTAAAATTACAGTATTAAATGCATCTAATGATAAGAGTTTAATGCTTGAAGGTCAAGAAAGACCTACAGTAACAAAATGGTTTCCCAGAGAAATATCATTAGTCGATATACCTGGTAATTACAGCGCATTAACAAGCCTTTATGACATGGAAGGTAATGAATTAAATCTCTCTGATCTTGAAAATTTTACAATCAAAAATACTATGAGCAATACCCTTGATGCTGCAAAGATTCTTGCAGCCTTAAATCTAAAAGACGGTGACGAACCGGAAGTTTTAGCAGCGATCAATAATTTAGTTGATAAAGCTAATAAAGCTGATGAATACAAGACCTCTTTAGATACTAAAGAAACGGAGCTGAAAGATTTAAAAGCAGAAACGGTGAAAAAACAGGTGGAAGACCTTATCGACAAAGGTAAGAATGATAAGAAGCTTACCCAGGAACTGGCTGCCAAACTTTCCGCTGATTATGCCACTAACCCTTCCGGATTAAAAGATTTGATCGACACTTTACCTGCCCAGGTTTCCGTGACGGAGAAAATCAAAGACGGAGACCAGGAACTGGAGAAATACAATGGTAAATCATGGGATGATTTGTGGAGCTCCAATGAATTGGAAACGGTAAGACAGAAGTATCCTGACTTGTATACCAAATTAAAAAACGAAAAATACCCTGACTTAAAAGACTAAAATATTATGGCAAATCCAAAAGTACCACAGGAACTGTGGGTCTCATACATTATAGAGAAATTGTGGAAAACGAATCCACACCTAAAATTATGCTTCGATGAATCGAAGTTCGTAAAAGGCGGTTCTATCGTCTATGTTCCACAGGCAGGGGCAAAACCTAACGTGGTTAAAAACAGGCCTAATATTCCGGCAGTAGCCGTTCAGAGGGGTGATACAGTGGTATTCTATCCGCTGGACGTCTATTCTACCGATCCGACCGTAATCACCTGGACAGAAGGTATGGAAATTTCTTACGCCAAAACAGATTCTGTTTTAGGTGATCATACCAATACACTTGTAGAAACAGTGGGAGATGATATGCTCTATAATTGGGTTAGAGGTTTCAAGCCAATCGCAGGAGGAGGTTCTGTAGTTGAATATCTGCCTGCAAGCAAACAGATCAAAACTACCGGACCTGCTACAGCAGTAAACAGTGTGGACGGCCAGACTGGGCAAAGAAAAGGTTTACATCACAAAGAGTTCCAAAAGGCTCAGGCTATGATGAATAAGGATAACGTTCCGAAAGAAGGGCGTTATGCGATGACTGAATCTAATATGTATCAGGAATTCATTGATTCGTTATCTGCCAATCAAATGGCAGCATTCCAGGCAACTGCCGACCTTGCGAACGGAATTGTCGGAAAATTTGCCGGATTCACTTTCTTAGAAAGGAGTTCAGTATTGGCATTTGATCCGGCTACTAATCAGCCTATTTTACCGGGTGAAGCTTTAGCCGGGGATTCTAATCTGGGGTGCTTACTGTGGCATAAAGACAGTGTAAGTAAGGCTACCGGAGATACAGAACTTTTCCAGGACATGAGAAATCCATTGTACTATGGTGATGTCCATTCAGGACTAATTAAAACAGGTGGCAGATGCCGTAGAGAAGACTGGAAAGGAGTTATGGCTATTGTTCAGGATGCTGTTTAAAATTTAACCATTATGAGAAAAATTCAATATATAGCCGTGCATTGTTCCGCTACGTCTCAGACCGCGACAGTGTCAGCCATCCAGAATTACTGGAAAAAAGAATTAGGGTGGAAAATGCCCGGCTATCATTATATCATCAAAGCGGATGGCGAGATCGTTAATTTATTGCCTATCGATCAGGTGTCCAACGGTGTAAAGGGATACAATTCTGTAAGTATCAATATTTGCTATATAGGTGGTATTGATGGAAACGGAAAGCCCAAAGACACCCGTACCCCGGAACAAAAGGAAAGTTTATTAAAGATTTTAAAGACTCTGAAAAAGGAGTTTCCAAAAGCCATCATCCAGGGGCATCGGGATTTCCCGAAAGTAGCCAAGGCATGTCCATCCTTTGATGCGAAAACCGAATACCAAAACCTTTAAAACCTTTAAAACCTAATGAAACGTACTTTCTTCTTCATATTTTGTGTTTTATTATTTATTATTCCATTGGGGACCGTGGTTTCCTGCAAAGTAGTGAAACCACCTGCCCCGATGGTTATTGAAAACACAAGAGAGGTTACTAAGACCATCCGGGATACAGTATATAAAATAGAGGCTGACAGTTCCTACTATGAAGCCTATATCGACTGTATTAACGGTAAACCCATACTCAGGGAGATACAGGAAACTCAATCAAAGTCCCAACCTGGTAAAATTATTAATATTCCTAAAGCCTCTATAAAAGGAAATAAATTGAGTGTCGAATGTACTAAGCAAGCGCAGAAATTATTCAAACAGTGGAAAGAAACCTATATCAAAGATACCAAGCAGACTCCTGTTTACATCGATAAACCAGTATATAGAGACAAACCTCTTACCTGGTTTCAAAATGTACAGATTTGGCTCGGGAGAATATTTTTAGGACTTATTACCGCTATACTCCTCGCCGTTATTCTCAGATGGAAAAGGATTATTTAAAGAATATTTAAAAATTATTTAAAATGAAAAAATATATAGATAAAGCACTCGATTATTTTAAGCGTCATCCGCTGAATGAGGAGTGTTATATTACCTCAGATGGCCGTGTATTCCATACCGCCGGAGCGGCCCAGGGATTTGCTGGAACGCTGGATGATCAGACGATCGAGTCTTACAATAAAAAAGTGTTGGAAAAAGAGGGGAGGTCAAATGATTTAATTTCAGGTTCTGAAGCTGAAAGAACAGCTAAAATTAAAGAACTGGAATCCTTAGAGCTGAGCTCAGCGAATTACAACCTGATGAAACCACTGGTTAAATTCTTCGGTATTGAAACAGCAGATCAAAAGGCTGAGACACTGATCGCAGCATTAACAGAATTCAAAACAACTCTTAATCCATAACCATTATGTCACAAGGAACTGGAACGCCTAATGTTATTACCAAGGTAACAAATGGCAACTTGCAGCGTCAGGTGCTGGTAACTGACGGCGTTGCAGGAATTGTAGGAACCGCCGCACTGGCGGCCAATATCGGAAAGGTAGTGACTGTTTATTCTTTGTCAGATGCAGAAAGCAAAGGATATACTTTGACAGATGAACCTTTTTTACACAGGCATATTCTGGAGTTCTATAATGAGCTTGGCGGAAGCCAGGAGCTATGGATTTTGGGAACTGAGGATACCATGACTATGGAAAGTGCCTGCACTTCTACGAATCCAAACGGGGTGAGAAAATTATTAACCATTTCAAAAGGCCGGGTGAATCTGGTAGGGATATGCAGAAAACCTGCTGACTCTTATGATGCCGGAACCGGATTTCTGGATATAGATGTACAAAATGCCTTGGTTACTTCAAAAGTATTGGGACAGTACCAGCAATCTATTAACCGTCCGGTAAGATTCCTGATCGAAGGGAGAATTAAAGATGAAACGGTAATCCCTATTTTTAAGCCTGTTTCAGCAGAGAATACTTTTGCAGGTATCGTACTGGGAGGGACAAAAAATGACAATTCGGCATCTGTAGCAGTTGCCTTGGCAAGAGCAGTTAAATATCCGGCCCACATTAAGCTCGGAGACGGTACTAACGGAGTTTTAAGTATTACCAGTGCATTTATCGGAAGTAAGTCTGTAGATGAATTTGACCCTGTAGAACTGAATAACTTCACCGATGCCGGATACATTCATTACCACACTAGAGAAGGGATATCTGGATATTTTTTCAGTGTTGATAAAATGTCAGGGAATGATGACTTTAGAATCCTGGTATACGGAAGACTGATCGACAAAGCTCAAAGAGTAGCGACGTCATCATCTATCCCATTTTTGGAAAGTTCAGTGCGAATGACCAAAGAAGGAAAGATCAACGATGCAGATGCCGCTTATCTGGAGCAGAATATTAAATCTCAACTCCTTTTACAGATGGCCGGACAGATCAGCGATGCAGATGTACTGGTCCCAACAGATCAGGATCTGATTAATACCAACACACTCGAAATGCAGGTGAAAATCCAACCTTTAGGATATCTAACCTGGATTATTTTAAACCTCGGGCTAACAAAAACTATTTAAAAGATGAACATTAATATCACTACCTCAGAGTGTGCATGGGCGCATTTTGAAGTAAAAATACTAAACCGTGTCATTAAAGGTCTGCGTGGCTTTGAGAGTAAAAAGACGGTAGATGCTGAACACCTTTACGGAGCAGGTATGGAGCCCATTGATATCACAAAAGGGAATATTAAATATGAGGGAAATATCAAAATATTAGGATTTGAGGCAGATGCGATGAACAAAGCTGCCCAGGATGCCGGATATGATGATATTACCGAAGTTCCGCACGAGCTGATAGTTATTTCTATTTCCTTTAAACGTAGGATTACCGATAAAATAAAGAGTTACATCTCTACAGGGGTCCAGTTTTTAGAGGATGGAGTTTCTATGGATCAGGGAGCTAAAAACAGGGAAATAACCCTTCCGTATATCGCCATGAGCAGGCAACAATTACATTAATACTTTAATAAATACAACTATGAAACAATCGATTAATACAGTATCAAATGATACCAACGAAAAACTACAGTCCATTTTTGCTAAAAGAAAATCCAAAGAGGCAGAAAAAGAAGCCAATTCTAAAAAGAATGAGGTAAAAGACAAAACTCCTTTTATTGAAAGGTTTACAGAGGCTCAATTGAACCAATGGAAGGTTGAATACGGAAATCGTGATCTTATTTACCTTAAAGTAGATGATTTTCTGGCCGTACTACGTCCACCATTGGCTGAAGACTTAGGAGATTATCTGACTGCTATCGGAATGAATGGAATGTCTAAAGCCGTTGCCATGATTATCGAACAGTTATGGCTTGATGGAGATTATCAGTTAATCGAGGATGAAGACCTGTTTATTGCTGTATTCCTTCAGATGAATAACATCTTAGAAAGCAAGAAAGGCGAGTTTTTTCGTGCTTAACGAAAAAGGAAAACAGGACTTTGAAAAAAGAGATTCTGGGATTGAATATCTGATTGTTTTCGGTTCCATGCAGTTTGGTGCGGATGCCTTAGAAAAATGGGGAGATGAGAAGTTCTTTTACCGCACCGGGATAGCCTTGGAAATCTGGAAACAGCAGCATGAAAATAAAATGTAGATATCGTGAGTAATATTGTTGAGTTTGTTGTAAGAATGAAAGATTTGATGAGTGGGGGCTTAAATAAATTGAGCTCCACCTCTCAGTCTGCATTTAACAGAATGGCTCAACATGCTGACCGGATGACTCAGCGTAACCGAACACTGGGAATGAGCTACAACGAGCTGCAAAGAAGAATCCGGGAGGTAGAAAATACCATTAAAAATTCTACCATAACAAGCCAGATTGCAGCCGCCAGACGTGAGCTGGCTTCTTTACAGAGACAAGCAGGAAGGCACACCGGAAACATCGGAGGAGGTAGCAGCTCTTCCGGTTCCGGAGGTGGAGGTTTCAGTATCGGAGGTATGGCGATAGGCTCCATGCTCGGTAATATAGGGATGAACATTGCGTCAGCTTTTCTGGGAGCAGTAAAAGATGGTATAGGAGCGGCAATTTCAGGCTCTATGCAAAAGGAGAAAGATGTCGTAGGGCTTTCCACGTTTTTAGGAGATGCAGGGGCCCAGGCTGCTTATCAGAATATCCGGCATGATGCAGAGATCTCTTCTTATGATACAGGAACCCTTCTCAAAGCAAACAGGGCTCTGGTAAGTGTAGACGGTAATGCAGCAGCAGCCAGAGAAGATATTATGAACCTTGCTAATGCGATATCGGCCACAGGAGGAGGAAATGATGAACTTCAGCGGATGGCGATCAATATGCAGCAGATTAAATCGCTAGGTGTCGCTTCCGCAGCGGATATCAAACAGTTCGGATATGCCGGGATCAATATCTACGGATTACTTTCTAAAGCTACAGGCAAGAGCGTAGAAGATGTAAAGAAAATGGAGGTTTCTTACGATCTCCTAGCAAAATCACTGGCTATGGCCAGAATGGAAGGCGGTCTATATGAAGGGGCCTTGGAGAAAATGAATAAAACGATGTCCGGGAAATGGGAGTCTGTAAAAGACAGAGCAACCAATGCTCTTACCGATATCGGGGATTCTTTCAGTCCCATTATAGTAAGGGTTCTCGATGTAGCAATCACGATGTCAGAAATGGTTCAGCCAATGCTTGCAAAAGCACAGCCTTATATTGATATGTTATCTAATGGGCTCGGAAAGGCTATTGATTATGTTCTGAACTTAGGAAATGGCACCAGCATGTGGGGGAATTACGTTGCTGTCCTTATGGAGTATTACGAGGTACTTTGGAGGGTTGTAAAAGGACTTTTATCTACGATATGGAAGATTATATCGGGAATCGTTGACTGGGTTTCAAAAAGTGAGCTGATACGGGATATTTTTAAAGGAATGCAGTTTGTCCTGATCAGTATTCTAGAGGTTGTCGGCTGGATTGGTGAAAAAATTGGTTGGGTTTGGGATAATATTCTCCGTCCTTTTCTGGATAACCTGGAGGGGGCCTATAAGATGATTAAAGATATACTGGGCCTTTCAGATAGTACTTTAAAGGTTGAAGTCGATAAAACCACCAAGACGGACAAACCTACTGACCCTAAAAGTACGGCTTACTTCTCAGACCTTACTCGATTTAAAAATGCCGGAGCTGGTGAAGACAAAAAAGAGAAAAATAAAAAGAAATCCAAAGAAACCGGAGATACGATCGCCGGAGGTGGAACAAAGTATATTACCATAAACCTCGGAAAATTCTTTGATAATATCCAATTTACCACCATGAATATGAAAGAAAGTGAGCAGGATATTGAGAGAATCCTTATGGAATTAATGGGTAGAGTATTGTACAACGGAGCAAAAAATATGTAAAATGACCCCAACAACAGCTAACGTAATTAATATATATAAACTTTATGGTGAAGTATTTGGAAGGCATTCGTATCATGTGCCGGAATCTAAACCTTTAAACATTGATGTAAGTTTTTCAGGAATTCCACAGAATGAAAGACCAAAGGGGACGATACATTATGGTTCCAGGTTTGGCCAATCTTTTAATAAGGTGGGGGCATATGGTCAGGATATATGGTTTCCTATAAAGCTTACCGGATCTAAATTGGTAGGTGGTAAAATTGAGCCTATCGAATTACCGATTGACATCTGTACTGTTTCGGTTAATCTTATGAGTACAATTGTTAATACTCCGGTAGTTGAGCGAAAAGGAACGGTAACGGAAATAATCAATATTGAAGATTATAAATTTACAATCCGGGGCTTCCTGATAGGGAAAAACAGAACTGTTCCTGAACAACAGATTCTTGATTTAGTAGCATTAAAGGAAAGTACTTTTGTAAAAACTCTTCAGGGAGGTTATGCAGAATTATTTCTCCCAAGAGATTGCAGGATTGTCATTTCTGAATTAGAATTTCCCGAAGTTCAGGGACAAAATCATTGGATTAGACCCTTTCAATTGACTTGTAAAAGTGATTTTATAACCGATTTAGAATTTTTGTAATGGCATTTTACTTAACCAGCAAGATCAGCATAGGAGATTACAATAATATCAAACCCAATAAAGTGTCTTGGAAGACAGATGTAGGAAACTTTATTGATACTTGTAATATTACATTACCAAGAATCATTCACATGATAAATGAAAGTAATGATGAAACCAAAGATTTAAACCTTCCTGAAGATAAAAAACTGGTATATCAATTCAAAGAAGGAGATAAAGTAAGTGTTCTTTTGGGGTATAATAAAAAAAACGAAAAAAGGTTTGAAGGTTTTGTCCGAAATGTTAAGCTCGGAATTCCGGTGGAGCTTGAGTGTGAAGGCTATGGTTATCAGCTCTATGATATTATTTTTAATAAAACGTATGCCTCTGTTACAGTCAGACAGCTACTACAGGATGTGACAGCAGGAACCGATATCAAGCTTTCTCCAGAAATGCCGGATATTCCACTTAAAAATGTAAGGTTTAAAAATGCTACCGGAATCCAGGTATTGGAATATCTGAAGAAAGAATGTCAGCTCGCTGTTTATTTTAATTTCAGTGAATTGTATGTAGGAACACTTTTCGGAAAAGTTCAAAAGCGTGCAAAAATAAAAATTGGATGGAATACAGTAAAAGATGATGATTTTCAAAAAAGGAAAGTAGATAAAAACGTAAAAATAGTAGTCCGGGAAAAAGACCAGAAAGGTGAAGTGACCAAAACTAAGAGTACCCTAAAAAAAACAGAAATTCAAAAAGAAGCTGATCGAAAACGTAAAGAAAAAGAGCGTCAAGAAAAGGCACTTAACCGGGTTATGAAAAAATATGATGACGAAAAAGAAGTAAAAATAAAAGCGGGTATACCTTCCCAATATGTAAAAGAGATAGTAAACAGGCTTCAAATAAAAGAAAATTACAAAGGCTATGAAGGAAATATTCAGCTTTTCCTGGTGCCTTATATTAATAAAGGAATGGTATTAGAGATCGATGGTGGAATGTATCCGGAAAAAACAGGAGATTATTTTGTTGAGTCGGTATCGGGCGAATTTGGAATGGGAGGAGGTAGACAAACAGTTCAATTAGGATTTATTTGGGATGGCAACACCGGAACAGTTACGGGCAGGGTTTGAAAGTTTGGCTAAAAGCCTTGCTCCTGCCGTCAGCAATATAGCCAGGGTAAAGTCTGTTAACGAAAGTCAGGCTACCTGTATTCTGATTGATGAAGATGACCAGGAGTTTTTAGATGTCCGGTTAAAGCCTGTGATTTCTGATAACAAAAGCTTCCTTCAGATTCCCAAAATCGGAACCTATGTACTGGCTGTTAGGGTTGAAGATGATGACGACTGGATGGTGGTAGCCACTGATCAGGTGGATAAGTTTCTCTGGGTAGTTGGAGATACCAAACTGGAACTAACGGACAAAATCTGTATGGAAGCAAATAATCAGAACATGCTTAACCTTTTACAGCGGCTTTTTACCGTGATAGAGAGAGGATATCAGACCAATATGGGGGTAACTATTCAATTGATTCTACAGGATGAATTTTTAGATATAAAAGATGATTTTAAAAAGCTTTTAAAATGAGTTTAAATACAGGAAAACCAATATTACTCAATGATCTTTTGGAGATATTCACTTCGGAAGCTTCTGCAACCGAGAAGCCGGAAGAATCCCGGCAGAGAATAGCTAATAAGCTTGCGGATGCAATAGATAAATTCGTACGAAGTGGTGAGGTAAAAGTTACCGTAGCCACAACAGGAACAGCTACAGCTCAAACAGGCACAGGAACCGGAAATATAACATAGAATGCCAAATGACATCCTTTTAGACGATAGCTTTAATATTATTATTAAGAACGGAGATTTTGCTATAGGTGAAAGCACTTATCAGCATCAAAAGATACTCCTCTTGGCAGATAAAGGACAGTTCAAGTCCGCTCCCACCGTTGGGGTTGGTTCAAGAAGGTATCTGGAGAGCCCGAATGTGGATGATCTGGCACGGGAGATAAGACAGCAATTTGTCAGAGATGGAATGACCATAAGGGCATTAAGAGTGGCAGAGGATTTAGAAATTAATATAGATGCTATATATCAAGAGTGAAAAGAATAATAGTACTTCCTAATCAGTCATTGCTGGATATTGCTGTACAGCATACAGGCAGTGTATACAATACATTTGCTATTGCTGTAGCCAATAACCTGACCATTACAGATGATCTTACCACGGGTAGTGCTCTGACGATCCCGGATACGGTACAGGAGGATAAGTTTGTACTCAATGAATATGTGTTAAAGCGCATAGAGCCTGCCACAGGCATAACCGATCCATCGGTAATTCCACCGGAAAAAGGCATCGGATGGATGCAGATTGGAAACTCCTTTAAAGTAAGTTAAAATGAATAAGACTTTTGCAGAAATTTTAGCGGAAATGCTAGCCGCAAAGAATGCTAATCCTGCCTTAAATGGTATGGATACCAATTCAAAAACTTCAGTATGGAGACAATTTTTGGAAGTTGTGGCCTGGACTATTTTAAATTTTCAGTTAGCAGCTCAGCTTCATTTACAGGAAATACAGGATTTAATTGCTAATCAGAAGGTTTTTAACCTTAGAAAATACAGGTCTGAAGCTTTACGATTTCAGTACGGTTTTGATCTGATAGAAGATTCAGACCGTTTCAAAACAACTTTTATTCAAAATGGTGTAGAGGTAGAAGCTACCGAGGAACAGATCGAAGCTTCAAAGATTATCAAATATGCTGCGTGTAACCGGGTTATATCTGGGGGCAGGGCACGTATTAGTATTAAGATCGCCCCGGAAAACTTAGACGATATCTTCCCTAATGATGTAATGACAGCATTCGGAAGATACATCGAAGAGATTGCTCCTGCAGGTGATGCCGTAGCCTTTGTCAACTATCTGCCGGATATGCTCAGGTTTTTATTTAAAATAAAATATGATCCTAAAGTATTGCTCCCAAATGGAATGCACATCGTAAATGCCAATTATCCGGTACAGGATGCCATCAGGCTGTTTTTACTTAATCTTCCATTTAACGGGGAATTGAGCATCCAAAAGCTGGAAGCTGCCATATTAGCGGCTGAGGGCGTAGATGACTTGCAAACGATTTTAGTAGAGAGTAAATGGATAGATCCATCTGTAGGAGGGTATGGACTGTATCAACCTGTTAATATGTCAGTGATCCCACAATCCGGAAGGTTTAAGATCGAAGATTTTTCAGGGCTTCAATATATCGTGTAAATATGGATGATAAAGTATACAATATTGATTTTAAAAAGCTCGCCATACTTTGGCTGCCTACCTTCTTTAGAACATTGGAAATTATTGTGTATTCTATAGTACTCATAACGCCCCTCATGAGTCTGTATATCTTATTTCTAAGGACCCGAAAGGAGAATTTAATACGAATGCAGATCACGTGTCAAAAATTTTCCATGCAGAAAAGGCTTAATGATCTATTTGATAATAAAGAACGAAGAATACGTATCGTTAAAGCAGTCCAGTATGAGGGGCTATACTTATACACAGAAGCTGAGGACGATGCCTTTAAAAGCAAGACAAAGTGGCTTTTCGGAGATGAAAACCCGATTTACCTCAGAACCGAATCAGAATTGTACAGCGAGTTTGATTTTATTGTGAGAATTCCCAATACAGGAATCAATGAACTTCAGCTACGTGCAGAAATAGAATATTACATGCTTCAATCAAAAAATTATACAATAGAAATAGTTTAAAATGAAACTCAATATAAATTTTTTACAGACGGGAGGTGTCCCATTGACAAATGATCTGATGTCCGATATCATGGAAGCTATTAAATTCTATGATGTACTTGGAGATTTAGCCGGACACTTAACGATTCTTTCAGGATGCTTAATTACCGGATCGAATGTAAGCCCGGGAGTTGTAGCCATTAATGGAGAGATCCTTTATTTTGAAGGAGGTAGTATTGTTTCAACGGTTTACATTCATACCGAACAGATTCCAAAAACATTCCAGGATCAGACCGATAAAATTTTGATTGAAAAAAAGATAGTCAAATTCGGATCAGGTGCAGTAAGTTATAACTGGGATGATTTCTTTAGACTTAAAACCCTTGAAGAAATCCAGACCAGGGCTTTTAAAAGTGCTTCCCAATCTGATTTAGATGCAATAAAACAGGATGTCGAATTGCTAAAACTGAAAACGGCTCCCATTGTTAACGGCGGTATTGCATGGGCATGGTTTAAGCCTCTGAACGAAATTCCTGCCGGTTGGAAAGAATGTACCGACATTAGAGGAAAAGTAATTGTCGGGCTTGATCCTAACGATCCCGATTTCTTAAACCTTAAATCAACTTTAGGAACGAAGACACATACATTAACAAAACCTGAACTTCCTGATTTTGGTTTGAGTTTCCAACTTGGTTTGGAAAAGGTCGGAACCGGGAACAGAAATGCACTGAGCCGCCAGGGAGGAAATGAATACACACAATGGATTTCCTCGGGAGGATCAAACCAGCCGCATAACAATATACAGCCTTCTATTATCGCCTATTTTATAGAACCTAATCTACCATAACAATTATGTCAACCCCTATCAATACTATATTAAGCTGGTTTGAAACCGGAGACTTTCCAACACAGGAACAATTTGCAGCTTCCTGGACGTCTTTTCGTCATAAAGACGAATCTATCCCTATGGATCAGGTTGAAAATCTTAACAGTAAACTACAGGAAAAAGTAGATAAAACAGTATATAATACACACCTTATTAATGAGGATGCTCACATAACTACGCTGGCAAAACTTAACGCTTCCAATCTTAACGATGCTAATGTACAGGCGTGGAAAACTATTCTGGGAGTGGGCGATCTTCCTGCCAACATTGCCACTGTAGATGACGGCGTTAATTCAGGCAATGTTTATACTAAAGATCAGTCCGATGAAAATTATATGCAAAACGCTGATTTTGTCGGAGCTGATGGAAAGATCCTAGCTTCAATGATTGAAGCCCTGGGATTAACGGAACTAATTTCTGTAACGGAAACGTCGTTATCTGCATTTATGGCCAATAATGTGGCCTACCAATATGAGAAAAACGATTTTATTGCCATTCCTAACGGATCGGGTAATTATGCTTTGTATATCTACAATGGCGGATCTAAAACTGTGGTATCTAGCTACCTGCCAACCGGATTAACAAATATTACTATTGCAATGGTAGAGGGCTTACAAGCTGCATTAAATGCAAAAATGGATAAACCGTCAACCCTTGGGAATTTCTTTATTAGAAGTTTAGGTCCCGGGCCAATATATGCAAGCATAAATCCTGCTGCTAATTATTTGATATTTTGGGATGGTCAAAACTTTAAAGAATCCAACATGTACCATAATGCTGGAAAAACTGGTATTGGTATAACCGATCCTACAGAGTTATTGCATTTAGATGGTCGTGTCCGTTCAAAGGCTGTTGTGTTTGATGAAAATACCGAGTTACTTCCGAATCAGATTACGTTATGGAATCGCCGTTTTCATGGGACTGATCTAACGGGAAACCGGAGGATGCTAATGTATAGGGATTATGAGGATTATTTAGCTTTGATTCAGTCTTTATCACCTATTCAAAAAGAAAATATAGCTACAGTATGGAACGGGCAATATTCTAACGGTTCATTAAATGTTTATTCTATAACTCCTACAGTTATAAAAAATGACCATGTTGTAAGATATTTAGTATTACAAGGATTAAACTTGAATGTTAACCCTGCTACCACCTCTGTGAAATTTATTCCTGTTGGTTCCGCTATTGGTACAACCGAAGTTGATTGTTTGGGTTTTCAACCATCAGCTGATGGTAAAAGCATGATCGTTTCTGTTTATGGAGATACACTAACAGCAAATACTCAATATAATGTAATTATTAGAACGACATCACCAGTTGTTCAAACACACAGAACTACATCTAACATTAATGTAGTGACAAATATTGATAGTATTGATGTTAGTGCAATTAACTGGCAACGTATCGCCTATACCTCTGGTCAGGAAAACACTATTTTTACAACTAATGGCGGTCTGTTTTCATATAGCTCAAATCCTGCAAATAAGGCGTATGCTTATGAGCCTAATATTTTTGTTGCTGCAATAAAAAGTGATACTATTTTTCCAGCCAATTCAAATTTTTATATTGAATTCAATGTAGGGTTGTCTATCTCTGGCAATCAGGCAATAAGTGATGTTTTTGATTTCTATGCTTATTTAGGCTTAGTTCAATCAAATATTCCATTGGCTCTATCTGACAATTCATTTATCCGTATTATCAATTCTTGCTTTAGAAGCGGCGCCTACATCTCTACAGCAATGTGGAATAATATAATCTCAAATTCAACTAAAATAGAGCCTGGATCAACGCCCGTTATGAATGCGAATATTGTGATTATGCGGCAGGGGAACGTTTACACACAGTTTCTTACAGTTGGCGGAGCAACAATAGTTCAAACGGTTACATCAAATACAGATGCGGTAAGTATTTCTTTAGCTGTTACGAATGGAACAACGCCAAAGAGTATAAACGCATCTATTGTCCAAGCCTTTAAATTTTAAACTACATATCATGAACACAACATTGATTTTAACCACAAATGATAAAGAAATGATCGACGCAATTAACATGGTTAGTGATAATTGGCATGAAATGCCACTTCCTGACCATCCGATTTTAACGCAATTTTCACGAAAACTGATCGTTTCCGGGTTCTCGAATCCTGATCTTAATCACCCGGAAGAAAGAATTTATGTTTACGTGAAACAGGTTCTTACCCTTAAACCTACAAACGAGGTTTACAAAAGCATTGATATGAAGCCCTGGGAGATCTACGAATGGAATATGGAAGAGGTGATCAGGCCCGATGGTTCTGTAATGACGGGGATCAGGCAGACTTTGGACGACGAAGGAAACGTAATTAACGAACAAGAAGAGGTCGTAAAAGTACCATCAATTCAGTACGTCCGTTATCTCATCAAATCCAAAACAGCACATCTTACCGATCTTCTCGCACGTTTTATGCTGCAATATGTTGAAAAATTTTCAAAAGAAATAAATGATATATGAAAAAGTTTTGTTTAGATTTTTTTTTGTTTATAGTTGCATATCTACTGTTATTGCCTTTGACTTTAATAAACTTTATTGCTGTCTTACTGAAAAGAAGGAATCATGTAAAAGGATATTTCAGAAGTACGGCAGTTAATATTGATAAATTTGGCAATCGCGAATTTAGAACGCTTTGGAATATCACATTAATAACTGATAACGGCTATCAATTCGGGAATTTAAATGAGACTATTTCTTCGGCTTTAGGAAAGAACGAGCGGGACGGCACATTGAGTAAGATCGGTAAAGCTTTAGTATGGATATTAAACACAATAGATGAAAACCATTGTAAAAACTCAATAATAGAATTTCAAAATGAACGCATATATTCAATACTATCCTAATGGAGTACTTTTATCGGCATTATTAGTCGTTTTTATCCTTGACTTTGGGTTTGGCATCACCAAAGCAACAATAAACGGAACAAGGCGTACTTCTGAGGGTTTCAGAAAAACCTTCACTAAGTTTATGCAATACGGCGGAAGCATTATAATTGCTATGGTTATTCTGAACATTATTTTTGCCAGCAAAGTGAAATTTGGTGAGCAGTTTAGCTGGATTTTCGGCGATACAATGCTTTACATCATGATTTACATCGAAGTTGTTAGTATTTTCGAGAATATGGAGGAAATGGGGGATAATGACTTTATTAGATATTTTGTCCGACCAATAAGAAGGATTATAACATTCCAGCTCAAAAATCTTTTGAAAGAGGATGATTTTAGTAAGAAATAGTAAAAGCACCTCAACAGGTGCTTATTTTTCTAGTCTAAATAATTGTTTTTACTATTGTGTAATTTTTTTATTCGCTCTTGTTGTTCTTTTGGGGTAGTTTTTCCAGTTGCAGTAAAAAAAGCTCCGGCAGGGTCTTGCTTAAAATCGCTTCTTTTTTTTGCAAACTTTTGATAGTCTGTTTTTATAGCATTTCTGATCGTTATTATAGGTTTCTTCACGTTTTTTAAACTTACTAAAACGAAATGATAATAATCTTTCTCATCATAAGCTTCAACAACTAACCCTGGTAATCCTTTAAATGTATATGGCCCCTCTGATATTGGGATTTCTTCTGTATACCAAGCTGTTATCGTTCTATTACGATATCTACCTATTGCCTTTCTGCATTTATATGTACTAATCACCTTGGTTTCATTTAAAAGCTTCCAATTTATTTTCTGATCGGATTCGTACTCCATTGTGACATTTAAAACTTTGTCAAATATGCTTGTTATATTACCTCTTTTATAAACTTCAGGCATAAAATATGCTTTTGGAACTCTTGAAAAATCAACTATTATTTTTCCTCCAACAGGTTGTTTGAAACTAGATTTAGTTGCCTCTTTAGATAAAGAGTCTGTTATTGCCTTTTGATCACTTTTAAATAAAGAAGAGTTTTTTCCAATCCATAAACCTGTTAACTCTTCTTTCTTTGAATTGACATCCGTTGTATCTATTAAAAATTTTGTTAAATAATTAATTTTAACTGTTGAACTGTCGATATCTTGAGCTTGCATATAAGATGCTATAAATAGAAGACAAAAAATGATTTTCATTAGATTAAAATTTCAATTTTAACATAAAGGTCCCAGTAAACTGAGACCTAAAAATACTTTTTCTAATCATGAATTATCCGCAGAAAAATTCATTTGCAAGCTGTCCATTTGTTGTAATGCAATCCCAAGCATCTTCATAAGTTGCATTATCAGTACCTTCACCATAACAAACAGTATCTGGAATCACTTCGTTTGTACAACTAATCAACATTCCATATTGAATACACTGCATTGATGCGTCGGCTTCTTTAGAATCAACTTCTTTTACAACCTCTTTTTTTTCAACCTCTTTTGTTGGGGTTTTCACTTCTGTGTTTTTTGCACTTACTAATCCGGCAACTGAAATTGT